>NZ_JBITNB010000032.1:0-37366 GCF_054373195.1 Paenibacillus sp. CMAA1364 | reverse complement strand
CTCTCTCGTTATTCACCAGTGTGTCTCGGTGACAACTTTTATATAATACCATGTCCGATTTGTAAATACAAGTTTTATTTTCTTTCTCATAAACACGAGATTACTGTTTGTCCTAAAGAACAATTTGTTCTCTCAACCGGATTACCAATATATCATGAGTTCTTTTAAATAACAAGTTTATTTACAAAAAAAATAATCTAAGAACTAGCATATGATTATTCTCGTAATGCCTTCCATTCACATATGCAACAATCCAATTTTTATCTTCCTCCTTTATTATATGAAGAGAAAATATTTACAGATCATCCACATCACCTTTCTCATCTAATAAACCCAACAAAAAAAACCAGTATAGCCATAATGGCGATACTGGTTCTACAGATCAATATTTATTAGGCTGCACTTCCGAAAAACACGTATCTAAGAACGATCAGTACGGATAACACCCACATCAACCAGTGAACGTTATATTTTTTCTTCTCAATTAGATTACCAAAGAAAGCAAGAATGACATAAGCCACAATACCAAAGGATATTCCATTAGCTATATTATAACTGAAAGCCATCATAGCAATTGTTAAGAATGCAGGAACCCCAATGACCATATCCTTAAAGTCAATCTTTGTAATAGACTGGAACATGATTACACCTACGATAACAAGTGCTGCGGCTGTTGCCGATCCTGGAATCAATGCAACAATTGGAGCGAAGAACAATGCCAATAAGAAACAGACACCTGTTATTACCGCAGTAAGTCCTGTTCTACCACCTGCAGCTACGCCTGCTGTACTCTCAACATAAGCAGTTGTTGTAGAAGTTCCAAGCATTGCACCACCTGTTACTGCGATCGCATCTACGAACATAGCGTTACCTACGCGTCTTTTACCTTCAACAGGATCCTTCATAATGCCAGCACGTTCAGCCGTTCCAACGAGCGTACCGAATGTATCAAATAACTCAACGAAAGTAAACGTAGCAATCGCAGAGATAAGACCTGTATGCATAATACCTTCCCAATCAAAAGCCATAAAGTTCAACTCTGTGAAATCTGGGATCCAGTGGTTATCAGGATTCGACAACGTGCTGAAATCTACCACTCCCATCATTATAGCCACAAGCGTTGTACCTAGAATTCCGAATAGAATGGCTCCTTGAACACGAAGCACCATCAGAATAGCGATTAAAAGGATACCAATAATACCCAACTGTACATCCGTATTTTGAAGGCTACCCATATGGATAACGGTTTCGAAGAATTTCAGATCTGTAAATGTATGTGCAGAAATATCATTACCAGCTTCTACGCCAATGGTCATTAGTCCACTGTTCTTCAAACCTATAATCGTAATGAATAATCCAATACCAACTGTAATTGCATGCTTCAAGCTATCTGGAATAGCCTCTAACAACATCTGACGTACACGAGTAATAGTCAAAAGAATGAAAATTAATCCGGATATAAATACTGCTGTCAATGCCATTTGCCAAGTAAAAGGGTGATCTGTCGTTGCTGATGACAATACAACAGAGGCGAAATAAGCATTCAAGCCCATTCCTGGTGCTAGAGCAACTGGGAAGTTAATGAACAAACCCATTGCAATTGTAAAAATGGCTGCAGCTAGCGCAGTAGCTAGAAATACAGAGTACCAACCCATATCGATTTGTCCAAACGCTGTTAGCGTATTAGGGTTGACAGACAATATGTATGCCATCGCCATAAATGTAGTTAAACCCGCCATAACCTCTGTGCGTACCGTAGTACCGTTCTTTTCTAATTTAAAAAACCGATTTAACCGATCCTTCAAAGTATTTCCCCCTTAATCATGTTTAACAGCAACAAAAGACCGGAATCTAAGTAGACTCCGGCCCGAAAAAAGAACAACCATAATATCACGCCATGAAGGCAGCTAATATTGTGGAACTCTTTATAATCGTAGCCAGGTCATTAAGGTGACCTCGTAGAGACTTCCAAGCCAATTCTCGGAATTATACGAAATATGTGTTGTTGTACTCTATCATTTTATGTCGAAATCGTAGAGCTTGTCAATGACAAATCCGCACATTATGATAATTATTTATATTTTTGTTCGTGATTAGTTGAAAATAGTGTGCTGAAAAAAGCTCCAATGAAGGAGCAGTCCACCTTATGATAATTTCACTGAACTTACGGTTGAATAACGAAGTACAGCTTCTTCTAGTACATCAATACCCATAAGTATGTCATCGAGATCTGTAAATTCATTGGGATGATGACTAAGTCCATCTACGGAAGGTACAAAGATAAGCCCTACTGGACATAGTTTGTTCATGTTCATGGCATCATGTCCTGCCCCACTTATCATAAGTTGGTTAGATATACCCTTCTCTTCACAAATGGATTCCAGAACTTGACTGATTTCACCAGATAACAAGACGGGCTCTTCCGAAATAATGATTGTACTTTCAATTTCAAGTTGTCTACTCTCTTGTACAGATAATATGGTTTGATACAAATGGTCGACCACACGTTGCCTGGACACCAGTGAAGTAGATCTTATGTCAATTTTAATTTCTACGTCACCAGGTACCACATTCATGGCACCATTTTGAATATCCATAACACCGAGGGTAGCAACCGTTCCGAATTCTTGTTCAAGTTTTGCTGCTTTTTCAAGCGCTAATGCTATTTCTGAGGCTCCAAGAAGAGCATCTTGCCTCATATTCATAGGTGTCGTTCCAGAATGAGATGCTTTTCCTGCTAATTTAATTTGAAATCTTACAGGTGCAGCAATTCCAGTCACAATGCCAATCTTAATATTATTAATAATTAATACGGGGCCTTGCTCTATATGCAATTCGAAAAAAGCTTTAAACTCTTCATTTGCTCTACTCGCTTGATCAATACTATTGTAATCAAGAGCACATAGAGAAAATGCCCTTTCCATCGTAATCCCATCTCTGTCCTTTAAATCTTTGTATTTCTCCTTATCGAATAAACCCGCTAACACTTTGCTACCTACTGTTGAAATACCAAAACGAGAGGATTCTTCACAGGCAAATGAAATAATTTCAATAGGATGATCCGTTTCAATTCCTTTTTCGTTTAGACGTTTGATTACTTCTAATGCAGCCGTTACCCCTACAACACCATCGTATTTTCCTCCTTGGTAAACCGTATCCAAGTGAGATCCCATGACAACGGGTGGGAGTCCCTTTATTTTCCCATTTCTTCGAGCAATCACATTTCCGCAATCATCTTTTCGTATCTCTAAACCTTCAGTCTTACACATCCGCATAAACGCTTGCATACATGTCTGCTCATCGTTTGTGTATGCAATTCTTGTGATACCCTTTTCTCCCGAGTTATATTGATTAATATTATCAAATAAAGCCTGATATCTATTCTTTCTATCCATACCAATATCTCCAATCTTAGGCACTTAGCATCACGAATAAATTTTCTACTATAAATTACCGGAACAGTTTTATCAAAACTTGTGAATAGTATACAATAAGTTAAGTGCTAGTCATTATAATTTACTTACTTGATGAGGTGTGAATACTAATTATGAAGAATACCATTATTTTTAAAGAAAATGATCAATTTACGATTAAGGCTGATTTCTATAAGACAAGCTGTACAAATGCGCCTGTTATTGTCTACATTCATGGTGGGGGCCTACTTTGGGGTGATCGAGAGGATCTGACCGAAGAAATGATACAACTCTATACCCATAGTGGTTTTGCATTATTTTCGATAGACTATAGGCTTGCCCCCACTTCAGAACTATCAGACATCATTGAAGATGTCCAAGATGCACTACTTTGGTTAGTGAATGAAGGTCCACAACAGTTATCCATTAATCCTAAAAGGATTGCTGTGGTGGGAAGTTCTGCAGGAGGTTTCCTCGCGCTTTGCACAGGAACGTTTATCCATAAGCCACGTGCAATTGTCTCCTTCTATGGATATGGTGACATTTCTGCATCATGGGCGATAGAACCAAGTGAATTTTATCGCAAAAAAGACATCGTCTCCAAGGAGATTGCAAAAAGTACCGTTTCTGATCACATTATTTCAAACGCAAGCGTTGACGAGCGTTTTCTTCTCTATTTATACGCTAGACAATCCGGCAATTGGATTCAAGAAGTAACCGGTTTGAATCCCTCAATACAAAAGGAAGAACTAATCAAACTTTCCCCCATTTATCACGTAACTAAAGAATTTCCACCTACATTGTTATTACATGGAACGAATGATGTAGATGTACCGTATGAGCAATCCGCGTTCATGAGAGCTGCTCTTCTTAAAGAAGGGGTAACAGCTAAGTTAATTACCATTCCTAATGGGGAGCATGTATTTGAAAAGGATTTCTATAACCCGATTGTTCAAAAAGCCCTTAATCAAGTGATTGAGTTTCTCAGGATTCATCTATCTGAATAAATCTTTAGGAGAAAAGGAAAGTCCGGCACTACAATCAGTGCCGGAAAATGGTTGACATCACCTATATTATTTTTTGTTTAATTCGTGGAAATGAGCCCATAAATGATCGCAATCTTCTCTGTCCTCAACTTTAATCATATTAACGACACTCTCATCATGACCCACAAAATATTCTCGAAGATGAATATCAGAGAAGCCATGCTCTTTAGCATCATCTCTAGTGCTACAATAATGAACCTCTTTAACACCTGCCCAAATAATAGCCCCCATACACATCGGACACGGCTCACATGTTGCATAAATGACGCAATCCGATAAGTCCATGGTATCTAACTTTTTACAAGCTTCTCTAATAGCTACCATTTCTGCATGTGCAGAAGGATCGGTGTCTCTCATCATTGTATTGCTAACAGCCGCAATAACTTCATCGCCTCTAACAATAGTTGCTCCGAACGGGCCACCAAATTTATTATTCATACCTTCAATAGTTGCGTCTACAGCCAATTTCATATAATCCATTTCAAATTCCTCCTATATTATGATTGTACAGATTTCAACGTTTTACTGAAGATGGTGTATAAGGTAAACGAAACAATCAATCCACTGAAGAAAGCAAAATCATTCATCATAACTAGGAATGGTACACCTTGAAGAAATGCACCTGACATTGGAAGAATGAAGCTGACTGCTAGAACAGCCATTGCAACGAGATTGTAACCATTCTTGTACTCACCATTGTTACCTTCCGGAACATATATATTGTCAAGATTTAAAACTCTCTTCCGATGAATAAAGAAGCTTGATAACATAATACCAGCAATTGGACCAAAGATGGATCCGATAAAGCTATAGAAAAAGAATAATGTTGTCGTACTTTCTACAAGCTTCCACGGCAATATCAATGTTCCAACAACAGCTGTCAAGACGCCCGCTGTCTTCACTGTGAATATTTTCGGGAAAAGTGATGACATTTGCAATCCAGCTGGTAATAAGTTAGCAAACACAACAAATGCGATTGCACCTACATTTAGAGCTAGAATCAATACAACAACAGCGAACGTACTTTCAATTTTATCAATTGCTTGAACAATATTGAAAATCGGCTCACCAAACGCAATTTCAGTACCTGCGATCAATGCTACACAAGTGATAGCAAAAAGAATATAGGATAGGATAAACCCTACTGGCAATCCAATCATAGCAGCTCTTGGTGATTTAGCTCGATGTGTGAAATCCGCCATATTGACAACAGGACCAGCCCAGTTAGATACTAATGCACTTACGCAAGCAATAAAGACCAATGGACTTGAACTTGGATTTGCTGGAACATACTCTAAAATCGGTCCAAAACCACCAGCAATGTTGATCGCCCAAACTGCTGCACCAATGATAAACACATATACTACCGGAGATGACCAGTTACCGAACTTACCCAGTACTTTCATTCCACCTAAGAACAACAAAACAGTAATTGTCCACAGAATGGCATAGGAGATCATTGTCGGAACTGCTAGCCCGAAAATATTAAAGTCACCGCCTAAAGTCATGTAATTCGGAATGAATCTTGCAAATATAACATTCAAGGATTCAGCACCTACAACGGTTGTGGTTCCAAAAAAAACTAAACCAGCAATAAGGCCCCGAATCAAAGCCGGGATAATTGCTCCTTTTACCCCGAAAGTATCACGAAGCAACATCGCAAATGGAAGCCCATATTTAGATGCAGAATACCCATTTAAAGCATAAAACCCTGAAACAATAACTGCTGATAGCATAACGGCGAACAGTACCTGTATTGTGTCGAGTCCAAGAATGAAGAAACCTGCTACTGTCATATACGACATAATATTATGAACAGCGCCCATCCAAAGTGTTATATAGCTGGACATACCCCAGTCTCTTTGCTCAGGCTTTTTTGGAAGTAAATCCTCTCCGTAACCGTATGATTTGTACTTATCGTATTCCTTTTCTAATGTTGATTGGTCCATATCTGCACTTCCCGCCTCTTTAAGATATTCAACAATCTTAATTATTTAACGATATGAGTACCAGCTTTTTCATTGATCGCATCTTTCAAACTTTCTGGATTGGTAATAATAACTCTCTTTCCGCCCTTTTCCAAGAAACCTAAGCTCGCCTCAATTTTTGGAAGCATGCTTCCTGCTGGAAAGTGATTTTCTAGCACATACTGTCTGGTTTCTTCAACATTGATCTTAGCAAGTTCCTTTTGATTCGGTTTACCATAGTTGATGCAAACTCTAGATACCCCTGTAGTAATGATTAATGTCTCTGCATTGATTTGTTCTGCTAAAAGACTCGTAGCAAAATCCTTATCGATTACTGCATCAATACCTTTGTACGTGTTATCTTCAGACTTAACTACTGCTATTCCGCCACCGCCCGCAGCTACAACAACAAAACCCTCATTAATTAATGATTTAATAGCGTCTTTTTCAACAATATCAATTGGTCTTGGAGATGGAACCACTCTTCGGTATCCTCGACCAGAATCCTCCACAAAACGCCATTCCGGATGTTCTTTTTTCATTTCTTCGGATTGCTCTAGAGTGAAAAATGACCCTACTGGCTTCGTCGGATCCTTAAAATTAGGATCTTCTGAACTTACTTCAACTTGCGTTATAATCGTAGCTACATTTTTCTTAATCCCTCTAACTGCAAATTCGTTCATTAATGCCTGTTGAACTAAGTAACCTATTCCACCTTGTGTATCGGCTGCACAATTTACTAGTGGAACTAAAGACATTCCAGATACTTCATGTGCAATTTCAGATCTTCTTAGTCCAAATCCTACTTGTGGTCCGTTACCGTGTGTAACGACAACATTGTAGCCCTCTTGCACCATATCAGCTATATTAACAACTACTTCTTTAACAGCTTCAAATTGGTCTTGAATCGAATCTTGATCATTTCCTTTGACCAATGAATTTCCACCAATAGCAACAATGACAACTTCTTTCATATTGACCCTCCTGTGTAGCTATAATTTATGATTTAACCGATTAATTCCAAGGATTGTTGTTTATGTGAGTGATATAAAGGATTGGTCGGATCATTCTTAATAGCGTTCTCGATAGCCTCAATAGCTTCTTCATGCTTACCTAGTGACCTTAAACTATTCGCCTTATGGAAGGAGAAGTCATATCTGTTCGGCTGCAATGCAAGAAGTTTATCCATTTCGGCAACGGCTTCTTCGTGTCGACCAAGCTCTCTTAAATAATTAGATTTGTGATATCTGTAGAATGTTTCGTTGGGTGCTAATTCACTTGCTTTATCATATTCTTGAAGAGCTTCCTCAGGTTTTTTCCACAGTCTTAAACAATTCGCTGTGTAAAAATAAAAGTCTAAGTCAGCTGGGTCAAGCGATAAACCTCTTTTGTATTGTAGAAGAGCTTCTTCGTATCTCTTCAATTCTTGCAAAAAATACCCTTTATAATAAATTAAATCAAGGTTTTCAGCCTCCAGTTCCAACGCTTTGTCGATAACGGATATGGCTTCTTCGTATTTATCATTACTAGCAAGACCCTTTGCCTGCTTCACATACTCGTTATGTTTATATCCTTTTTTCTCTAGAATTCCCACGACGTTATGCTGAGCGTTCTCTTTTGCACGTTGAAGGGATGAGAACCCATCTCGGTCAGGCAAATGTACATCTGCTCCAGCTGTAACAAGCGTTTCAATAATGTCAGAGTATAGTCGTCCGCCATTTCCTAATATGACCGCTTCAAGAAGAGCTGACCAACCTAAGTTGTTCACATGATTCACTGGAACTCCCGCATCAATACACACTTCTACGGTTTTTAAATATCCCTTTTCACTTGATGGTAATAGCGCTGTTCCTCCAAAACGATTAATGCTTTTCAAATCAGCTCCACCAGCAATCATTAAACGTAAGATTTCATAAAAACCATTTGCTGCTGAGCAAATAAACGGAGATAATTGTGTGATATCTCTTGTGTTTACATCACTTCCTGCTTCAATCAACTTTTTAGCAATGGCGATTTGATTTTTTTGAGTTGCCGCCATTAAGGCTGTTCTCCCCGCAGCATCTTTATAATCAATGCTAGCGCCTTCGTTTAAAAGCTTCTCAACGGAAGTCAGATCTCCCTGTTCACTTGCCTCTATTAGTTTTATATTCAAGGATAAATTATTCATCTTCTCACTCCTTTACATTCATAGCACGAGCTGTTCATCTTGTTCGAAGAGAGAATTGTGGTCCTAAAACAAGTTTAGGACCACATTCTTATTTCTTATTTGATGTTTTCGCCTAATGCAAGTAATGCCTTTTCAAAGGCTTCCATTGGAGGATTAACGATACCCGCGCCAATCATTCCAATTCCAGCATCTTTATGTGCAATTGCTGTATTAATAATCGGTAAAATTCCGGTTTGTATTACTTTTTGAACATCAATACCCGTAGGAATACCCAAAAAGTCAAGCATTGGAATCGTCACATTTGGATTTTCAATTGTCGTAATTTCCGCCATTTTTGTTGTATAACCAATTGCATCATCAACAGTTCCACCCACTAGTGCGACAATGGCTGGTGCAGTTGCCATAGCGAAACCACCAATTCCATAGGTCTCCGTAATCGCACTGTCACCAATATCAAGTCCTGAATCTTCTGGCTTGTATCCAGCAAACATAGGTCCAATTACTTGTTGTGCAGGGCCTGTAAACCATACGTTACCCGCTATTCCACTAACACGAATACCAAATTCCACACCGTTACGTGCCATCGTTGTTACGATTGTACTATTCTCAATACCATGCGCAGCATCAAGGGCACATTTACAAAGAGCCATCCATGTCGGACCAGAGAAGTAGTCACTGCTACCAACAAATTCAAATACTTCTTTTTTCTGTTGGGTAGTGAAATTGGTCTGGATAATATAAGGTGTTAGCGCTTGGATTAGCAGTGTTGTTCCCGCAACATTTCGATTATGACATTCATCACCCATATGAAGAGCTTGTGATAGCATTAAACGCAAATCAATTCCATTTGTGTTTAGTTTCATCGCATCTCTTAAAATAGGACCTAATACATCACGCATCCAAATTAAACGAGTGATAACACTTTCGTCATTGGCACCCATTCGAAGAATTTTGGACAATTGTTCGCTTAAGTTTGTATAAGCGATATTTCCATATGTTTTATTCTCAACAATGTGCATAAACATAGACGCTGATGTTACTCCTGCCATGGAGCCCACACAGTTATGTTCATGACATGGCGAGAAGATAATCTCTCCTGAAGCGGCTAGTTCAGTTGCTTCCTCGATATTCTTGGCAAGTCCTTCAAATACAATTGCCCCTGTAATCGCACCCTTCATCGGACCATTCATTCTTTCCCAAGTGATAGGCGGACCTGCATGTAAAATCGTGTTTTTCGTCATACCAGGAACCACATTGATCGCTTGATCAAAACCAATCAATACGGGTTGTGAGTTAATAATCCGCTCAACAGCCTCCTTGTTAGCGACCTCGATTTTATCTATAACACTTGGATCCTCAAGCTTATCAAGAGCAGCAATTAATTCTGTATTTCCTCTGCCTGGCGGTGTCCATTCCAAATGAGTTGCATTCGCATTTTGTTTTAACATATCATCTTTAAAATTCTCAATACCTACGTTAATGACATTTAGTTTATTTGTAAAAAGTTCATTAATTTTACTCATGACTATTCTCCTTTCACAACAAATTCTCTTGCTAATAGTCCTGCATTCTGACTACTGCTTGCGTGCGTTGCACCTGAAGCTAACAATTTATTGATTTGACCCTCAATATTTTGACTATCTAGTTCTGTTCCAAGAATGTATCCAATAACTTCTAGATGTCTTCCTTCTTCTTCAGCTGCTTGTTTAGCTTCGATAATAGCTGGAAGCATTGCACCTACAGGATCTTCGTGCGCGCCGAAGCCCAGAACAAAGTCCATTACAATAACACCTACGGAAGGATCCTTCGCTTCTTGAATAAATCTTTCAATACGAGTAGATGGATCTATCATTGGATGTGGCTTACCTTGTGTAAATTGATCGTCTCCAAAATCAATAAATGTATGATCTTGGCTTACTTTAACGTCTTTTAAGCGATATTCAGGTTCTCTCTGAATGTTGCTGTAGACATTATCGAATTTCTCCATAGCGATATGCATAGCTTCATCACAAAGCGTACCGCCACTGAATAGTCCTCGGATATATTTTTGTTCAGGTTTTAATTTATCACGCACTTCTTCAATAAGTGGAAGGTTTAACGCGCGTTTATTAATCTTCGTTTCGTCAGCCCCGGTTAATAGAACCGCTTTTAGTGCAGCTTCCTTCGACATTTTCGCAAAATGACCGCCTGCTTCGGTGACTTTTTCTTCGTCCCCACCCACAAACCACACCACGACTGGTTTGGTGCATTGTTTGATTTGTGCTAGTACTTTCTCTTCTACACTTGGTGCTGGTGGTTTAGATACGAGGACAATTACCTTCGTTGCATCGTCTTCTTCCAACGCTTTAATGCCAGCCAGCATCATAATGCCGCCAACTTCTTCACTTAGATCTCTACCGCCAGTTCCGATTAACTGTGTGATCCCACCGCCAAATTCATGAATACGTACAGTTACCTCTTGGCTTCCTGTTCCTGATGCACCAACGATTCCGATGTTACCTTTTCTCACTGCATTGGCAAAGCATAATGCGACATTACCAATAATCGCAGTACCACAATCCGGCCCCATCATTAACAAACCTTTTTCTTGTGCTAATGTTTTTAATTGAATTTCATCTTCAATACTTACATTGTCACTAAATAGCATAACGTGAAGATTATTTTCAAGAGCTTTTCTTGCTTCTCTTGGTGCGTAAATCCCGTTCACGGCGATAACCGCTAAATTAGCTTCTGGAATACCATTTGCAGCTGAGGAAATAGTTGAGTATTTCACCTCATTTTTCCCTTTAGAAGAATCTTTCTTCCTTGTAAACAATTCATTTATACTTACGAAAGCACTCTCACAAAGTTCATTCGATGCGGCCTTCACAATAATCATCAAGTCACTTGTCTTTGCATTTTCTATTTCCTGCGTCATCAATCCAACATTTCGGATTACCTCTTTATTCATTTCAGTACCCATTGCAATAATGGCTTGGTCAACGTTTTCGATTTGATTCGCTTTTGTTGTAAGAGACATCAAAGATACGGAATCGATATATGTGTTTGGTTTCACTAATACTTGAACAGTCATACTCTACCTCCAATTTTCATGTTTATTTCTAGGCCAGCAACAATCCCTAGAGCTATATCTGTACCAGAAGAAGAACCGATAGCCAATACTTTACGTAAAGACCCTATTAATCCCTCTTCGTTGCTTCTGAATAAATCACTCATCAAATCACTTATAGACTCTCTTACCTTGCCAACAGCTGCTTTCTCTAACGCTGCATAGCTGATGTCATTTGTTAAGCTCTTCGCTTGTGATACGACTTCTTCACGAAACGATTGATATGAAACATATGGGCTATCTTTGATATTGAAGACGGTAAACAATCCCACTAAGAAATCGTCGCCTGCTGGCGTTAATCCTGGTCCAAGGCCTATCAGTGAAGTTGCATATTTTATTGCAGTAGACATTCGCTTATTTTGCAATTCAGATATCAGTAACTGAGTCCGTTCATGAAGCATTTTAGACATTTCAAAATCAAAAGGACTATCACTTGTGTAAACCCTTTCAATTCCGCTGTTTTTACCATGATTGTTGATATATCGCTTCATTATAAATAAATTCTTTTCTAAGACATCGACTTCTGAGGGGTATATGGGCAATACACAATTCCATTCCATAGCACCGTCCACGGTTATCGACATCTTATTCGCGATCGATACAATCGAATGCTCCGAACTTACAATATCATTCACAGCAATATCTACATCTTCAAAACGATCTAAATCAATAACAAGTGTATTAGGAGCATTGTCTATTCCCTTACACGCAATGGTATACAAACTTCCACTTTCTAAACATTGAATATTTAGTGTGCGATTAAACGTGCTATGAACAAAACCATAAAACTTACGATGGATTATTCGTTGAATTAATTCGCCATCACCGGATTTCGCTAATCTCACTATGAGTCACCTCTAATTGAATTCCCTTATAAGCTTCCCATATTTAAATAAAGATTTAAATAACTCCGCATTTTACGACATTAAACAGCTAATTTACCTCCCATTCACTTATCAGATGAACTAAATGATTTGGTTGTTTCGTACAAATTGTAGCACTAAGCACAACAAACTTTACTAACTTACTATATAATATATATTAGGAGTCGTCATCGTTTAACTAAACCAAAAAGGATACATCACATTTGTGCATGTTATACAAATCAATGTATTAAAAGTGTGCCAGAGGAGAGTGCTTAAATTGTTAACAGTTCAAGACTTATTGAAGATTAAAGCTATTGATGGTATAAAGTTTGTTGCTGGTGAAAAAGGAATTCATAACAAAATATCTATTGTCAATATTATTGAGAATCCCGATGCGTTCGACTGGCTGTCACCTAACGAACTACTCTTATCCACGGGTTATATCTTCAAAAATAACGCTGAGTTGCAAAATAAAATTATTAAGGAACTTTCAGAGCTTAACTGTGCTGGTCTAGTTGTGAAAATGAAACGGTATTTCGACAAACTTCCTCAGAACATGATTGATGAAGCCAACAAGTATGGTTTACCTCTCTTAGAGCTACCATTTGAATATACACTCTCTAATGTCATTTCGATCATTAATGAAAAAGTTTCGGGAAGATATGATTTACTCAACAGAAAAACTTTAGATATGCATAACTTGTTTTTTAAAATAGCACTTGAAGGCGGAGGTATTTCAAAAATATCTTCCATGTTATCTGAAACGATCCGTAATCCCATTATTATCGTAGACAAAGAGTGGAGATTATTACATCACACTGAACACGCTCAAAATAATATTCCTTTAAAGTATTATCTTGACTTCACACAAAAAAATCCTGTTTTCAATAAAGCGTTCATAGATTCCATACCTACAAATCTAAGTGAAATGAAAAAGTCTATCCAGAGGAATTATCATTCAGAAGATAAGGAAATAAGATGTAGAGTTATACCTGTCGCCGCTTCTAACGAAATTTATGGTTATATTGTGATATGGCAGACGGTTCACGAACTATCAGAATTTGATTATATTATTGTTCAACAAGCCTCCACGATCATGGCGCTTGAAATGATCAAAGCAAGGGAAATGAAAGAACTTGAACTACGAATCAAACAGGACGCATTTGATGACTTACTCTCAGGAAAAATCACATCTCAAGAAGCTCTACAAACTTTATGTTATTTACATGGACTAAACCCAAGCTTCGTGTATTTTAGTATTGTTATTCATATCGAAGTAAATGAAGTGGATAAATTTGAAGATATGATCATAGAAAAATTTAAAATGGAGTCCCTTGCAAAACAGTGTATGGATAGCATTTATGACGTATCGCATAAAGCGATAGGAGATATTAAGTGCTTGTATCGAAATAATAGAGTCATTATTCTGATTGGACAAAATGAAGAGAGACCGCCTATTTCTATCCATGAGGCCAAACAATATGCAAGCGAACTACTTGAGATGCTCATTCATAAAACGAAGGAAACGTTCCTAATTGGCATTGGCCAGCAATACAGTACCATAAGCTCGCTACATAAAAGCTTTTCTGAAGCGAACGAAATGATTAAATTAATGCAACAGCAAAATATCCAAAACACGGTCAATCATTTCGAAGATTTTTCGGTGTACCACCTTTTGGATTCAAATATCAAGGTCGTCGCATTAGAAGATTTTTTTCGAAAGTGTCTAGGTAAACTTCATGATCATGATCAGTTACATAGTACAAGATATATGTTAACTTTAGAAAATTACTTTTATAACAATCTGAATGTCACCGAAACCTCTAAGGCCATGTTTTTGCACAGAAACACACTTATCTATAGAATTGAGAAAATAAAGGAAATTCTGAATATTGATTTAAAACATTCTGAAGAACTGCTGCGGATTCAATTAGCTTTAAAGATATTTAGTATGTTAAATAAGACTTTGTGACTTGATTCGGATTTGAACCATTGTATATAAGCATGCTATTTAGTGCTGACACTTTAAAATTATCAGTCTCCTTATACCTAACAAAATGATATAAACAACATACATAATGATATTCTAAGGAGGTGCGTGACCATTTATAATGGAACAAAGGAGGAATGTTCATTATGAATAAACCTAATATCTTACTCATTACGAGTGATCAACAGCACTGGGACACCATCGGTGCCTTCAATTCAAATATTCATACACCTAATTTAGATCGCTTGGTCAAACAAGGTACACACTTCTCACGTGCATATTGTCCGAATCCAACTTGTACACCTTCTCGTTCTTCGGTGATTACAGGGTTGTATCCCAGTCAGCACGGGGCTTGGTCTTTAGGGACGAAGCTACTCGAGGATCGTCATACCGTTGGTGAAGATTTCAGCCAAGCTGGCTACCAGACTGCCTTAATTGGTAAAGCGCATTTCCAACCCTTACGCGAAAAGGATGGATATACGTCATTAGAATCCTATCCTCTATTACAAGATCTGGAATTCTGGAAAAATTTCAATGAATCCTTCTATGGATTTAATCATATTGAACTTGCTAGAAATCATACGAATGAAGCCCATGTCGGACAACATTATGCCTTATGGATGGAAGAGAAGGGTTGTTTGAATTGGCGTGATTATTTCTTAGCTCCTACTGGAAACATGGATCCTTCAACGAAGTACACTTGGCCCCTTCCTGAGGAATATCATTACAATACATGGATTGCTGAACGTTCTAATGCTTTGCTTCAACAATATAAAGACAATGACGAGAACTTCTTTCTCTGGGCAAGCTTCTTTGATCCACATCCTCCTTACCTCGTTCCAGAGCCTTGGGATAAGATGTATGATCCGGATCAATTAGATATTCCGTCAATCGTTCCTGGTGAGCATGAGCAGAACCCACCTCACTTCCGTATGACGCAGCTAGAGAAACCTGATTTCTCACATCTGGATGAGAGTCAATGTGGAATTCATGGCTACCATTCTCATCTCACTTCAGAGGAAGATAGCAAAGCGTTAGTCGCTAATTATTACGGCATGATTAGTATGATGGATAAGTACATTGGACGAATCCTTGACCAGCTAGATGAACTCGGATTAACTGATAATACCATTGTTGTATTCACCACAGATCATGGACACTTCTTCGGTCAGCATGGCTTGCAATATAAAGGCGGATTTCATTACGAGGATCTGATTAAGCTACCTTTCATTGTACGATATCCAGACCATGTTCCTGCGGGACGAACATCTTCAGCCATTCAATCACTTGTTGATCTAGCACCAACCTTCCTATCTTTTTGTGATATTCCGATTCCACATGCGATGACAGGTGTGAATCAAAAGGATGTATGGCTAGGACAAGCCGATTCTGCTAGAGATCATGCGATTTGCGAATTTAGACATGAGGCAACGACCATTCATCAGAAGACCTACGTAAATGATCGCTATAAAATAACTGTATACTATCAACAAATATACGGTGAGTTATTCGATTTACAAGAAGATCCTCAAGAACTTCATAACTTATGGGATGATCCTGCTTCAGCTTCTTTGAAATCTGAGCTACTTATGAAATATATATGGGCCGAGCTGGGAAAAGAATCGATGCCAATGCCTAGAATTTGGGGGGCTTAACTACTAATTATTGGAATAGGAGAATTCATATGTTATTTGGTGCTTGTTATTATCCAGAACATCGTACACCAATAGATTGGATAACAGATACAGAATATATGAAACAAGCTTCACTAAATGCGCTTCGAATTGGAGAGTTCGCTTGGAAAAGATTTGAACCCACCGAAGGGAAATATACCTTCAAATGGTTAGATCAATTTATCGACGTGGCTCAACAAGCTTCCATTGGTGTCGTTCTCTGTCCTCCAATGCGGACAATTCCATCTTGGCTCATGGAAAAGGACCCCACACTTCTTATCGAAACAGCTGACGGTACACGGCTGGAATATGCCAGTCGTTATACTTTCTGTATCAATCATCCGCTTCTTATTGAAACATCTACTAGACTTGCGACAGCACTGGCTGAACGTTATGGTCATGATTCACGTATTCTTGGTTGGCATCTAGATAACGAGATTGGAGATGAACCTGATTGTCATTGCTCCATTTGCAAAACCAAATGGCATCAGTGGCTAGAAACAAAGTACGAGGATATCCATGCTCTAAATGAAGCTTGGGGAACAGTATTCTGGGGAATTGAATATGATCAATTCTCTCAAGTTGTGACCCCGCGTGTGACCAAAGCAGATTATAATCCAGCATTCTTACAAGCATGGCGTCAATTCCGCAGTGACTGTAATGTGAATATAGCTGGCTTACTGGCGGAAGCCATTCGTCCACATCTGAGCGAACAACATCAATATGTCACCACTAATAACCAGATGCCATGGAATAATCGAACAGACAACTACGATATGGCGAAGCATTTAGATATCACGGGAACTAATTATTACCCGGGTTATGGTGATCAATGGTCCAATGTTGCATTTGGCTTAGCTGCCAACAGGAGCTTCAAAAAGGCTCCCTTCCATGTCTATGAATTAAGAAATGAGGGGCATTCTATTATTGGAGCTACGAACAACACACCTGCCCCAGGTGAATTAGAACGGTTAACTCTTCATACGATTGCCAATGGTGCCGATGGTGTCTTTTACTTCCCGTGGAAGAGGTTCCCGTTTGGGGCGGAGCAAAATCATGGTGCGATCATGGATTTCGCAGGCAGACCTACACGGATCTATGAAGAGTGCAAATCGATCGGTGGCAAGCTTCAACATATTGCATCGCTCATCACAGGATCTCAACTCGTCAGTGAAATTGCAGTTCTCTATCATTTCCAAAGTCGCTGGCATATAGAACACGAGTCAAGCTGGACAGGTGATAATACGCTATATATGAAACAAACGAACAAACTTTATCATACCGTCCGAGAATTAGGATATAACTGCGATGCTATTGGTGTTCATGGGGATTTCTCTGCTTATAAGATACTCTTAGTTCCTATGTTGCCGATAGTTGATGACGAACTTATCGAGAAGTTACATCAATTCACTAAATCTGGCGGAATTCTGGTTCTCCATCCGCTCAGTGGTGTGAAGAATACCGAAGCATGCTATTATCCTGAGCGTCATCATTCTGGAATGATCTCTTTATTAGGTGCCACGGCAAACGATACGATAACAACAGGACCAGCTAACGATGTACAATTTGAGTGGAATGGAACTGTCTATACTTCTCAACTATTTCATGAGCCCATTAAGTCCATCACCGCAGAATCTGTGGCTCATTTTACAAATCAATGGTTTGCGAATACTACTACTATTTCAGTACAAACCCATGGCAAAGGAGAAACATGGTATATTGCAACATTTGCCGAAGCTACCTTTTATAAGGATTTAATTCAACATTTGTGTCAACGTCTAGGCCTTGCACCTTTACTTGCTATAACACCTCCCAAACATCTTGAATTATCAATGAGGCGAGATTCGGAAGGCAGGCGTTATTACTTCATGATTAATGGTTCAAACGAGGAACTTCGTATAACCATTCCTAAGCCAATGAATGATATTTGGAATCAGGAGCAATTGACAGATCAAGTAGTCTCCATGAAGCCATACAGCGTGCGTATTCTAACCAAATGATCTTGCTAGACTAGCTTGAATAATCATCCTCTTCATAACACTAAAGCAAAGACTACTTCCTTATTTAAAAGGAGGTAGTCTATATTTTAAAGAACAGTTATAAACATTACTCTAGTTATTACATTTCTACTATTGATATATTATCGATGTTGGCTTTGCTTGTTGCTGTATTGTTAATATAAAATGTTGCCGCATTAGCTGTTGAGCCTGTAGTGAAAGTGAACTCATAAGGTCTCCACTCCGCACTGGTTAATTGTTGCTCACTTGGAATACTACCATGATTAACTCCAATGAATAGATTTCCTGAATTCCATTTTTCCAGCTTAGCATCATATGATACTTTATACACTTTGTTCGGTTTGACAGTAAAGGTCTGACTCATTTGTGATGCGTTATCAACAACAGCATATTTGCCTTGATACATACCTTGGGCGATTCTAGCTTTACCCGAATCATATGTCCAGTGGGATAAGTTGCCCGCATTAAAATGTCCATTCTGAATTAGATTAAGGGGTGGATCAATGACTGTCACATTTCTAACTTTCGTCGTTATATTTCCTGCAACATCATTTACAGTATAAGTAACGGTATAATTTCCTTTCACACTCCTATTTAAATTCGATTCATTGAGCGTGATCTTGTTCGCTAAATCCTTTTTGTCATCTCTATTGTCGATGGCGTATATCTTTTCCTTCAAATCAACAGTACTGTTTAAAGGCAATTGTAAACTGTCGACACCATAAAGTATAGGGGCTATAGTATCTGGGGTTTGTCCCACATCCGCACGCTGATAAGTTCTGAACCAATCTACTTCGGAGAAATAAGGTAATTGCGCATTATCAATGTTACCTTCACCCCATCCTGGTGATCTTGCCCAACCACTAGAAAGAATAAATACTTCTTTAACCAATGGAATGTTAGCTTTATCTGTATACGTCCAAGTTAGTTTGCCATCATAGTAGAACTTCAGGTAATCTTCTGTCCATTCTAGACCATAGACATGAAACCCATTATGAATATTTGGCGCTGCTTTTTTACCACTGCCTGTGCTCTTGTGATCTGCGTCATATCCATCCCAGTGCAATGCTGTCTCTGTGAAATCTCCTTGCCATACTGTCTCTGTTACATCTATTTCTAGACCTTCTTTGGCTGCGCCATCTACATTAAATACACCCGGATAATTAAACAACCAGAATGTAAAATATGTTTTCTCCGTAGGTGGAATTTTAGCACTTACTTCAAAGAATCCGTATTTTTGATCAAATTTAACAACTTCATCTGTCTGTCTATCTTCACCATGCGTATCCACTCTACCCAATACAACATTACCATCGGGCTCTCTTTCAATTTTCAATTTTAACTTACCATCCGAAACGGACACCAAGTCATCTCTATGATATGTTGCATACTCTTTGCCTCTGATCGTCCATAAAGCCGAATCTAGCTGTGTTCCGTTAAAGTCATCTTCTTTGGTTAAATTCCATTGGTTTGTCGTTCTACCTGGATACCAAGGTTCCTTATTGTGTGTAACCGTCACAGTACAACTTACTGTTGAGCCTCCAGCTTGTGGTGTTGCTGAGATAATCGCAGTTCCAGCTGCAACTGCAGTAATTACGCCATTGGCATTCACTGTCGCAACAGCTACATTATTGCTACTGAAGTTCACATTTTTATTAGGAGCATTTGATGGAGAAATCGTAACATTTAAAGGATATTCGTAGTCTTTTGCAAGCAACAGTTCATTGACATTCAAGGTTGCGCTCACAGGTCCAGCTCCTACATGTTCTTCTACTCTCGCTTGATCAATATAACCACGCTGATTTGAAGTTAATAAACTGCCATCCCACAAATATACGGTAGCCGTAGTGAGATTGCCTGTATTAAAAGTAATTTCCTGTAGCGTATAATTTGTGCCTGTGACTGTTTTCTTAGTCTCATTATTACCAACTTTGACACCTAATACCGCGCCAGCCGTTGCATCACTGAATTTCACATAAGCTGAGAATTTATATGAGGTATTCTTCGTAAGTCCTGTCAGATCGTAGTTTAAAGAACTACTAGGTCTAATAGCACCAGACCTATTCCCTTCATGCACATTCGCTGGATCAGAAATGGTTACTGGCATATTTCCTTGCGTTGGCCACACTCTCCAATTCGCAGGTCTTAGATCATAATCATTATTCACTTGTTCAAAGCTTGCATTAGTAACAAGGTTGGTTGCCGCTGGTAGATTCGTCTCCACCACGCTGATTTGATCTATAAAAGCTCTTTGATTTCCTGACAATCCACTAGAAGACCATAGGTACACTTGTGCCGTAGTTTGATTTCCTGTAGTGAACGACACTGTATATAAGGAATATGAATTCCCTGTAGCAGTTATCATAATATCGGGTTGGCTTCCATCATAGAACTTAGCACCTACTTTGGCAGTACCTACAGCATCACTTAACTTCACATAAGCAGAATAAGTATAATTTGTGTGCGCTTTCAAACCAGTTAATGAAAAAGTTAGCGAACTATCTGCAACGATATAACCCGCTTTATTCCCTTCTTTTACAAGGATAGCATCTGTCACAATACCTGGTCTTTTCGTTGGATTATTTGTATAGATTGACCATCCTACAGGCTCTGCTTCCTTAACTACCTGTTCAAACCCGGGGTTAAGCAGAAGATTCGCACCCTGTGCTTTCACCTGTGATCCAATAGGTATTGAACCTATTCCAATCACCAACAAAAATACTAATATTAATAAAATGGATGCATGACCTTTACCTTTTCGCATTGAAATGACCTCCTGTTTGGGGATTAAGATACTAGCGCAGATAGTGCGAGACTTCTTGTTCTTCTAAATGTTCTTCCATTCCAAATATTCTCGGGCATGAATAGGCCCGCCTTCCTTCATTACCGTCCATAGTGGATCAATATCGCAGTCCATCGTTGCCATCATCTCATCATGCCATTCATTTAACAGATAGACGACTTCCTTACATATATCTCGTCTTTCTTCTGCTAAATTATGCTGTTCGTAAGGATCATTCTTCAGATCAAATAACATTTCTTTTGGAAATCCATGATGACCATCGTGGTAGGAGCGAATGTAAAGCCAATCCTTGTACCTTACACTTCTTTGGCATACATGGGCGCATTGCGACAGCACAAGGAATTCCCTTCCTGTCGTCCCACCTGTTGTGATGCTATCTGCAAAACTCTGACCATCCCAACGATCGGGCGCTGCTACACCAACCATTTCTGCCAATGTTGGGGCAAGATCTAAATGATAATGCAGTTCATTATTTGTCGTGCCTTTCATTCCACCGGGCCAACGAATAATCATCGGAATTCTGCAAGTTGCTTGATCTGCCGTACCATGTTCGGAATATATCCCAAGTTCCCCCAGATTCTCACCATGATCAGAGCTGACTAGAATCGCCGTATCCTCGAGGATACCAAGCCTTTCAAGTTCCAATAATACTTGACCAATATGATCATCCATATACTTAACTGCACAATCATAATTATCGATAATGTTACGAAGGTCCTGATATGTCGTCACAGGCTTCTCATGTCGTGTCCACTGCTGGTAATGCGATTTCGCTAAGGCATTCATATCTGAAAGACTATGTTGTCCTTCTTTATTTAGATGAGACCGGAATACTTCCTCTGTCAACCATTCTGGTAAAGGATCATCTTGGAAGGGGTCTCCATATGAATCAGGAACGCGATATGGTGTATGAGGATCCCAAAAGTTCAAATGAAGAAACCAATCATCTAAGCCGCTATTGTCTTCTAGCCATTTCAGAGCAACGGGTAGCACCTGATGCGCAGATTCGCCACCATTCTCGCCAATATTATGCACCTCATTGAAGCCTGCATTGAAAGTCCATGCGGAATGACGGTCAGCAAAGGTACTAATACTGGCCGTTTTATAACCAGCCTGACGCATGACACCGGGAAGGCTTTCTGACTTTAGACGATCTGCAAATCCCCGTGTTACTCCTTCTCTTCTCATATCAGCTGCAGTTCCACCGTGTCCGACTACACCCGTATGAATACCAAATCTGCCTGACATAAATGCTGACCTTGAAGGCAAACAAGGAGCATCAGAGCAATAATAATTTGAGAAAATAACACTTTCTTCTGCAATACGATCGATATTTGGTGATGTGTTACGATGATAACCGTAACATCCCAAATGATCGGGACGAAGTGAGTCTAAGTCCATATATATGATTCTCATGTTGACATAACCTCCTATAACTTTGCGCTATATATATTCCTATTTTTGGAACCTATATAGGAATTCGGAAAAAGCAAGAGAGAGTTCTCTCTTGCTCATACCATTACTTAGGTTGTTTATTGTACCATTCTGTGAATTGCTTCTGCATTTCTGCTACATACTTGTCAAGACCAGCATCTTTTAAAGCTTTTAAAGCAGCTGGGAAGGTCTTATCATAATCATATAATCCATATTCAATAGGTACAATCTTTTCTGTATACACCGCTTGAATCTTAGCTACTTCTGCTTGTACAGGTCTCGCATCAAACGAGAATCCAATCGTTTTAGCTTGGATTGATCCTTCATCATTCTTTTTATACTTTTCAATGAATTCATCAGGCACATCAGCTAAGAATCTACCATACTCCAAGTTGAAAATCTGCCATTCATCAAAGAATGAATCAGATACTAGCTTTTTCACTTTTCCATTCTCAGTAAGCTCATAATCCTTATCTAGAATTCCGTAAGCAAGCAAATCATAAGCTTCTTGGCTACCGAACATCCAATCGAAGAGTTGTAAATAACGATCAACATCTTTTTCTCCACCAATAGAGATGGTATACGCTACATTTTCTCTTGCAGAAGACATAAACGGCTGTTCACCAATTTGATAATTTGTTAATTTTCCAGTAGGAACTTTAGATACTAAATTTGGAAGTTGCTCCATTGGATAAGCAGATGTTCCGCGATTTAGCAATGCTTTACCAGCATTCCAATCCGCCATACCTAGTTGTGGGTTTGTAATTACAGAGTCGTCGATATACCCCTTCTTCTTCCAATCTGCCATTAACTTCGATGTTTTCTCGAATAACTCAGACTCGTAGAAGCTGTATACTTTATCGTCATCTGTGGATGAATCTACATAAGTGTAAGTCCATGCAGGTGAGTTACCTTCTATTGCTGTAAACAACTGATCTGGCATTAATGCAGCTCTAAACATCTTCTTCACATGAGATGCCTCTGGAATAATAGTGTAATCAGGATGCTTTTCTTTAACTAGCTTAAACGCTTGTTCAACATCTTCCATTGTCTTTAGCTCCGTAATTCCTACTTCTTCAAGAAGATCTTGTCTTACTGTAAGCGTTTGGAAATCGCCAGCATATGGTTTGTTACCAAACGGTAATGAATAAATCTTGCCATCTAGCTTTTTAGATTCCCAAGCATCTGGACGGGCAATAGCTTTAAAATTGGGTGCGTGTTTATCTAGGCTTTCTTGTGGGATTTCAGCTAAGAATCCTTTATTCACTTTCTCTCCTAGACCACCTGTTCCTCCATAGGTTGCAAAGTTCTCACCAGAAGCGAACATTAAATCAACTTGTTGATCGCTACCCCATGGTAGA
This sequence comes from Paenibacillus sp. CMAA1364, assembly GCF_054373195.1. Classification (NCBI taxonomy): domain Bacteria; kingdom Bacillati; phylum Bacillota; class Bacilli; order Caryophanales; family Paenibacillaceae; genus Paenibacillus; species Paenibacillus sp. CMAA1364. Next base: position 13,519 of record NZ_JBITNB010000032.1, on the reverse strand, counting down.
AATTTAAAGGATAGATCAATATTTAACTCTTTCAATACCTTTTCGTGTAACTCTTTTTCCAAAAATTCAGTTCTTCTCGGTGTCAAATCCCCAAAATTTACAAGGGTTAATTTGACTACCTCTTGTGGTTTCTCTGTATCTTTCGAAGCTTCAGGTGTATTAGTCGATTCTGTATTCTTTGCAGGTTCATTCTTACTTCCTGTATTACTTGAACAACCAGTGAACACTACAACCATACATAGTGCAACTAACATTAACATGGATAATCTTCTTTTCAACATTAATCTAGACCTCCCAAATAGTATGAAATCATTAAGTGTAATGAATATCCACCCTAGGTGCGGATATATTATAAATCCTATTGCCTTCTAATCAAGTTCGCTTTGGCCTAAGGAACTCTAAGAATAAATGGCAAAGGTATCATAATCAATCTTATTGTTGCTATTGGGAATATTATCCCTTTACAGCGCCAATCGTAATTCCTTTAACGAAGAATCTTTGAGCAAACGGATATACCAGAATTACGGGACCGATAGTTATACATGTTAATGCCATTCTTGCTGTCATTGTAGGAACAATAACCTGACTCATACCTTGTGTATAAGCATCTGTGGCTCCTCCACCACTCGTAAGATAAGCAATATTTGACATCATATTATAAAGTAGCAATTGCACGGGATATAAATTTCGGTCGGTAATCAACATTAATGATAGGAAGAAGTCATTCCAATAACTAAGCGCATAGAACAATGCAATCGTAACTATACCCACCTGCGCCAATGGAATCATAATAGAGAAGTAAATTCTAAAATGACCTGCCCCATCAATCTTTGCTGATTCCGAGAGTTCCTTAGGTATTCCTTTGAAGAAATTACGCATCAGGAACATATTGAAGACATTGATAGCGTATGGAATGAACAAAGCCCATAAATTATTATGAAGAGAATAGTATTTGGTTGTAAGAATATACCATGGCAATAGCCCTCCACTAAACACCATCGTGAACCATGCAACGAAAGAAAGTACTTTGGCATATTTAAAGTCACTGTTTGCGGCCACATATGCATAAGAGACGGTTACTGCTAACGAGAATAATGTTCCAAACACAACTGTAAATATGGTTATACCATAAGCTTTTAATAGCAAAGCACCCTTACTTGCAAACAAGAATTCATACGTATATGTCGTGATATTCCTTGGTATAAATGAGAACCCATGTAGTGCCACCTCTTGGTCATTCGACAACGATGCCGACAACACCATAATAAATGGTATCAAGCACACTAGGGAGAACAATATAATTATGATATAGCTGAACCAAATTAATAGTTTGTCATTTTTTACGATGTTCATTTTCTAGCCTCTCCCTTTCTATTTCTAAAAGAGTGCGTACTCTTCATTATATCGTTTGATAATCCAATTGGAGAACATTACAAGTATGAAACCAACTAAAGACTGATATAACTGAACAGCTGAAGCCGATTCGAATTGTCCATTTTGAATAGCTGTACGATATACAAAAGTTGTAATATTATCTGTTGTCTCAAGTAACATCGGATTTAAATTCGTAAGACCTAAGATTTGTGTAATATCTCCTGCTAAGATTCCACCGACAGATAACAAGAACAAAATAGTTATCGTAGGTATCAACAATGGAATAGTGATTTTGGTGATCTGTTGCCATTTCGATGCTCCATCTACCGTAGCCGCTTCATAATAAGAAGGATCAAATCCGGTTATTGATGCAAAATAAATGATGGAGTTAAAGCCTGCTGCTTTCCAAATACTAAAGAAGATCAGCAATGGCCACCATAACCACGGATTCGAGTACCACGCTATAGGATCTAATCCTAGTGATGTAAGTGTTCCGTTTACGATCCCTTTCTTCTCATCGAGGAATGTAATCGCAATCGTTCCTACTACAACCCATGATATAAAGTGTGGAAAGAACATTACGGACTGTGTAATTTTTTTGAACCATTTGCTTCTGATTTCATTCATCATGACCGCCATTGAAACTGCAACAACCGTAATAAGTATAATATTGAAGAAGTTCACGACAATTGTATTTCTAGTCGCTCGAATGGCATTATCCATGTTAGAGAAGAAGAATTCGAAGTTTTTAAGACCTACAAATTCACTTCCGAATAACCCACCTTGATATGTATATCTCTCAAACACAATATACAAACCTGCCATAGGAAGATAAGAAAATAACAATAAAGCAATTAGACCTGGCAAAGCTAATACATACAATGGCCAATTCTCTTTAAATGATTTACTCCATTTTTTCTTTGTTTTCATGTTGTCTCCCCTAGTGTCGTTCATCTATCTTTCGCACCTCCCATATTGATAACGTCATCATATTGTAAGTGCTTACAGGTTGTATATTGCAATTTTGCTTTTCAGTGTTAATTTTGAGTTTCGACACAGTAAAACCTAATGATATCAAGGGTCTATGACATATGCTTCTTGGGATACTAACGAGAAATATGAATATGCAACAAAATTTTTCCAACTAAAAGAAGCAAAAAAAACGTCTAGTACAGCTTCTAATCGCTGTAACCCAGACGTTAAAAAACAACTTTATAAATTCATCTAGAAGTTTAACTTTTATGCAGGAGTCGCATTTTCGAAGGAGACACACCATACTTCTTCTTGAATGACGTTGTAAAGTATGAATTACTGCTGTATCCCACTTTAGTTGAAATATCAGTAATATTCATTTCTGGATAATCCTGTAATAGTTCGTTTGCCTTCTCCATACGCAAATGATTCACATATTCTGGGAACGTGTAACCCATCGATTCATTAAACATCTTACTGAAATAAGAAGTGCTGACTTTCAACCTTTCTGCCACACTATTCACAGAAATAGAAGGATCACAATAATACTGGTTAATGTATTCTAAGGACTCCGGCAAGAAATCTTTTGTTTTCTTACTTAGGATATCCTGGATCACATCACTGGATTGATGGAACAATTCTTGGAACCATGCCTTCAGCTCGCTATATTCTTTAAATTCAGACACCTTTTTATAAATCTCAAAGAAAGTCGTTTTATTTTTTATTGTTTCTTCGACAAGTAAATCGTGAGACAATTTCATGATGGAGGAAGACATATGTGAGAAGAATCGAATAATGCTTGAATAATGATAATCTCGACTGTACGTTGCCACACGGTCTAACTCCTTACAATATTGTTCGTAATCACCACGCATTACCGCATTTACAACATCTTTAGCAGCACTATCGGGAATATCCATAGTCTCAAGCGTTCTTAAATATTCAGCATCGGCAATCCATCTCGTCCCTTCCACAATTCTGTGTCTGGTCACTTCCAATGCCTCATTGTATTTCTCTATAATCATGCTAGGTCTATTCACTATAGAGCTAATCCCAATTGAGATATCCATATTCAACATATTAAGAACAGATTGCTGTGCATTCTTGGCTGTATCCAACATAAATGCATTATCTAAAGGGATCTCAACGTGAGGGTTGCTAATGATACATAGCAATTGATCTGCCGCTACGGTAAACAAAGCGCATTGTGCACGTAAATTGATCGTCTCTGTTAATAGCGTGATCACTGAATCTATTCGAAACGATACAGCCTCAACGTTACTCATCTCACTGAAATCATCAAATTCATCTATAGTAACAACAAAAACCCCGTATGGTGTATCACGCGTCTGAATAGAACCAGTCTTCATGAAAACGATCTCTATCCATAGTGCATCTTCATTTCTATCTGAGTTCAACATTTTAACAAAAGTATGGTTATCGTTTTCCTTTTCCAATGAATGATTTCGTTCAACTATGCTAGTAAATGCATTAGATACTAGTTGAAGTTCATCTACTTGGTGAGACCCGGTCGATTCCTCTTGATATACACTTCTGATGTTTTTGATAACATGACCAAACGGTTTATACACGTAATAAGAAATAATACCCGCTACAAATAGTGAAAGCATAAACATTAACATACCAGACATAACAATAACGTTTCGCGTCTTAACCATTTCTGATAACGTATGTACACTTTCCATTTCAGAAACAATAAAATAACGGTCATTCGTAGAAGTTATGTATGAGTAAGAGACTGCTTTATTCTCACTACCTAATATGAAGGAATCATAACTTTTATTAGAATGGAGCATTGTAGTGAAATAAGAGTCACTCATAATATTCTGCTTACCCAAAGATTTATCACTATGGAGAACAACATTTCCAGCACGATCTACAATAAACATTTTTTGATTCTTATTGGTCTTCTCAGAAAAAAGCGTCTTGGAGAGCGCTTCCAAATCAACATTAATAACTGCTGCACCACCCAGACTTCCCTGAACACCCTGATGAAAGAAGAAGCTCATCGTTTTAATATCATTGCCACTATATTTGTCTCTCATGTTCCACACCATTGGACTTTCTCCAGCTCGATGGCCACTAACACGTTGAAATAATTGAAGGTTTGCATCAGAATCTGCAAACTTCTCAGAAATACTTAGAATGGTTTTGGTATTATTTAATACATAGACAGAGTTCATAATATCGCGATTGACCGATAATATATTCTGAATATGCGTCACGGCATTCTCCATTCCGCTATCCCACTCTAATTCATCTAGAAACATAACCTTACGAATATTGGGATTTTGATATAGCTCTATTGAATAGTTCTGAAAACTTTTCAAGTAACTTGTAAATACGGTGTCTGTGTTCTGCAATGCCATTCTGTTGATCTTATTGATCTCTTCAATCGATTTATTCTTCATCATATAAAACATGACTATTGAAATAATAGATACAATGATGATGGATATAAGTGAGAGCCCAATAAAAATCTGAACCAAAAAGGAATTCTTCTTAAAAGGCGCCTTTAATCGATGTATACGTTTCATAAATCTACCCTCTTATCCTCAGATGTCTTGACTATCCCAAAACCAATTCCCTAAAGGGGTTTGTTCGACAAATTCAGAGCATAACCTTCTTTTAACGCTAGGAATTAGAAAAAAACTCTTATGTGTTTGCTAATTATTGCAAACACATAAGAGTTTTACAAGACATTTAATGTTGTTAGAGTAGTTGGAACCCCTAACTATTCCCACTCAATCGTAGCTGGTGGCTTACTCGTAATATCGTACACGATACGGTTGACATTATCGACTTCGTTCACGATACGAACGGAGATCTTCTCAAGAATATCCCATGGGATACGTGCCCAATCTGCGGTCATGCCGTCGATGGAGGTAACTGCACGGATACCTACGGTATATGAATAGGTACGAGCGTCGCCCATGACGCCTACACTCTTCATGTTAGGAAGAGCCGTGAAGTATTGCCAAATTTCGCGATCTAGACCGGCTTTAGCAATTTCCTCGCGTAGAATATAATCTGAATCACGAACGATCGTAAGTTTATCTTCCGTTACTTCTCCTAGAACACGAATCGCAAGACCCGGCCCTGGGAATGGCTGACGCCATACGATTTCCTCTGGTAGGCCACATTCTTCGCCCACCTTACGAACTTCATCCTTAAATAAGGTGTTCAAAGGCTCAATCAACTTGAACTTCATATCTTCAGGAAGTCCACCCACATTATGGTGAGATTTGATTGTCTGTGCTGTAGCTGTTCCGCTCTCAACAATATCAGTATACAAGGTACCCTGTGCTAGATAAGTGAAGTCATCAAATTGACCTGATTCTTCTTCAAACACATAGATAAATTCGTTACCGATGATTTTACGTTTCTGCTCCGGATCTTCTACACCTGCAAGCTTGGACATAAATCGATCGCGCGCATCAATCTTAACCACTTTCATATCAAATTTGCCGACAAAAGTCTCCATGACACTTTCAGCTTCACCCTTACGCAGTAGACCATGATCAATAAACATACACGTTAACTGATCACCAATCGCTCTATGAATAAGTCTAGCTACTACAGAAGAATCTACGCCGCCACTAAGTGCGCATAATACTTTATCTGTACCAACAAGCTCACGAATCTCACGTACCTTTTCTTCAACGAATGATTCCATCGTCCAATCACCTGCACATTGGCACACTTCAAATAAGAAGTTCTGAATCATCTCGTTACCGTGTACAGAGTGTTGAACCTCTGGATGGAACTGTACTGCATATATGTTCTTCTCCACATTACTCATCGCAGCGATCGGTGCAGATTCCGTTCCGGCATCAAGTTGGAATCCTTCTGGAAGTTCTACAACGTGGTCACCATGGCTCATCCATACCGTCTGGTTCAATTCCAATCCTTTTAACAGCTTAGTCTCTGAATTGAATTGCAGATCAGCTTTTCCGTACTCCCGTTTGGAAGAACGCTCTACTTTTCCATTCAACTGTTGTGCCATAAGCTGCATTCCGTAACAAATACCGAAGATTGGCAGATTCAAATCATATATGGCAGGATCTACATGCGGAGCATCCTCTGCATATACGCTAGATGGACCGCCTGAGAATATGATTCCCTTTGGGGAAAGCTCTTTAATCTTCTCTATTGGTGTGTTGTATGGTAATAACTCACTATATACACCTAAGTCTCGAATACGGCGTGCAATAAGCTGGTTATATTGTCCTCCGAAATCTAGGACTACGATCATTTCACTTGGTTTATTCATTATGTGCCTCCTCAATTCAATGATGTTAATTATACGCAACGACAATTCATGCCGTCAAGAAAGGAAACCGGGTTATTTATGTAAGGAATATGCTAGCTGTGAGCATTGTTCTAAGAATGAGATGCTATATGTACGATTAGGCAATGATTCACCATACGCAATCGACTCCCACTCTTTGACAAAAGAAAGTAAATCCTCCTGCAAATCAGCATCTTTTAATGAAGTAATATATTCACTAAGCGTGATCCCACTAGGCATCGGACCTAGTCTGCGTGCTACTTCGTCCCACACGACCCAGGCTGCCTTCAACAACTGTTCCTTTGCTGGAAATGAGTCTCTCGTCATGTAACGTAAACGCCATAGATATATAGCTCTACGGTTCCTCCAAATACTTAGAAGTGTTAACATCATTAAGATCGTCACAATCAGAAAGGCTAATATACGATATCCCGCTTCGGACAACACTATACCTATCCATTGTAAATTCTTCATGAAGATGTTCATTATGTTGGAATACCACTTCACTAAGGATGGTTGAATATCATCTTTCTGCACATCATGATCCCCTACAATGTTAGGTTGTATACTCATGTCTTTCATAGAGAATCCGGGCGTTGGGTCGAACGCAATCCACCCCATCGTTGGAAAATATACTTCTACCCAAGAATGTGCATTTAACGCTTTAACGACATAGGTGTTTGGACTATCTTTTGCCAACTCACCTGGCGCATAGCCTTTTACTAATCGAGACGGGATACCTTGACTTCGAAGAAGAACAATCATGGCTGAGGAGAAGTGATTACAATAACCTGCTTTTGATGTAAACAAGAAGTGATCTACGAAATCCTGATTCGCTGGCGGTACCTTAGTATCGAGAGAATAGGCATAATCTTTTTGCAAAAATGACTGAATTTCAAGCACTTGATCATATCGGTTGTCTTTATTCAATGTGATTTGTGTTCCTAATTCTGTAATGCGCTCAGGAAATCCATCGGGCAATTGTAGATAATGCTGCGTGATTAGGTCTGGATCAGTCTCAGAAATTGTCCGTAATGATTGTACATCACTCATGGGCGGTACGACTTCAACCTGATATCCCTGAATAGATCCCGATCCGGTAGTTGCAGGATATTTCACCGTACCCAGCTTGTCATCATGTAATACATATGCTTGTTTGTCTCCGCTTGTAGTTGTGATATTTAGAATTCGTGTAACCTCTCCTCCACTAAACAAAGGGAATTCTTGTGTCATCGGTGATTGAAATCGGATCGTCTGAATCATAGGTTCTGCCTTTGGTCTTGCTGAAGGAATGTCTCTTCGTAGTTCTGCTTCCATATCAACGGCTTGGTAATTGGTCTGAGACTCTGACCACCGACGGCCATTATAATATCCTAACGATTCTCCACGCCAATAAGATGCCCTGGGTGATCGTACCGTGAACATGATTTCATCTGACATGCGTAAGGGCACACCCATATCATTGTCACTCATACCATACCCCGTTACAGCCGACTTGGGTGATACACGATTTACCGCGATACCCGTCCATTTATCTAATGATGCCTCTAGGGCTTTTATCGATAATGAATCAGCTGGCCTAACTTGGATGATCTGTCCGCCCACCCAAGCTATACTCACGGCGACTGCGGCTACAATGCCTACAGAAATGAACCAAATTACGTATCGTCCATTACGTAGCGCATATGAAGAGGATGCCTTATCACCATGTCTTGCTAGTGACAGCAACCCTGCTAGAACAATAATAAGAAATACAGATCGGACGATTTCAGCGTATACATTGATCTCAAAGAAACCCTCGAGACTCAACAAATATAATACCGTAGCACAACCAAACAACATTACTGTTCTTCTGTCAAACGCTAAGGATTGTACGGTTGAAACAAGTAGACCCCACCCCATGATTAGAATCAGGGTTCGCGTCTCAGCACTAACTGGCGTGAGGCTCCAACCCTGAACAAAGGCCATCACATCATCTTGTAGAAGAGCCCCATACGATGTAATTCCTGATAATCGACTTTCTTGTTGGAGAAAAAACATACCTGTTCCCATTGTTAGAATCAATTGCAATGGAATAGCTATCCATACGGTCAAGCGAAATGTTCCTGTAAGTAATAGCAATGCGCTCAGAATATATAATACTTGAATTAATGAAGTACTTAGCGATTGATTGGTGATCGATTGAATAGGATATAACCAACTTATAAATAGACCCATCAGAGGTAATGTTAGCAACAAGCGATAAAGAAAGGTATCGTTGTTCCCATCGCGCTGTACAGAACTATCTATTGTAACAGATTCAATCGCTAGCTTATTATATTTCGTGACGTCTATGTTCTGAATACGAATGTTCATGGCTCATTACCTCCTTACTTGAAGCGGCTTGTATCTGTCGATTCATCTCGGTTAGTCCTACATTTAACCTAAATAATCTAACTCCAATAGTAATCAGTGAGTTCGCAAGCATATCTTGTCTAACTTGATCTTCTTCTAATTCCTTATTGATGGTTAGAGACGTTAGAGGATGTAGCGAATAGACATCTATCTCAAATCCTTGATGTCGAAAGTTAGCCAGCGCTCGTGTGACATGTTGATCCAAACGCCCTGTAATCATAATAAGTTTAGTTGCACGACTTAACCTGCTGAGCGCTTCCTCTACTAAATTCACAACACTTCTTGTCCCATTCAGTTGTACTGTAGCAAGCGTTGTTAACTGAGAAGTGACTGTTCTGGCACTTGATTTGTCGTGTCTCTCGCCACATATTAATTCAACATCCATTCCTGTTGTGTTCGACTCTTGCACGATTCCCGTAGCAATAGAGACGGCCCACTCGAAGGAGTCTTTCGCAACGTCATGTCCAGCCGCTGATAAAGAATCTGGAAGAAGATAGCTATCTTCACATGGATCTAGAATAATACAACATTGATGGTCCACTTGTTCTTCAGGAAGACGGACCTGCAATCGACCCAACCGAGCAGTGCTTTTCCAATGAACGCCACTTAGTGGATCACCTTGCGTATAATCGCGAACCTCCTGTCCCCAATGGTTCATCGATCGTCGTTGCTGAAATCCTTCCATTTCTCCCATTCCGGCATCCTTACTTGTCCATCCTTCTTCTGAGGATATGGTTGTAGATAAAGGGATTACAATGATTCGCTCATCACAAGAAATGGAATAACTCTTCTTGAAAAAGCCAAATAAACCTCCCCACTCCACCTGACACTGGTGAATAGCAAAGATTCCTCTAGGAACATTCTGAAGATAATATTTATAGGTAAAGGATCGACCCCAACCAGGGAATAGTAGCTGTTGATAGCTTCCTTCAGTGAAACCATCTGTGACACTGATCCATGCAAGAGGAAGAAGAGATCTAAATTGAATGCTCACTTCCACCTCAATTTCTGAACCCACCGTAAGATGTGCTGGATGTATATGTCTACTCATCTCAATATGATGGGCACCGAATAGTTGCAATACGAGTCCACCCATAATAACCGATGCACTTAACAGAATTAGAAACATAACGGATGCTCCACCATACCAGTTGTACAATGTTACTAACGCCACCGACCACAGCACAACGATGAACCACTCCCGAATTCTATCTTTCATGATGTACTCCCTCTTCGGCTTGGACTAGGAGACATACTCGCTTTAGATAGAAGGTCCAGCACAATCTCATCGGCCATAATACCTTCTAATAGGATGTGAGGCGACACCATGATGCGATGAGAAAGCACAGCAACCGCGGTCTCTTTGACATCATCTGGCGTGACATACGTTCTTCCATTGATGTACGCTGCAGCTTGAGAGGCAACCATCCAAGATAGTGTCCCACGAGGGCTAATGCCAAGCTGGAGTTTTGGATGTCTACGGGAAGCGTCGGCAATGGATACTAGCAACTGTTTGATAGAATCATCTACGAATACCATCTTAACTTCTCGCTGCATGGCCTCCATTTCTTCAATCATCATGACAGGCCTTACCTGCTCCAGCGGATGATTCAGCTGCATACGTGATAACAATTCTAACTCTTGATTAGGATTAGGATATCCTAGACGAAGTCGTATCATAAATCGATCAAGCTGCGCTTCTGGCAAACGATATGTACCCTCAAAATGCAGTGGATTCTGAGTTGCGAATAGGAAAAACGGACGGGGTAATGCATACGTAGTTCCATCTACCGTTACTTTCTTCTCTTCCATAGCCTCTAATAAAGCTGATTGTGTTCGGGGAGACGCACGGTTAATTTCATCTGCTAATACAACATTAGACATGATAGGACCAGGTCTGAATTCGAAATGACTGCTTGTCGGATGATAGATAGACATCCCTGTAATATCTGAAGGCATGAGATCAGATGTGAACTGAATACGCCCAAAGGATCCCCCCATAGACGCAGCAAATGCTCGAACTAACATCGTCTTACCGACACCTGGTACATCCTCCAACAGAATATGACCACCACTAAGCATGGCAATAATAGCAAGCCTTATCCCAGATTCATGACCAACCATTACCTTACCTACTCTTGAGATCATACTATTTAATAACTCAGGTACAATATCTTTACGTTTCATAGATGGAATATACAATAAGATAACCTCACTTCTCACCATGGATTGATTTCCAAGAAATCTATCACTATTATTTCCATGTTAGAAGGAAGATAGACATCCTATATATTATTTCCATAGATTCAGGTTGGGACCCATATAACTTATTCTGATATTGGTTGTTGTTATTACTCGCCATTCTTCATGATCAGAACTTACAGATATCGCAGAATTCCCTGTAGCTTCAAGTAATTGTCTAAGTGGAACCCACAGTGTATCCCCTTTTATCTCAACAGGCACACTCATCGTACGTTCGACTTGTTGTGATATACGATGACTGCTAATCCATTGACCTGTGGAGGCATCAAGTTTGATAGATTCCATTCCCTTATTCATACTGACTGTCTTTCTCTTCCCATCCCATTGCACTTGTACCCCTAATTTACTCATCATTTCTCGAAGTGGAACCATAATTCTTCCTTCGGAGACTAGGTATTCCCCTTTTTGGAATTCTGTTTGTACTCGATCCATTTCTAACACTAATCGTTTATCGGAAGATAACTTATTCTGATTAGGAATTACATGAGTATCAGTCCACATCTGACTAGGCTCTGGACGACTTAGAGATTTGGCACTCTTCGTTACATTGAATTGAATTGGATCAAGTTCAGGTGACAACACATCAAATTGATATCCCCGTTCCTTATAATAAGAAATAATGCGAGGAAGTGCCTTTATCGTTTCTTCGTGTCCACCTCCATCATGCATCAACACAATGACTTGATCACTATTGACCTGCGATGTGGCTCCTTTGAAGATCTCATCCGCTTTGACGCCCCGTCGTTTCGAATCACCACTATCTACATTCCAATCAACGACTTGATATCCCCCTTGCTTCAGCAGCTTAAAGTAGGTATCATCAAAATGTCCTGCGGTTCCTCCAGGCGCCCTTACCAAGGATGGACGAATACCAGTAATACCATGGATGAGTTCTTCCGTACGTTTGATTTGACTCCAAAACAAAGGAAAATCTGTATATAATTCTTTATAGTCATGATTATAGGAGTGATTCCCTAGCACATGTTCCTCTTTCACTACTCTGTTGATTAATTCCGGATAGCGTTGAACTTGTTGTCCGAGTACAAAGAATGTGCCTTTGACATTAGATTCTAGTAAAATATCAAGGACGTCACCCGTTAATTTAGTTGGTCCATCATCAAATGTAAGATATACTGTTTTGGTTATCCGTGGCGTCTTTGCCTGTGCTTTTGTTGGTGTTGAAGCCAAAAACTTATTCATGTCAAAATGATTGGTAACTTTTATATGAAGTGGTTGATAAGGCACATGTTGCATCTGTACTAGGAAGATCATCATAACGAACACTATCATTTTAAGTGCGAAACAAAACTTGCCATTATTAGTTGTATACCTTGGTTTAATCATAAATTTAACATCCACCTTTTCTATGAAATCAATGATTCTGATAGATTATATGGTGGAGTTTATGAAAAAAGACTAGTATATTTATATAGTGTAGCAATTCAGATGGAGTGTGATCAGATATGGAGTTACTTCGATGGATTCATAGTCTCTTTGGAGAACATGGATATCTAGTGCTATTCATAGGTTTATTACTTGAGTTCATTGCGTTGCCTTTTCCTGGTGAGACCACAATGGCATACGCTGGTTTCCTTTCTTATCAAGGCACCCTTCATTTCGGTTGGCTTCTCATTCTATCTTTTTTGGGTACGACCATAGGTATAACCATTACTTATTTCATAGGGTTAAAGGCAGGCTTACCCTTCATTAATAAATGTGGGTCATGGTTATTCCTATCACCTCGTCACTTGGAAAAAACAAGAATATGGTTTAACAAATATGGTCATGGTCTTATCTTTATAGGATATTTCATCCCAGGTGTTCGTCATTTCACGGGTTACTTTGCTGGCATCAATGCTATTTGTTTTCGTAAATTTGCCCTATATGCATACAGTGGTGCACTATTATGGATTCTAATCTTCTTGGGTCTTGGTAAAATATTTGGTCCACAATGGTCTGTCGTGTTCGAACTTGTCGAAGCATATTCATTATGGTTCTTCTGTGGGTTATGCATCATCATACTTGTGATCGTCATCTATCAGATTCGCAAGAAATCGCTTGCGACTTCATCAAAGGAACGAAGCAAGAATGCAATGAAATCACCTTCTTAAATCCACTTTCAACAAAAAAAGCTGTCCAGAGGTAGATTATGATATGCTCCCATCATAGTAGACAGTAGAAAAAATAAAAACTTCTACTACTACA
>NZ_JBITNB010000031.1:0-37666 GCF_054373195.1 Paenibacillus sp. CMAA1364 | reverse complement strand
TGCCTGCCTGTCACGCAGGAGATCGCGGGTTCGAATCCCGTCGGTTCCGCCATTATTGATTATTGTTTGGCTCAGTAGCTCAGTCGGTAGAGCAAAGGACTGAAAATCCTTGTGTCGGCGGTTCGATTCCGTTCTGAGCCACCATTTTATGTTAGCGTTTGTTTTAGGTGCGCCGTTGTAGCTCAACTGGTAGAGCAACTGACTTGTAATCAGTAGGTTGGGGGTTCAAGTCCTCTCGACGGCACCATATGGAGGATTAGTGAAGTGGCTAAACACGGCAGACTGTAAATCTGCTCTCATCGAGTTCGGTGGTTCGAATCCATCATCCTCCACCATTTCTTTTATAGGGGCATAGTTTAAGGGTAGAACAACGGTCTCCAAAACCGTTAGTGTGGGTTCAATTCCTGCTGCCCCTGCCAAAAGAAACTAATTTCATTCTTGTATGGCGGTCGTGGCGAAGTGGTTAACGCACCGGATTGTGGTTCCGGCATTCGTGGGTTCGAGACCCATCGGTCGCCCCATTTTTTTGTAGTTAGTCGTATTATGTGTTTGATAAGTTAGTATTTTTATTATGGCGGTCGTGGCGAAGTGGTTAACGCACCGGATTGTGGTTCCGGCATTCGTGGGTTCGAGACCCATCGGTCGCCCTTTTTTATATAAATGTTGGGGGTTAGCCAAGCGGTAAGGCAACGGACTTTGACTCCGTCATGCATAGGTTCAAATCCTATACCCCCAGCCATTATCTTGCGGACGTGGCTCAGCGGTAGAGCATCGCCTTGCCAAGGCGAGGGTCGCGGGTTCGATTCCCGTCGTCCGCTCCATTTTTATTTTATGGCGCCATAGCCAAGTGGTAAGGCACAGCTCTGCAAAAGCTTTATCCCCAGTTCAAATCTGGGTGGCGCCTTCATTAGTTTTGCGGGAGTGGCGGAATCGGCAGACGCACAGGACTTAAAATCCTGCGATAGGTTACTATCATACCAGTTCAAGTCTGGTCTTCCGCACCATTTAAAATTATTTGTACGCGCCCTTAGCTCAGCTGGATAGAGCGTTTGACTACGAATCAAAAGGCCAGGAGTTCGAATCTCTTAGGGCGCACCATTGTTATTACCATCAATTAGCCGATGTGGTGGAATTGGCAGACACGCCGCACTCAAAATGCGGTGCCGCGAGGCTTGCCGGTTCGAGTCCGGCCATCGGTATATAGAAAAAAGGGTTATATCATTGCTTTAGTAAGCAATGATATAACCCTTTTTTGTGTTTATCCGACCTAAGACGATAAAGTTCCCCGCCTTAGGTCTAGTATGAAAAACCGTCTGTGGTCTGTTTTGAAAAATCAAGATTAGACCTACAATAAGTACATAAGGAAAAGAGATGAAGGGTGGTGAGTATGGATGGATCAAAAGAAGCGAAAAGGTTTTGCGGTATTTCTAATTATCATTGGGGCGTTGATGCTTCTTGGGATTTTTGGTCCTTTGCTTGGTAGGTTATTGGGATTAGTATTTCCAATCGTTCTAATTGCTCTTGGTTATTACGGTGTTCGTAGTGGAAGAGTATTAATAGGTTGGATTATATTAACGATTGGTATTCTTTCCTTGATAGCTAAATTATCTTGGCTTATCGGACCCGTACTAGGAATTATCGTCATTGTGATTGGAATTTCACTTCTTAACAATAGGGGGAGAAGATTCTAGCCACCACCATTAAGAATTGTTTAAGGAGGGAGTAGAAGAATATGAGTGTTTTTCGTCGCATGAGAGATATCACAGTTGCAACACTAAATGAGCGTCTGGAGCAAGCGCAAGATCCGGTTAAGTTAATTGATCAGTTCCTTATAGCTACACGGGATGATATTAGAGAGGTTGAGAAGTTATATCAACAGGTTGCAACGCACACGAAGCAGTTGAAACAACAAGTTGATCAAGCCACCACGATGAGAGATAAACGTGAAGAACAAGCACTGATGGCGTTAAAAGCTGGTGAAGATGATCTAGCCAAATTAGCACTTCAAGAGAAAATTATTCATGAAGAGAAAGTTCAGCAATATGGAGAATTATTAGATGAGACTAGGTTGTCACTCCATGAGTTAGAGACTCAAATGAATGAGCTCAAGATGGAATATCAGTCAGTATACAGTAAACGTCAGTATTACGCTGCACGTATGGAGAATTTAAGAATACAACAACGAATGAATCAACGCATGGGTGAATTCGGTGGAAAAGATATTCCTAGAATGTTCAATCGGTTAGAAGATAACATGACAGATAGGGAATTTGAAGCTCGCAGTTTACGTGAACTCAGAAAGTCCGGGCAACAATTCTTGGATCAAGCGAGTGTTTCGGTATCTGCAATTTTGGAACAAGAGATGGCTAAATTGAAAAAGAAACTGAAAGATAATGGAAAGGAGTAACTTCATGAGTAAATTATATCGTTCCTCACGTAATAAAATGATTACAGGTTTATGTGGTGGACTATCAGAAATATGGGGAATGGATACAACACTACTAAGAATTATTTTATTGATTAGTATCCCGTTTACAAGTGGTACTTCACTCGTCATTTATTTCATTGCATCTTTAGTCATTCCGAAAGAGTATGCACCCCCATTTAATCAGTTTGGTAATGGGAGTCCTAACCATAGTCAACATGTGTATGGTGCTCCTAATCAGAATTATGGTGGCTCATTTCATAACGGTTCTGGTTCACAATATAACAACTCCAATCCAGGTGCATTCTCAAATACAGAGTCTAACCTAGATGACATGATGAAAGATATCGAGAAGAAGGCTCTAAAGAAAGAAGTCGAAGAATTAAAAGCTAAATTATCTAAGTACGAGAAGGGAGAAGTGTAAGATATGGGAGTATTCAAAAGAATTAAAGATATGACAAAGGCGTCGGTTAATGAGGTATTAGATAAAGTAGAGGATCCAATTGTGATGTTGAACCAGTATTTACGTGACATGGAAGCAGAGATTCACGAAGCTGAGGTTACTGTAGCGAAACAGATGGCTAATGAACGTCGTATGAAGCAACGTGTAGAAGAAGCCGTGAAGATGGGTGTACAACGTGAAACACAAGCCGAACTTGCTTTGAAGAATGGGCAAGAAGACATTGCACGTAAATTGCTAGAGGAAAAGATTTATTTTGATCAAAAGCAGTCTGAGTATCAAGAGGTATACGTACAATCCGAGATTCAAGCGAAAGAATTAGTACAACAGTTGCATGAGATGAAAGATGAATTTTATAAAATGCGCAATAAACGTAATGAATTAGTATCACGTGCGCAAATGGCAAAAGCAAAGAAGCAGATGTCACAGGTGAGTAGTCTACACACGATTGAAAGTGGTAGTGCATCGCTTGGGTTCAATCGTATGGAAGAAAAGATCATGCAATTAGAAGCAGAGGCTGATGTGATGCAAATTCCTTATCGCTCAGTACACGCAGGATACACGAACTCTTTAGATGCAGAGAAGAACCTAAAGGTGGAAGAACAGTTAAATGCCCTTAAAGGGAAGTTAAATGCACCAGCTTCAACAAAGCCTGAAAGTAATGAATAATTACTCTTTATAAACAATAGTATGATATGCTATATAGGGGAAGCCATACAGTGTGTAATTCCGCACTGCTATGGCTTTTCCAACTCCATAACGCATACAAATTACTAATAGAAGGAGGGCAATACTATGGATAAGAAGAAAAGGACCATGGCCATTGTACTTATAGCTTTTGGTGCACTAATACTTTTTGGCAAGTGGATTAGCTTCTTAACTATCGTAGCTCTTCTGTTATTGGTTCTTGGGGTATACAGAATACTTCATGGCCGTATTAAAAAAGGTTACATACTCCTTAGCGTGGGTGCCGGTCTAATTCTATTGGATCATTTGATCCTTATCGTTGCGATATGTTTAATCTCATTAGGATTATTCTATGCCAAATCTAAGAAGATCCATATCAAAGAAAACTTTATGCAAAAGACGAGCTTTATGTCAAATTTTGATTGGGATCAATCGCCATGGGTGATGAAAAGTATGAGTGTATGGCATGTCCTTGGTGAGAGTGATTTGGATGTGTCTCTTGCTATGCCAGAAGATAAGGAAACCGTGATTATGTTTCAAGGAATTATGGGTGATATGGATATGGATATACCCGATTATTATGGTATTGAAATAGAAGCCTTTGTTTTGTTTGGATCCATTAATTTCGATGGTAAACAAGATAGCGGCATGATGAATCGTTTGACATGGAAATCAGTGAATTATGTAGATAGTGAATATAAAGTTAAGTTTGTGGTGTCCTATATACTAGGAGATTTAGATATACGATTAACCTAAAGATAGGAGCGGTTCCTCTAGTGAAACCCAAGAAGCCTGTCAACATGTTGTCTAGAAGTATGGGTGAAGGAGCTATTATTTCTTTAATATTACTTCACAGTATTATTTATTTGTTATATACATATGGCTATTTAGCTCCTTTTAACACTTGGAAAGTTGAGTTTAAGACGGTTAGTACACTCCTAATTGTACCTGTTGGATTAGGTGTAATAAGTGGGTTTGTTCAAAGCTATCGGATGAAGCGCAAATTAGATCTTTTGCGGGTAACGTTATTGTCCTGGGAAAAAGGGAGCGTATCCCGTTCATTACCTATGCTTGGGCAAGACGAGGTAGGACGGTTAGGTGAACAATTCGGACGTATTAGTAAGAAATGGGAAGATCAAGTAACAACACTTCAACGATTATCTACACATAATGCAGAATTAGCAGAACAGGCAAGAGTATCTGCTATAGTTGAAGAACGACAGCGACTAGCTAGGGAATTACATGATGCTGTATCACAACAGTTGTTTGCAATTTCTATGACGGCAACAGCCGTTGGAAGAACACTGGATAAGGACTTTGATAAGGCGAAGCGGCAGGTTACCCTCATTGAGGAGATGTCAGCAGTTGCTCAATCGGAGATGCGAGCGTTACTTCTTCATCTACGCCCAGTATATTTAGAAGGAAAGCCTTTAGAACAAGGGTTAACTGAACTTGTAAATGAATTCAAAGTAAAGGTTCCTATGGATATCATCTTTGAAATGGATAAGGGTATTCATTTAATGAAAGGAATCGAGAATCATTTGTTTCGAATTATTCAAGAGGCTATGTCTAATACACTTCGTCATTCCAAAGCAAACAAGATGGAGATTCGAATTCATCAGAAACAGGACACCTTACGACTTGTCATCCGAGATGATGGAATTGGATTTGAACTGGATGATAAGAAGCAGACTTCATATGGTCTATTGAATATGAAAGAACGCGTAATGGAAATTGGTGGATCCATTCAATGGATTACAGCCATAAATAAAGGGACTAGAATAGAAATTGCAATTCCTATTGTACATGAAGAGACGGGGGTGGAGAACAATGCAGACCGATACGGAGATTAAAGTATTGTTAGTGGACGACCATGAGATGGTTAGAATAGGCCTTGCAGCAGTATTAGGGACGGAAGACGGAATAGAAGTGGTTGGAGAAGCTGGTAGTGGGGAAGAGGGTATCCGATTGGCTACGGAATATAAACCTAATGTAGTGCTAATGGATCTTGTTATGGATGGTATGGATGGCATAGAGACTACCAGACAAATATTGAAGTTGGACCCCGAATGTAAAGTTATCGTATTGACGAGTTATTTGGATGATGAAATGATGTATCCTGTGATCGAGGCAGGAGCATTTAGTTATTTACTTAAAACATCGCGTGCAAATGAAATTGCCGAAGCCATTCGTGCAGCAGCTCGTGGTCAATCTGTCCTAGAATCCCAAGTGGCGTCTAAAATGATGAATCGTATACGCCATCCACAAGTAGAGGCGGCACATAAAGAGTTAACGGATAGAGAAATGGATGTACTGCGTTTGATGGCGAAAGGTAAGTCAAATCAAGAGATTGCTGATGAACTTATCATAGGCATCAAAACGGTCAAATTTCATGTTACGAATATTTTATCTAAATTAAGTGTTGATGACCGTACACAGGCAGCGATTTACGCCTACAAGAATGGTTTAGCAGAATAGGTATAAAAAATAGTGAGTTGGACATTCTATTTAATAGATTCATAGATTTCGAATCGAAAGGTAGGATGCCATAATGGTACTTTCAAGCAAGTTTATTAAAATGATATTTATAGCATTTATATTAGGTATCAGTGTGATAGGATTAGCATGGAATACTTCTGAAGCTTCACAACGTATTGAAGAGAATACAAGCCTTGCAAGTGTACTCCAACTGGGTGAACAATTGATGGATTCTCCACATCGTGTGATTGTTAAATGGCAAGGTGAATGGATGAACGATGGCAATTTGAGTACATTAGAAGCAGCACAACAGCTAGCACATCATATGGGACTAACGTTACCACAAGTCTCACATGATACCGACCATGTCAACTATAAGTCACTGACAACCATGAACGGAATCACTATCACCATGTATTGGCAAGTGATTTCAAAGGACAAGAGTTATATGATACTGGCCGTAGAAGCCGACGATTCAACAGAACAAAGAACTATTATAGATTTTCAAGATAGATTTCAAACACAATGTCAAATAATGAAGATTAATGCTGTATGGAATATGTCCTTGCAAGGGAATGTTAAGGAAGCACAATCTATTGCGTTAACAATGAACATGGTTGAGAAGAGATTGCAATACCATATGAACTACAGTCAGGTAGAAACCTATCAAGATGTAACGACATTAAGTCACTCTTATCAAGTTCCTGGACTGGGGTTTAACTTAGTTAGTGGTGACAAATATATAGATTTACAAACAGCTGTTCATTATGATGAAACGTTAGGAGCGAATCGTATAACGATAGGATTTCCTATGATTACAATCGAATTCTGAATGAATAATATTCATATTATACATTAACCTGAGTAACTTTGTCAGGAATAAGATAGCATACTGGTTAACAATATGTTAGAATAAATTCACATCATTTAACCATTAACAAAAATGTAACACTGATATGATGCATAAAAATACACTATATTACATAGAAAGAATGAGGAGCCATGGCTGAGAACTTAAATCTTGAAGAATTACAGAACCCGAATGCAGTATTTTTTCTTTTTGGAGCAACTGGTGATTTAGCTAGGAGAAAACTGTTCCCTGCTATATATAGTTTGTATCGTGAAGGCAAATTGGCAGAGGATTTTGCAGTGATTGGAATTGCACGCCGACCAAGAACCCAAGAGGAATTTAGGGAAGACGTTTATAAATCCATTCAAGAATTCTGTCGATATAAGGCGGAAGATATGGAAGAATGGTATACATTCGCTCAGCATTTTGAATATAAATCTCTAGATATTAATGATATTAATGGATTTCGTGAATTAAAGGAACAAACAGAGAGAATTGAAGAACGTTATCATATTCCTGGTAATCGTATGTTCTATTTGGCATTGGCACCAGAATTGTTTGGAAGTGTCTCATCCAATTTAGAAATAGGTGGCATGCTTGATGGTAAAGGATGGAATCGTCTTGTGATCGAGAAGCCTTTCGGTTACGATTTGAAGTCTGCTGAAATCCTGAATGAGCAAATTCGACAAGTGTTTAAAGAAGAAGAAATATATAGGATTGACCATTATCTTGGGAAAGAAATGGTTCAGAATATCGAGGTTATTCGATTCTCAAATGCCCTATTTGAACCGCTATGGAATAATAAACATATTGCTAATATCCAGATCACTTTAAGTGAAACTGTAGGTGTTGAAGAGCGCGGTGGATATTATGACAATGCGGGTGCTATGAAGGATATGGGACAGAATCATATGCTTCAGACATTAGCTATGGTAGCGATGGAGCCACCAAGTCGGTTGTTGGCAGAAGATATCCGAGATGAGAAAGTTAAAGTACTTCGTTCACTTAGACCTTATTTGACCGTTGAAGAAGTAGAACGTAATGTCATTCGTGGACAATATGTTCAAGGCAATATTGGCGATACGCAGTTGCCTGCTTATCGCGATGAGGACAAGGTTAATCCTAACTCAAATACAGAGACCTATTTCGCTACACGCTTATTCGTCGACAATTTCCGTTGGGCAGGTGTTCCGTTCTATATCCGTACAGGAAAAAGGCTGCCGGTAAAGACAACTGAGATTGTTGTTGAGTTCCGCAGTATGCCAACGAATGTATATCTAGGTCAGAAACATAAGCTTGAACCGAACCTCTTGGTTATTCGTGTTAACCCTATGGAAGGAATTTACTTCAAGATTAATGCGAAGAAGCCAGGATCTGAAGCTGATATTCAATCGGTAGCGATGGACTTCTGTCAAAGTTGTATGATTGGCATTAACTCTCCAGAAGCATATGAACGTTTACTACATGATGCAGCACGTGGTGAATCCACTTATTTCACTCGTTGGGATGAAGTGGCATCAGCTTGGTCATTTGTAGACCGTATTGCTGAAGCATGGGCAGTTGAGCCTGATAAACTAAGCACTTATGCAGCAGGGACTTGGGGGCCTAAGGAAGCAGAAGAGCTTCTTGAACAGGATGGCTTCCATTGGTGGCCTGTAAATGGCCAAGATGAAGATAATGTGGTTTGGCAAAAGCTTAAATAAACTTTCTTAAAAATAATCATCCTCATGCAAGGTGGCATGAGGATGATTTGCGTGAAAAATGTGGTACAATAGTAGACATGAATTTAGAAATGAAGGGAATTATGAAATGAGCGAAGCAACAAACTCAACTTTGCAGAAGGAAGTGGATAAACGTAGAACTTTTGCGATTATTTCCCATCCAGATGCTGGGAAAACAACTTTAACTGAGAAATTACTTTTATTTGGTGGTGCTATTCGTTTAGCGGGTACTGTCAAATCACGTAAATCGAGCAAGCATGCGACAAGTGACTGGATGGAAATAGAGAAGCAACGTGGAATCTCGGTTACTTCTTCGGTGATGCAATTTGATTACGATGGACACCGCGTGAATATTCTAGATACACCAGGTCACCAAGATTTCAGTGAGGATACGTATCGTACCTTAACTGCTGCGGATAGTGCAGTGATGCTAATAGACGTTGCTAAGGGTGTCGAGCAACAGACAGTGAAGCTTTTTCAGGTATGCGCTAAACGAGGCATTCCCATCTTTACGTTTATAAATAAGTTAGATCGAGAAGGTCAAAGCCCTTTTGATCTTATGGAAGAGTTAGAACAAGTCTTAGGTATCCGATCAATCCCTATGAACTGGCCTATCGGCACAGGCCGTGATTTATGTGGTGTGTATGATCGTATGAAGAATCAAGTTGAGCTATTTCAAGGAAATGACCATTCTGTTATTAAAGTTCAGAAGGTAACTGGTTACCGTGATCCCATCATTCGTGAGATGGCGGGCGAGTATCTACATGACCAACTATGCCAGGATTTAGAACTTCTTGATGTAGCAGGAGATCCATTTGATCTTGAGAAGGTAAACTCCGGTGAGTTGACACCACTATTCTTTGGGAGTGCTATTAATAACTTCGGCGTACAGACTTTCTTAGAGAACTTCTTGGAACTGGCTCCTAAGCCAGAACCACGTCAAAGTGTGGGTGGTCTTGTAGAGCCGACGAATGAGAAATTCTCAGGTTATGTATTCAAAATTCAAGCGAATATGAACCCTGCCCATCGAGATAGAATTGCGTTCTTGCGTATTGTTTCAGGTACATTCACTCGTGGCATGAGCGTGAAGCATATCCGGGTTGGAAAAGATATTAAGCTGTCACAACCTCAACAATTTCTTGCTCAAGATCGAGATATTGTAGAAGAAGCCTATCCAGGTGATATCATTGGTTTATTTGATCCCGGGATTTTCCGGATAGGGGACTCATTAAGCCAGGAAAGTGATATGATCTTCGAAGAACTTCCGACATTCTCACCTGAGATTTTTGCAAAAGTTACAGTGAAGAATGCTCTCAAACATAAGCAATACCAAAAGGGTATTGACCAGCTGACGGAAGAAGGAACCATTCAAGTATTCAAGACGGTGAGTTTCGACGATACGATTCTTGGGGTTGTAGGCCAGTTGCAATTCGAAGTCTTTGAATACCGTATGAAGGGCGAATATGGTGTCGAAGTGCAGCTTCAGCGCATGCAATATCAATTCGCAAGATGGTTAATTGATGACAATGTGGATGCAAGTAAATTCAGAATCAACTCAACACTTGTTAAAGATAAAAAAGGAAACTATGTTGTATTATTTGAGAACGAGTATGCCATGAGAACCGCGATGGAGAAAAACCCGAATGCTAAGTTCTTAGAAATGGCTCCATAGACACAACGATAAAATCCCTCTAGCCTTTTAAAGGCTAGAGGGATTTTAATATAGTTCACTAAATTCCATACTCATGACATCAACCGACAACTTAGAGTAGTGGTGCAGGTGTAACCGATTGTAGATGCTTTTGAGCGATTTGTATTAATTCTTCTTGCTGAGGGTGTTCAATATCTTTCCATATCATCTCAAAGATAGCACCAAGACCAGGCAATGCTGCTTCTGGGCCATCCACAGAACCTTCAATCATTTCCCTAAGTTCGCTATCGTTCTTATTATGAACCTTGTGAATGATCGCTTGGCGTAAGTCGAGTACAATTGGCATCTCATTTCCTCCTCCTATGTGTAATTCCTTTTTAATATTCCCCTCTTGTAGTTCTCAAATTCAAGTTTGTGTAGCAATGTGTTATAATTATTGAATATATTTGAACAATCGGAGGTTAAGCAATGGCTAAAAGGCAGTATGCTATTATAGGTATGGGGAGATTTGGATCAAGCGTAGCAACAGCGCTTACGGATATGGGATATGACGTATTAGCTATTGATTCCAATGAACAACGAATTCAGGAAATTTCTAATATAGTCACTCATGCCGTATCTGCTAATTCAACGGATGAAGATGCCTTACGTGCACTCGGTATTCGGAATTTCGAAGTCGTTGTTGTTGCTATTGGTCAAGATATACAATCCAGCATTCTCACGACGCTTATACTGAAGGATATGGGTATAGCTACTTTAATTGTGAAAGCCCAGAATGAACTTCATGGGAAAGTATTGCAAAAGATTGGTGCGGATAAAGTGATATTCCCAGAGCGGGATATGGGGCTTCGTGTGGCTCATCATTTAACGTCACCTAATATTCTAGATTATATTGAGCTATCTGATGATTATAGTATTGTCGAGATGAAAACATCGTCTCATATGCTTGGTAAGAACCTTAAAGAACTAGAACTGAGAGCCCGTTTTGGATGTAACGTGATGGCGATCAAAACAGGTACTAAGATGAACATTTCCCCGAATGCCAATGAACTTTTAAGAGAAGAAGATGTCCTTGTGATATTGGGACAAAAAGATGATTTGAATAAACTAGAACAAGCATTTAATAAATAATTGTGGGTTCAGGATAAGGAAGAGATAAAGATGGATATCACATCGGTAAACAATGTAAGGGTAAAAGAATGGGCCCAATTGTTAGAAAAGAAGCATCGAGATCGGGATCACAAATATATAGTTGAAGGCGTTCATCTTGTCGAAGAAGCCTTGAAGGCTAAAGCTGATATTGAATGTATCGTATATGATGGTGCAAAAGGTGTGCCTGTGCAGTTGAAATCAATAGATAGTTATGATATGGAATGGATTGCTGCAACCGCAGCGGTGATTGGGAAATGTACAGATACGATTACTCCACAACCGATATTCGCCGTTATTCGTAAAAGGACAATGAACCTAGATCTGTTACTAGCTATTCGGAATAGTCTAGTGATGGTCTTAGACGGTGTTCAAGATCCTGGCAATGTAGGGACAATCATTCGTAGTGCAGATGCCGCAGGTGCAGATGGTGTAATTATAGGTCATGGATGTGCTGATATGTATAATCCTAAGACGATTCGATCCACGATGGGATCTTTTTTTCATCTACCTGTAGTGGAGGGGAACTTGCTCGATATTCTTCCCCAAGCGAAGCAGAACGGTGCTAAATTGATTAGTACTAGCTTACAGGCAACCAGTACATGTTATGAATATAATTTCGCATTTTTATCAACATGGTTAGTTGTGGGTAATGAAGCCAAAGGTGTGTCTGATCAAGTAGAGCAACTAGTCGATGAAAGATTGATTATTCCTATGCGAGGACAAGCTGAATCTTTGAATGTGGGCATGGCTTCCTCCATTCTTATGTTTGAGGCGATGAGACAAAGATATTATGTGTAATGATAACCATTCACTCTATGAACGATGGAGAAGTATTAAATAGTGCAACGGTTGTGCTATTTGCTCTGAAGACTTCCTAAGCGTTTCCGTGTTGAGTGTTTTGTTGTTATATAACACTGACTGATGATTACGTTGGAGTGAGAGGAAGATGAACCGAATGAGAAGAAACAAAATCATAACGTGGCAGATATATTATATGAGAAAGGGCTACTGAAGCGAACCAAACTATCTTTGTGTTTGTTCGGTGGGCTGACTACTTTTGTCATATACGGTGGTATCATTAATATTGGTTCGCTTCTTATGTTCACATCAGAGTTCTCATGGAAAGCTTTGATGACGACATATATCTCAGCGTTCTGGTTCGATATGGTGCATGCCATAGCTACCGTAGTGTTCCTTTTCTTTATTTCGCAGGCAATGATCGAAAAGTTAGATCGAATCAAAATTAAATATGGACTAGTTACTGTAAATCGAGATTAACTTGCGGATATTATAACCTATAGTGCATGGGACGAATACTTGTACAGCTTGGTAATCTAATGGTTACCAAGCAATAAGTGGTCGATAGTATATAATAGTTATAAGACACATTGTGATATAATTCACTAATTATATTCGTTTACTTTTATAAGATAGTAGTAGTCATGAATAATGACACATAAAGGGGTGATGAGATATGAAAATTGGTGAATTCTCAAGAAGGAATAAAGTAACACAAGATACGATACGCCATTATGTAGATATGGGGCTATTAGTTGTTGAGAAGCAGGGTTGTCAATATAGATTTACGGACGAAGATAGCCGGGATATCCAAGAAATCGTTAGGCTGAAACAATTAGACTTTTCATTAACCGAAATACAGGAAATTCTATGCTTTCATCGTCTTGAAGGGGATAAAACAGCCGAATATATAACGTTTTATATAGCTTTGTTAGAAAGAAAGAAGGATTATGTCATCCAAGAGCAACAAAAGTATCAAAACATAGAGTCCTTATTAACAGACAGAATAGATAATCTAAAAGCGGCCGGAAAAAGTAAACAGAGGAGTTTAGGTTTTCCGATATCCTCCATAGCTATATTACGTTGTCCTTGTTGTTTCGAATCGTTAGATTTCAGTAATGGCAATATAGAACGCAATATGATCTTAGAGGCTGATATTCAGTGTTCATGTGGTTACGCTGCAGTTATTGAAAAAGGAATATACATAGATAGAACAGTAACGAATAACAAAAAGGGAGCTCCTACGAAGACAGCATTCCTAGAGGTGACCTCAGCTAAATATATTAACTTTATGTATAACGGTATAACCACATTGATAGATTACTTACAGAATTACGGGAATAAGCCTAAGTATATATTGGAATTAGACCATTGTGTGGGTAGATTCCTGATGCAGTATATCGATTACTTACCCAACCAGTGTACCTATATTCTGAATTGTCAGGATAAAGAAAGAATAGCTAATATTAGAAGGAACCTAATGCTCCAGCATGAACATCATGAATTTATCTTTTTCTGTTGTGATGTAGACCGATTACCGTTAGCACAATCTACGATAGATATTATGATCGATCATGGATTAAGCAGAGCATATACCAAATCAACCAACCAATCATTACTGGAAGATGTATCTCCACTTCTTAAACCCGGGGGTGTATGGGCGGGATCCTATTTCAATCTAGGTACCAAATGTAGAGATTTTATGCGTATACCTATTGAATTAAGAGATGCTTATTCTAGAAATACAATGCTTGAGAAAATGGAAAGATTAGATCTAATGGAATTAGATGTGACAGATATAGGTCCGGTTATTGAGAAAAACGAATATCTTGAGTTAAATGATGCGGAACAATTTTTGACACTGTATGTGGGCAAGAAGAAGGCGAATTTAGACATCGTATTCTCAGAAAAGCATCATGAGCGGAAAAGAAATATGGTTTTATAAAACATTGGGTTGACCCCATGTAATCAACATATTAGCATTTTTATATGTGCAAAATTTCACAATGTCATGTTGACATGGTGATGACCCCACCATATAAGATACTAATTATATGATTAAGGTTGTATACATCAAGGGGGAATAACAATGAAAACAAGAATGAAGAAGGTTAGTATTGTGCTGTTGGCATTTATGTTAATGCTAAGTTTAGTTGCTTGTTCGAAGACGAATAATGATGGGAAATCAGATTCGAATGTAACTAAAGCGGCGGCGATTTATACAGCAGGTACGTACACAGCGAAGGCTGAGGGTAACAATGGTGATGTGACGGTAGAAGTTGTGTTTGATGATTATTCAATTGTTTCGGTAAA
This sequence comes from Paenibacillus sp. CMAA1364, assembly GCF_054373195.1. NCBI lineage: Bacteria > Bacillati > Bacillota > Bacilli > Caryophanales > Paenibacillaceae > Paenibacillus > Paenibacillus sp. CMAA1364. Next base: position 23,131 of record NZ_JBITNB010000031.1, on the reverse strand, counting down.
GGTGAAAGAACAGACTGAAACGGAAGGTCTTAGTAATACGCCATTTGAACGGATTCCTCAGCAAATTGTTGAAGGACAGACATTGGCTGTTGATGTTGTATCAGGTGCGACCCATTCATCCAATGCGATTCTTGCTGCGGTTGAAGATTGTGTGAAGCAAGCTGGAGGAGATGTAGCTGCTCTAAAGGTAGCTGTTATTAAGGATGATATAGAACAGAAGGAAACCGAAATAACTACGGATGTCGTTGTTATTGGTGGAGGAGGAACAGGGCTTGCTGCCGCTGGTTCAGCTTTTGAGAATGGTGCAAAGGTCGTTGTTCTAGAGAAATTAGCTACATTAGGTGGTTCTACAAGTCTATCTGGCGGTGCAATTGCTGCAACAGGAAGTCGCTTCCAAAAGGAGCTTGGAGTGGAAGACTCACCTGCAGCATGGGAGAAGCTGTGGAAAGAACGCCAAAGTACGAGTAATCCAGATAGTGAATATCCAGATTATGATCGTGTAAAGACATTTATGAATGATGCAGTAGATACTACGCATTGGTTAGTTGATAATATGAATCACACGTATAGATCCGTTGAAGGATATGGTGTAGACCCTGTAGTACGTCTACATTTCCCTGAGAAAAGTGGCGCATCCATCATTGCAAATATGGAAAAGACACTAAATGATAATGGTGTTGATATTCTAACAGAGACAACGGCTACGGAATTAATGACGGATGATCAAGGTAATGTAGTTGGTGTAGTTGCTACGAATGCAGAAGGAAAGCTTATCATTCATGCCAAAAAGGTAATTATCGCATCTGGAGGATTCGCTAAGAGTGAGGAATTAATGAATCGTTTCTTACCAGATTTCGTTAAGAATATGGACATCAGCGCAGCTTCTGCTGGTAGTACAGGTGACGGAATTGTCATGGCAGAGAAATTAGGCGCGGAGTTATATGAAGATCCATGGATTATCGGACTAGGTATGACAGCTCGTATTCCTGGATTAGCGGCAGTTGAATGGGATACTACAAAAGTCTATATCAATGAAAAAGGCGAGCGCTTTATGAATGAAAATAGTCATTACGCTATCGTAACGAATAAAGTGGCTGTTAACGAACAAGTATGGATGGTCTTAGATTCAAGTGATGCGAATGCCAAAACAATTACAACGCTTGAGGCTAATCTTCCTAGTGATGAAATTGCTGTAGGTAATTCCTTTGCAGAATTAGCCGCTGCGATGAAGATTACGGGAGATCAATTCGTACAAACAATGGATACTTTCAATGCGGGAGTGACCTCAGGAAAAGATGCTTTTGGTAAAGAAGCTACAACACTTGTTCCTGTTAACAAAGGACCATTCTATGCAGTGAAAAATTATCCGAGAACAATGGGTACTTTTGGTGGAGTGAAGATCGACGAGAATTATCGTGTTCTAAAAGCGGATGGCTCCATCATTAACAATCTTTATGCAGGTGGAGAAGCGGCGAATCGTTATCTTTACAATCAAGTCTACATGACAGGTAGCGCGGTTCAGTATGCGTTAACTAGTGGTCGCTTAAGTGGTGAACATGCAACTAAAGCTATTGCAGAAGCAAAGTAAACATGTAACAAGATAAAGGCAAAGAACATTCATGGGGTAAATGACCTGATGAGATGTTCTTTGCCTTCTTTTTTGATATACCCATTCATATGCTTCTATAAAGACATGTTCTTTGCATTGGAGGTTGACGATGAGAAGAAGGACGAAGTGGCGTAGCCAGTCCAGTAGTAAACCAGGCAGTAGACGAAGATTATGGCTTGTAGGAATGCTTATCTGTTTCATTATATTGATTCAAGGATTTGCGTATATAGATCATAATCTGAAGCCACCCATTATGCATTTGGCAAAGATTAGAGTGAAACAGTTAGCTACGGAGGCAATCAATCAGGCAATCAGTTCTCAAGTCTCACAGGGACAAGATTACGATGAGCTTGTGAATTGGAAGATGGATAAGTCGGGTAAAGTTGCTGGATTTATGTTGAATTATACGGAACATATGAGAATAACCTCTAATACATTTAATGTTGTTCAAGATACATTAAATAATGTACATCAATTATCAGAACAGATTCCTGTTGGAATGGCTCTGGGTAGCCCGATGCTAGCCTCTTTCGGGCCTGGAATTCCGGTGCGTGTAGAACCGCAGGGAGCAGCGAAAGTTGAATTATCAACAAGACAGCATGATGCCGGTATTAATATGATTCTAGTTGAAGTATATATTCATGTCAGTGTAGATGTCGCTGTCGTTATTCCATTCGATATGGAACACGAGGTAATCGACACAGAAATTCCGATATCTTATCTGCTTGTGGTAGGAGATGTGCCTATGTATTATTATAATTCGAAAGGTCAACCTGTGGGTGGAAATGGAGAGAGTGCACCAAACATTTCTATTCCATTAGGTGCGGGGGACCAATCCGAGGATGTTAAAATACAGAATCCAATGACGGCTACCCCCAAAGCATCTGATATGGAACATCCTTAATAAGGACAACAAACACTACTTCTTTTTCTTTCGAGATTTTCGTTCCCCTAATTCCCACTGATGAAGAAGCGGATATGGATCAAAGGACCATTCCATGAGTCCGCTATCGCGATAGATTCCATAGTGAAGGTGTGGAGGGAATTTACCTTGTGTACCAGGTTTACCATAACCTGAACTACCTACATAGCCAATGACTTGTCCGGAGATTACCATATCCCCTGCTTTCAGACTTTTTTCATATCCCATAAGATGTGCATAATAATGATATTGATTGTTAATATCCCGTATACCAATTCGCCATCCACCATAAGAATTCCAGCCTTTTAATTCAACAACTCCATAGCTTGTACTACGAACGGGAACACCATAACCTGCAAATAGATCTGTTCCTTCATGAATACGAAAGCCACCCCAATTGCGCCCAGTCCCCCAAGTACTACGGTAAGAATAGTGACTAGTAATGGGAAGAGGAAATGTGTGTCGATTTAATTCAGAAGGGCTATATTTATCATATAGTTTGGAGAATTGTAATATACGTTGGACAGCACGGCTATTGTTATAGTATTCCCATACCGCAATGCTGAAATCATTCTGTGATTGACCGTATTTAAGAAGATGACTAGCCATGCTATATAGAACATCCATGTCGTTATTGATATCTGCAACCTGGTCGCCCGATCCATCTCTACCTATGCCACCAAAGAGGGATATAGATAATGGGTTATCATCATTGGAATTAGGATTGAGAGCACCAGACCAAGCTGTAGGGGTAATATATATGCCACTAAGACGCGCAGGATGCGCACGACTTTTGGGATGAGCCTTCGTTAAAGTTCGTTCATATTGATCTATGGCAGCCATGCGATTCCATGGAATTTGCGTGACGATACTGATCTTGTCATAGAGGTTTCGACGTAATGAATAGACATCATCTTTCTGTAGATTATCGGTTCCTTTTGATGTCTGCGGCACTTCAGAAGCATGTATAGGTGTGTAGTAGCACACGGTTAGTATGGTAGAAATACATATGCAAACCAAACGACGTATAACATTATTATTCTTTTGCCTAAGAGTGATCACTTGCTGACCTCCTGATGGTTTAATAAGAACGGTGAATGACTAAACAAATGACTTACAATGTCTTGCCTTAGGTTTAATCAATTTGTTTGTTTTTATCCAAAGTATTTTTTAGGTGTAAAAACAAGGTAATGGACAGAAATTCATGATATACTAAGAAAATTGATAGGATAAAACAGGGTATGAAAGGTGGTATATTGAATTGTCGAGAAGTACCACGAAAGAACCTAAACCAGATTGGATTCGAATCAAATTAACAACGGGTGATAACTACCAAGAAATCAAGAACATGATGCGAGCAAAGACACTTCATACGGTATGTGAAGAAGCACGATGTCCTAATATTTATGAATGCTGGGCTAACCGTACCGCAACATTTATGATTCTAGGTGATATATGTACACGCGCTTGTCGTTTTTGTGCAGTAAATACAGGAATGCCTACAGAATTAGATTTAGAAGAGCCAGAACGTGTCGCCGAGGCTGCTGAGAGTATGAATCTTCAACATTGTGTCATTACAAGCGTAGCGCGTGATGATTTACAAGATGGCGGAGCTTCTATCTTCGTAGCCACAATCCATGCTGTTCGAAAACGGTTACCCCTTTGTAGTGTAGAAGTGTTGATTCCAGATTTTCTAGGGAATCCCGAGGCGCTACGGCTGGTGATGGAAGCTAAACCTGATATCTTGAATCACAATATAGAGACCGTAGAGCGTCTATCGGACCGCGTTCGTGCGAAGGCCAAGTATAGTAGATCTTTGGATCTATTACGTGATGCGAAAAAGTGGATGCCAGACATCCCAACGAAATCAAGTATTATGCTGGGGCTTGGGGAAGAATGGGATGAAATATTAAAGGCGATGGATGATTTGAGAGCAGTTGATTGTAATATACTGACACTAGGGCAGTATCTACAACCTTCACAAAAGCATCTAGACGTAGTGAAGTATATCCCGCCAGAAGATTTCGCAACGTTAAAAGTAGAAGGATTGAAAAGGGGCTTCAGTCATGTTGAATCTGCACCACTTGTGCGTAGTTCTTATCGCGCCCATGAACAAGTGAAATCAGCTAGGCAACAGCTCTAAGGAAGTTCATTAGGATAGGAAAGGCAGGGGGATTCTTTGTGATTGTTGGCGATGGAAAAAGATATGACATATTAAAAGATCATAAAAGTGGTTGGAATGAAGACGCCTTCCAAGATCGATATAGTGATGTGTTAGAAAGATACGATTATATTATTGGTGACTGGGGTTACAGTCAGTTGCGATTGAAAGGATTCTATAAAGACAGCCATCCAAAAGCTACGAAGGAATCAGCATTCTCAAGTATGGTTGATTATATTAATGAATACTGTAATTTCGGTTGTGCGTACTTTGTTCTTCAGAAGAACCGTGAACCGCAACCCAAAGAAATAGAAAAGACAAAAGCAGCCCTTGAGTAAAGGGCTGCTTTTGTGCATCTGCGCATACAAGAAATACTTATCGTAAAAAGGCTGAACGTACACGATTCCAGAATGGATATGGTCGATAACGAGCAAAGCTGATTTTGTGTTCAGATACTTTACAGCTGATAGATATTAAATCTTCAACAGGAATGGTAATGTGATCAATGGTTATAAGCAAACGCTGATCTGAACTAGGTATAATATCGCACTTATGGTGACTTGGGAGTAGTAAAGGGGCACCCATTGTTCGATAAACTCGGTTATTTATGGAGGCTATCTCCGTAATTTGTATAGCTTCAATGGATGGATGAATCATGGCTCCGCCAAGGCTCTTATTATAGGCTGTACTTCCTGAAGGCGTGGAGACACAAATACCATCACCTCTGAACATTTCGAATGCAACATCATTGATGTCGATTTGAGCGACGAGCGTGGCGTATACACCTTTGAGTGTGAATTCATTTAGGGCTAAATGTGTACTTGTCCCAGATTCTTGATGAATAGTAAGCTCAATGAGCGGATATTTAACAATACGTGCAGAGTTGGTCATACATAATTGATTATGACTCATAAGTTCAACTAATTCAGCTAGTTCATCTGATTTCCAATCTGAGTAAAATCCAAGATGGCCTGTATGTACGCCAACAAAGGCAATGTTAGGGATATGTTCTCTAAAAGTATGAAAGGCGTGCAACATGGTGCCGTCCCCACCAATAGAAATTACAATTTCCGGCGATACGGCATCTAATTCAAAATTACGCTGTGCCGCAAGTGTATGGAATTGATCTGCTAAATCAACAGATAAGTGATCCCCACGGTCCAGAACATAGTATCTCAAGGGTGATAAGCTCCTTTATCATGAGTTTATATCGATCATAATCAATATTAGGACAGAACACAACTATTCATTTGCTAACAGTACACATTATATAGGCCCACACAGACTTTATATAATGATAAACAGCAGAAAGTATAACAATGCTAATGAGTAATACAATGAAAATACAGATCACATACATATAACTTTGAGGAAATATACTAGTCAAGACCTCTTGTGGGTCTATGACTAGGGGAATCATCGTTTGCTGTGACTCCAAATGTCCAGCTAGTGGCTCCCATAGTAATAACACGATACAAGCAGAGAAGATTCCGTGTGCTAAACGTGCAATGAGGAATGGCCAATATCTAATGTTGGTGGAATGAAGAATACTTGCAATTTGTGCATGGACAGATAGACCACCCCAGGAGAGAATAAAAGCAGCAGCAGTCACTTTGAAGGATAACGGTATCATGCTTGTCGGATCACCAGCAAAGCGAGCTCCTAGTGTAACTTCAAAGATTCCGCCCACAAAGGATGTAGAGAGAGCAGTAGGTAGACCGCACAAAGCTAATATTTGCTCAATAAATACATACAACCATTTCATGATCCCTACTTGCGTAAGTAATTCAAGGAATACAGAAAAGAAAACAACGAGTCCGCCCACAACAATAATGAGGTGCAGTGATGATTGTATCGCTTGTTGTAACAGTTCCAATAGATTTCTTCCGTCATTCATTCGTGCTGTATGCATGGCATGAAGGGCTTCCTTCAATCGGTTACCCTGTCGTTTAGGATGTTTAGCAGAGGTATCTTTCGTAGATGTTGTTGATCTTGCACCATGAAATCGCATAAGAATCCCTACGAGCAATCCTCCTCCATAATGAGCAATTGCCAATACGGGAACAATCAATTGGTTATGAAAAAAGCCGATGGAAACAGCTCCAATGAGGAAGATCGGATCAGAAGATGTTGTGAAGGCAACCAAACGCTCTCCTTCATCTCGATTAATCATTTTTTGTTCCCATAATTGTGCTGTTAATTTCGCCCCGATTGGATAACCAGAAACATAACCCATCGCAGCCACGAAACCGCCACTTCCAGGAATTCGAAAGACGGGTCTCATAATGGGGTCAAGTAATGTTCCTATTAAATGTACAACACCAATACCCAATAACACTTCAGATATAATAAAGAATGGGAATAGTGATGGGAATAATACGTCCCACCAAATCGCTAATCCCCTGATACTTGCATCTAGATAAGCGACTGGATACACAACCATGAGTGATAGAATTCCTATTAATAAGATGATTATAACAAGGATTCCATAATTTTTGATACGCATCATCTGCGCCTCCTGACCTAATCCAACTTCAAGCGAATTCAACCCGTTATACCTAGTTTTATGTCAGGGAGTGGACAAACATGACTACTTAATTTAGGTAAGCGTTTACATTACTGCGTGTTTTTTCAGATTAACTATGATAAAATAACTATATTAAAGCTTATCTTCCAATGCCGTATATGATAAGAATGGAGTGATGGAACTGTGGGTGTGATTACGGGTATTCTCGTCTGTGCTTTCGTGTATGTGATCAGAGCCTCTTTGATTCATTCGGGGGAAGAGGATTGGAGTAGTTACTAACTTAACCTAAAGGTGCTAAACAGATTTCTGTTTGGCACCTTCTTTGTGAAATACATAGATGATGTATCTAATGGTAAATCATCCAAGATATAAGGTATACTATAGTACAGTTATATATATGAAATAAAGGTGGGTGACTTCTTAGTGAATTCTAATCAAAGTATTTATGACAATATTGGTGGGCCAGATGGCTTGCGTGCCTTGGTAGAAGCTTTCTATCCGAAGGTACAGAATGATCCGTTATTGAGCCCCCTGTTCCCAGAAGATATTCATCCGATTATGGACAAACAGTATATGTTCTTAAGTCAATTTTTTGGTGGTCCATCCCTGTATTCTGACGAGTATGGACATCCTATGATGAGAGCAAGGCATTTACCCTTTCCTATTACCAAAGAACACAGTCAAGCTTGGCTCAATTGTATGAGTGAAGCGTTAATTGAAATTGGGATCGACGAGCCTCTAAGAGGATTTGTGTTAAATCGTCTTTCTGGTCCAGCGCATCATTTCGTAAATACGCCATCATAGAGTCACAACATTGAAATTATTCGCATACGAAAGGATGTAGAAAAAGTGAGTACCCTGGAACCGCTTTACTTAATCAAAGTTACCTGTTTACATTGTGAACATGAGTTTAAGACTTCTCGTGTTAGACCTAGCTTCAAAAAAGCCATCCATACAGATGCCGATTTCTGTGCATACTATAAGAATGATAATCCGGATTACTATGTCGTAAGAGTGTGCCCTAAATGCGGATTCTCTTTTACTGAGAATTCCTCTATGAGGATTACTGATGCTCATAAGAAGAATATTAAGAAGTATATTAGTGAACGTTGGGTTGAACGTGACTTCGGTGGGGTAAGAGATTGGGATACAGCTTTGGAGACATATAAGTTAGCGCTTCTTTCAGCACAGATCATTGGAGATTCACAGACGATCATGGCAAGTCTACTCCAACATATAGCATGGTTATATCGATATAAGGAAGATCATGAACAGGAACAGCGTTTCTTGAATTTCTCTTTAGAATCATACATACATGTGTATGAGAATGAAAGTGCGAGCGGGAATAATGCTCGCTTGTTGTATTTGCTTGGAGAAATAAACCGAAGAGTAGGCAATCTAAACGAGGCTGTACAGTGGTTCTCACGTGTTATCAATGATAAGCATATTATGGATGCTGCGATGATTCGTGCATCAAGGGAGCAATGGACTGTCCTGAGAGAAGATATGATTGCGAAGAAATTGGAATTACCTGATCAAATGTTGGATACGAAATAATAATACACGCTTAGAACATAAAGTCGTCGTGTGCGTACATGGACTAACGATAGTCACCAAGCGTGATTTGTCTGTTGTGGAGAGTTAACGAATGGATTGATCAGATAATAAGTAATCCACATCCGTATCAATGATATTGGTTTTATTGTTGCAACAGGGAAACACCAGAAGTTTCTTCTTTCCCTCATGAATGATCTGAAGTTCCTCAGGTTTCATAGGGACGAGTACATTATTCTGTGCACAAAATGGACAGGTCGGCACATAAATATCACCCATGATATTGTCATAGGGTACTGTGTTCTGAAATGGAATCACGACGGATCCTTTTCTTCTGATGATGTAGAGCTATCTTGTACGCTAAGCTCAGCAATCTTTTGCATCAGAATATGTTGTGGCATATGCATAAGGTGTTCAATAGGGACACCTAACTTTTTGGATAGTGTGATGGCGGTTTCTGCTGAAATCTGTAGCGGTTTCATAGTTGGATTACCCCTTCCTTAAATAAATGATGGTACGATCGTATATTATAGTTATACCGTTTCCTGCAGTTCAATTCAAATATTATCTTAATTAAGCGCGATTTGAAAGGAGATATACATGATGAAAGCCAACCTATCACTCACATGGAATTTAGAATCTATCTTCTCGGGTGGATCTTCTTCAGAAGAATTCACACATTTTTTAAGTCAATTAGAAAAAGATGTAGAGCAGGTTCAGACATACATTAAGAATGCAGTTGCACCTGCGGATATGGAAGGAACTAAGCACTTTGATGGATTCATCACATCGTATGCAAGCTGTGTGGAAAGAGCATCTGAAGCAAGTTCATTCGTATCTTGTCTAGGAGCTCAAGATCAACAAGACAAGAAGGCAGTTCAATTATCAGGTAAAATAACGAATTTGCATGCTCAAATTAAGAGTGTTAATGCAGAATTTGAACATTTGCTTCGTGCAACAACGGATGCAGTCTGGGAAGAATGGATGAAGAGAGAAGAAGTTAGCGATCTTTCATTTGTTCTAACAGAGAGTCGTGAGCATGCCCGTGAGAAATTAAGCCCTGAACTTGAAAGTCTTGCACTTGATTTAGCTGTGGATGGGTATCATGGGTGGGGTGAGTTCTATGACACTATTGTAAGCCATATTCAGATCCCATTTGATCAAGAAGGCGAAATGAAATTATTGTCTGCTGGACAAGCAGCGAACAAATTACATGATCCCAACCGTAGTACTAGAGAGTTGATGTTCGATAAATGGGAAGACACGTGGACAAAGGCCGAGGACTATTGCGCAGATACGTTAAATCATTTGGCAGGCTTTCGACTTAAATTATATGATCGTCGTGGATGGAATGGCATCTTAAAAGAACCGCTAGCGATGAATCGGATGTCTCAACAAACACTCGATGCGATGTGGAATGTCATTATTGAGAATAAGCCTGTATTTATGAAGTATTTGGAACGAAAGGCACAAATTCTTGGCGTTGAGAAATTAAGTTGGGCAGATGTAGAAGCACCTATTAGTAAGACATCAAAAACAATAACATATCAAGACGCTGCAGAAGAGATCGTGAAGCAATTCCATACATTCAGTCCCAAATTAGCTGAATTTACAGAGACTGCATTCGACAATGAGTGGATTGAAGCAGAAGATCGCCCAGGTAAACGGCCAGGAGGCTTCTGTACTTCACTTCCTTCAAGTAAGGAAACAAGAATATTCATGACCTATGCAGGTACCGCTTCCAACGTATCCACACTTGCGCATGAGCTTGGTCATGGGTACCATCAGTTCTTAATGAATGATATTCATATATTGAATCAAGATTATGCTATGAACGTCGCAGAGACGGCATCCACGTTCGCTGAAATGATTGTAGCTGATGCGTTAGTCAAGGCTACGACTAATCCAGATGAGAAACTGGCATTATTGGAAGAGAAGATTCAGAATAGTATTGCATTCTTTATGAATATCCATGCAAGATTCTTATTTGAAACTCGATTCTACGAAATGCGCAAGCACGGCCTTGTGAGTGCAGAAGAGCTAAACAATCTTATGAAAGAGGCGCAACAAGAAGCCTATTGTGATGGACTATCGTCTTATCATCCGCACTTCTGGGCATCGAAGCTTCATTTCTATATTACAGATGTGCCCTTCTATAATTTCCCTTATACCTTCGGTTATATGTTCAGCACAGGACTGTATGTCCTTGCCCAACAGGAAGGCTCATCCTTTGCTGAGAAATACGATCTATTGTTGCAAGATACAGGCAAGATGACCGTAGAGGAATTAGCAGATAAACATTTAGGTGTAGATTTAACGGGTCCAGATTTCTGGCAAAGTGCGATGGATTTATGTGTTGCTGATGTTAAAGAATTCCTAAAGATGACAGAATAATTTGAACTAGTCGTTTATGAATTACCGTTATACAAATTAGGAGGATTTCCATTAATGGAGATCCTTCTTTTATGTGCGCGTATAGAATATGAGTATTTTGACTTATAAACTGTATCAAGATAATCTGAGTGAAATGTCGAAATTAGACGAATTTTAGCTGAATATATCATCGAAAAGAGTAAAAAAACAATAAATGGTAGGGATATATACCCAATTTTGTTTTAATATGTTGTAGAATAATTATTGAAGATTTATAATGAGTCGTAAGCCCTATATTATGGGCACGAGAAGGGAAGAGGGTTGAATGATGAAGATAGAGCAATTATCGTTAGCGAGACAAATGGACATGGTATTCAAAGAATTAGAACAGGAATTAGCTGGATTAACTGCAGGTACTTTATTTATGCAGATACGTAATAATGCTGTTGGAAAGTTCGGAATAAGACACAATCCAATCTCAGGACGTAATGGTGGATTCTCAATATCTGAGGCTGGACTTAATACAGGTCAGCAAATGTCATTTAGGAATATGGCTATAGAAAGTCTGAAGTATAAACGTCATTGGACACATGGTGAGATTAGTTTTGAATTCATGGTAAAACAAGGTATCCTAGCGGTAGACGCACTCCTTGAATCGAATTACAACATGGCGAATTTAATGATCCGTTATTCGCGACATACATATTCAGAAGTATCATCGGACTAATCATAATTATAATTTATTAATAAGCAAAAATCAGGTCAAGGTGGTTATCCTCGACCTGATTTTTGTATTCTCATTATAGTGTAGCCATCATAATCGGATGATTATTGATTCTTTATCATTTGACGTAACACGGTTTGAAGAATTCCACCATTATGGTAATAATCTACGTCAACCATACTGTCTAATCGTGCAATGACTGTGAAGTTAAATTGAGTATCATCTTCACGTGTAGCAGTGACCGTTAGCTCTTGATTAGGTTTGATCTCATTGGTAATACCTAAGATATCAAAGGTTTCTCGACCATTGATTCCAAGACTAGTCCAACTTGTACCTTCTTCGAATTGTAGAGGTAGAACCCCCATACCAACAAGGTTGCTACGGTGAATACGCTCGTAGCTCTCGGCAATGACAGCTTTGACGCCAAGTAGTGTAGTCCCTTTGGCAGCCCAGTCACGTGAACTTCCGGTTCCGTATTCTTGACCAGCGATGACAATCAGATTCTGATGTTGATCTTGGTAATCCATGGAGGCATCATAGATAGACATTACCTCGTCATGAAGTAGATTCGTTGTTACACCACCTTCAGTTCCTGGTGCAACTTGGTTACGAATACGAATATTCGCAAATGTTCCTCTCATCATGACTTCATGATTACCTCGACGTGAGCCATATGAGTTAAAGTCTTTACGTTCTACACCATGTTCTTTAAGATATAGACCCGCCGGACTTGATGGCGAGATATTACCTGCTGGAGAAATGTGATCTGTCGTTACAGAATTACCTAGTAATGCTAAAACACGCGCGGAACGTATCTCACCAATGTCGGTAAGTGTAGGTTCTAGATTTTCGAAGAAAGGTGGGTTCTGAATGTAAGTTGATTTATTATCCCATTCATACAGCTCACCTTCAGGCACTGGAATGGCATTCCAGCGGTCATTAGCCGTAAATACATTCGCATATTTCTTACGGAACATCTCAGGAGTTAGAGACATTTCGATCGCTTCTTTAATTTCTGCTGAGGAAGGCCAGATATCTTTTAGATAGACAGGTTGATTATTCTGATCGTATCCTAAAGGATCATTGTTCAGATCAATATTAACGGTACCTGCAAGCGCATAAGCTACAACTAATGGAGGTGATGCCAGATAGTTCGCTTTCACTTGTGCATGCACACGACCTTCAAAGTTACGGTTACCAGATAGTACCGCAGCCACAGTCATATCGTTATCTGTAATAGCTTGACTGACTTCATCTGGAAGTGGCCCTGAGTTACCAATACAGGTAGCACAACCATATCCAGCAAGATAGAAGCCCAGAGCTTCTAATGACTCTAATAATCCAGCCTTTTGTAAATATTCAGTAACGACTAGCGATCCTGGTGTCAAACTACTTTTTACATAGCCTGGCTTCTTGAGACCGAGCGCTACAGCTTTCTTAGCTAATAGGCCTGCCCCTAGCATGACACTTGGGTTAGAAGTATTGGTACAGCTTGTAATGGCTGCAATCACTACCGCGCCAGTTCCAAGTTGACTAACAGAGCCATCCTTATGTTGTATACGTACCTTTTCATCAATCTTTTCTTCGGTAAGACCATAACCGCCTTTTTCCACTGGCGTACGGACGATATCATTAAATGCTTCTTTCATGTTGGTCAATTCAATACGATCTTGTGGACGTTTTGGTCCCGCCAAGCTTGGAACAACAGAAGCTAAATCTAATCCAATAACATCTGAGAATTCCGGATCAACGGTGTCTTCTGTACGGAACATTTGTTGAGCTTTATAGTAAGCTTCTACAAGTTCAACTTGTTCATCAGCACGACCTGTATTTCTAAGATAAGACAGAGTTTCTTTATCAACCGGGAAGTACCCAACGGTTGCACCATATTCTGGCGCCATATTAGCAATGGTTGCACGATCAGCAAGGCTGAGGTTGTGTAATCCAGGTCCGAAGAATTCGACGAATTTGCCGACGACACCCTTTTTACGTAGAATCTGAGTTACTGTCAGTGCTAAATCTGTTGCTGTTGCACCTTCATTAAGTTCCCCAGTAAGTTTGAATCCAACGACTTCAGGCATAATGAAATACAAGGGCTGTCCAAGCATACCAGCTTCTGCTTCAATACCACCGACACCCCATCCAACTACGCCAAGACCATTGATCATCGTTGTATGAGAATCTGTACCTACAAGTGAATCAGGATATACAAATGTCTCACCATTAATGACTTTCGTTGCTGCAACTGAGGCGAGATACTCTAGATTAACTTGATGTACGATTCCTGTTGCAGGTGGGACAGCTCTGAAATTATTGAAAGCAGTCTGTGCCCAACGCAAGAAACGGTAGCGTTCCTCATTACGTTCGAATTCCAGTTCCATATTATATTCCAACGCATCTGCAGTACCGAAAGCATCGACCATGACAGAGTGGTCGATAACCAAATCTACAGGAACAAGTGGGTTGATCTGTTTAGGGTCTCCTCCAGCTTTCTTCACGGTGTCTCTCATGGCAGCAAGATCTACTACAACAGGAACACCTGTGAAATCTTGAAGAACGATTCTAGCTGGGATAAATGGGATCTCCTTATTCTCCGCGCCACCTGTATTCCAATCAGCAAGCAATGCTATGTGATCTTTCGTAATAGCCCGTCCGTCGTATTGTCTTAATGCAGCTTCTAGAAGCACCTTGATGGAGAATGGTAATTTAGACACACTTCCAATTCCTTGATCTTCTAGAGATTGCAGGCTGTAATAACTATATTCTTTGCCACCAACATCTAACTTACGTGCAGTAGAGAAAATATCCTTTTCTGGCATACGTAATCCCCCTTAAATAGTATCAAATCCAGTGTTGTTCCACTAGGTGAAACATAATTTCAAAATTTACATTATACATTAAGTATACCGTTTACAATGGAGCTAGTAAAGGAATTTATAGATATTAGTGAGGCTTAAATTAGTAAATTAGGCCTAAAAAAGTTAGTTTCTAAGATAAATGGATAGCGCAGAGATTCCCTTCATATATTGATAACAATGGTAAGTACATTATTCAATGTTAACGAAGGAGTTGATCCTATGGAGCATACATGGCAAGAAGTATTATATTCATATGTTAATCAATATAACCAAAGTCAGATAAATAGTAGAAGTGAGACTAAGCAACAAGTTGTAAGCGATATTTCCTATTTAATGGAGCGCTCGCAACGAACTAGATTGTTAAATGAATGGTATATATTGCGAGATGCTCAGCCACAAAAGAGTGAAACACTTGCCAAGTTACTACGAATCATACGTGAAACGGAGCAGGAAATGATCGTTGATATACAACTTCACATGCAAGTGTTCTATACTAAGGGCGGAATGCTACATCGAGAAGATACCATCCATAAGGAGAGACTTACTTTTATTCGTGATGGGGAACGGTGGGTTATTGTAGACGTTGAGCGTTTAATAACTGAGCAGCATCCCATATTAGAACAGATTCTTGTGAGTCAAGAAGAAGTAATAATGGGTGCAGGTACACAACCCTATTTGAATTCCAATGTATGGGGAAGTGGAACTGAACGTCGTCCTATCAAATATATACGAGAAGCAGCAGTAGCTTATGCAGATCGGTGGTGGGACTCAGAGAACCCTGAATTTATCGCTTTTGCTGTTAATTGTACGAACTATATCTCACAATGTCTCTTTGCAGGGGGAGCTCCAATAAACTATACTGGAAATAGAGCAACTGGATGGTGGTATAAAGGATATTCCGGTGGAAAAGAATGGTGGAGCTATAGTTGGGCAGTTGCCAATAGTTTATCAAATCTCTTAACATCCAGTAATTCGGGCTTACGAGCTGAAGTTGTAGATCGTGCGGAGAAATTAATGCTTGGAGATATCATCATTTATGATTGGGATGGTGATGGGACATATCAGCATAGTACCATCGTAACCGCATTCGACGCAGGTGGGATGCCATTGGTAAATGCACATACTATAAATAGTAAACATCGTTACTGGGATTACAAGAATTCATACGCGTGGCAGGAGAAGACTAAATATCTGTTCTTACATATTCCTGACGTGTTGTAATCCATTATGTATGATGAGTAGTTACAGTACATTATATTAGGAAAGAAAGAGGTTAGGCATGAGTAAACAAATCGTAGGGCTTGTATATGGCGGTAAATCTGGAGAACATGAAGTATCATTACAAACAGCTTTTGCTGTGATGAATGCCTTTGACTATAATAAATATGAGATCATTCCATTCTATATCACGAAGCAAGGACAATGGAGAAAAGGTGAGGTACAACAATCTCCTTTCACTAAGATTGAAGATCTAAAACTTGCACAATATGGCGAAGGAACACAGGCTGCTCTAGGTGTTGTGTTCAGTCGATTAACGAAAGACGAGTCTTCCGTTCAAGTGGATTTAATGTTCCCATTGCTTCATGGAACATTTGGTGAAGATGGTACGATACAAGGCTTATTTGAAATGGCTAATATGCCTTATGTCGGTGCTGGAGTCCTACCATCGGCAGCTGGAATGGATAAAGTTATTATGAAAAAATTGTTCGCTGAAGCGGGATTACCACAGTGTGGGTATCGTTATTTCACACGTAGTCAATGGCAACGTGACAGCTTTGAGTTGATTGTAGGTGTGGAAGATGCATTGGGTTATCCATGCTTCGTGAAACCAGCCAATCTCGGTTCCAGTGTAGGAATCTCCAAAGCCAAAGATCGTGAAGAACTGAAAGAAGCGATTGAGTATGCATTTCGTTATGATATCAAAGTTATTGTAGAAGAATTCGTGGATGGCAGAGAGATCGAATTAAGTGTACTTGGAAATGACGAGCCCATGGCATCTGTACCTGGTGAAATTGTTTCCTCTAGCGAATATTATGACTATGCTGCCAAATATACAGATGGTCAATCCCAAATGCTGATACCGGCACCTTTGGATTCAGAATTGGTAGATCGACTTACGGAAGCCGCTATCGTTGCGTTTCAAGCAATTGGAGGCAATGGCATTAGCCGAGCAGACTTCTTCGTAAGGAGATCGGATCAGGCTATTCTTATTAATGAAGTCAATACCATGCCTGGGTTCACACCATTTAGCATGTATCCATTATTATGGAGAGAGACAGGGTTAAGTTATGCAGCTTTACTTGATCGAATGATTGAATTAGCAATGGAGCGTTATCAAAGTAAACAAACACTAGATTATAATAATGAACTGTAATGAAGTCTTGCTAACTTGAATAGAAAAGGAGAATAGTGATGGGATTTCAAACCGAATTCAATTCAGTATGTAAGTTCAAGAATGAGCAGGAATTATATGAACTCATGGAGTATGGACGTGGCAAAATGGTGAAGAAAGGTTTTCGAGTATTCCCAACAGGTCAGAAGGTTATCGCCTACACACCAGAGAACCTAGCTATCGCTATCGTTAAGATTGTGGGATATATTGCTGAGATTAATTTTCAAGGTGAAGAAGTTACTGAAGTTGAGATGGAATTTATTCGTAAGTTGAATGAGGAAGAATCTCGTGTTCAGACAGATCTAGCTTATGAAATGTTTTTTGGCGACAATCAGGAGTGAAGCATGTGAGTTCGTGCGAATGAGGACAAGCTATATAGGATTGCTCTTGAATATAGAGGTAAAATAAGGTATTTTGGATATGTATGTAGTTTAGGATAACGAAAAAAGGCGAAACGATGTAAAATAGTGTGATTCGTCCGATTCTTTTAATGGAAGAAATGATTATACTAGTCTTATAATGATCGTAATAGCAAGATTTCAATAGAAAGAAGTTGATTGCTTTGGATCAAGATAATAAAGCTCCTTATGTAGTGTCAAGCAAGGAATATACACCCGTTGCTATTAATGCAGCAGCAAAAGCAGGTGAATGGATAAGGAGTAGACTTGGGACTGTACAAGAGTTAAGTACCAAGTATTCTCCGCAAGATCTTGTAACGGAAATCGATAAGGGTGCGGAACAAATGATTCGCAGACTGATTCTAACTCATTTTCCTGATCATGAGATTCTTGGAGAAGAGGGTGTGGAGCCAGGTCCAGATGCATCCACTCAAGCGTTAGAGATTTCTTTAGCGGCGAAATCCGATTTTTTATGGATTGTTGATCCAGTGGATGGTACAACGAATTATGTACATGGGTTCCCGTTCTTTGCAGTTTCCATTGCTCTTGCTTATAAAGGTGAAGTTATTGTTGGTGTTGTCTACGATCCATCTAGAGACGAATTATTCGTTGCGGAGAAAGGCAAAGGCGCATATGTTCATGGGAAAAGGATGAATGTATCGCCAGAGACAACGCTGGGAACAAGTCTTCTTGCCACGGGTTTCCCACCAGATGAGAAGTTTGCTTATCCTATAAATATGCTAGGTCTACAGCATATCGCTCCACAAGCGCGCAGTATTCGAGCCGGGGGCTCAGCTGCCTTGCATATGGCTTATGTAGCGACAGGAAGACTGAGCGGTTTCTGGGAAATTGGACTAAGTTCTTGGGATCTAGCTGCTGGAGTATTGTTGGTTAAGGAATCGGGTGGTGAAGTTACGGATACATTAGGACGTCCATATCATCTAGGTGTAAGACATGTCGTAGCAAGTAATGGGCATATTCATGATGATCTTGTAGATTCCCTAAAGAATGCGCGTGCTACAGCATTAGACAACCAATGATTGCATAGGTGATTAACGGATTTGAAATCATGAACATCTAAATTGGATAAATAAGGAGCTGACCCATTGTTAAAGTTGTGGAAAAGAAAAGTATCTAGTGTAATCATTGCCACGATACTTTCTATTGTCATATTAAGCGGGATGAGCTCACCATGGTTCATACATGCGCAAGGATCAGAAGACAATGACTATCGTATTGTTGCGCTTGGGGATTCCCTAACGGTTGGATATGAACCTGGCATGAACCAGAGCAGTACTCCTTATGGCTATGTAGAAAGACTTCATGAACAAGGATTATTTCATGGAAGAACGAACACGGTAAACTATGGGATCGCAGGATTGAAGGTGGCAGGCTTAGAACGCTTTGTTGAAGCAGCTAAACTTGGCAATAGCATCACTGCAAATGCCATTCAACCTGACCTTATTGATCCTAGGGCAGAGCAGTTGGGAGCTTCGGCCATCCAATTGAACACAGATCTTCAATCCGCAGATCTGATCACCATCACCATCGGTGGAAACGATCTGGGTGTTATTATTAAAGAAGCAGAAAAGTTGACAGATGCAGAACTGACCCAAAGAGTTGATCAATTATTATCAGCTTATAAATCAACTATGACTGCTGTGATTCGTGATCTTTATGAATTGAACCCAGATGTTCTTATCGTGATAGCCGATCAATATCAGCCGTTGCCAGCTGTAGCTAATCGTGCGCTATATCCCAAACTGATGGAAGCAGCCGATTCATTTACAAGTGTTGTTGAGAAGTTAGCAACAGAATCACAAAGTAGTGGAATCAAGGTCAAGGTTGCCCATGTAGCCAAAGAATTTGTAGGTGGGGAAGGAACGATGACTTATATCATTAAGGAGCGAGATATCCATCCTAATCAATTCGGCTATGCGGCTATCGCAAAGGTGTTTGTAGAAGAAGTGTGGGGAGATTACCGTAATCCTACTACAAATGACAAAACCTTACCCATGACGATTGTTGTAAAAGGTAAAGAATTAAATACACCATATAAACCTGTACTTCGTAGTAACCAGAATTTCGTAGCTATTAAAGATATCGTGGATGCCGTAGGTGCAACCTCGTTGTGGAATAGTAAAGATTCAAGCGCAACGATAACACTAGGAGACCGGACAGTTGTCATTACAATTGGCTCTAAACATGTCGTTGTCAATGGAAAGTCTGTTACAGTGGATTCACCAGCATTCCTTCATAAGGTTGGAAAAGAGAGCAAGACCTATGTTCCATTAGCTGTATTAGCCTCAGGACTGGGGTTCGATGTGCAATACAGAGCTTCGTTAAGAACCGCATTTATTAATTTATAATACGTTCTCCAACTAATGCTCATAGAACTAAGCATACCAAATAGAGGCTCCATCACGGATCGATACAATTCCGTGATGGAGCCTCTATTTACGTGCAGTTATTCTATTTATGTAACTTATAGGGAGTTACATAAGCCGGAAGGCACTATCGGCAGCTTCTATCGTATGTTCAATATCTTCATCTGTATGAGCTATGGTTAGAAACCATGCTTCGTACTTAGATGGAGCTAAATTAATGCCATGATTCAACATGTGGCGGAAGAACGTAGCAAAGATCTCTCCATCACTATGCTGAGCCTCTTCATAATTCGTAACCGGATGATCACAGAA
Organism: Paenibacillus sp. CMAA1364; assembly: GCF_054373195.1. NCBI lineage: Bacteria > Bacillati > Bacillota > Bacilli > Caryophanales > Paenibacillaceae > Paenibacillus > Paenibacillus sp. CMAA1364. The sequence goes on along the minus strand of NZ_JBITNB010000031.1, from coordinate 2,914 downwards.
ATGGGTAGAGAATGAACCTCGGATTTGATTGATTGTCAGTGGGATGCCATGTCGATTAGCAGAAGATTGAAGACCTTTCGTTAACTTTACCGCTAATCGATTCATCTCTTCGTAGACTCCGTCCGTCTGAAGTACTTCCAAACAAGCAATACCTGAGAGGATGGATGCTGGGTTACCTGCCATTGTTCCCGCTTGGTAAGTAGGTCCTAGTGGAGCTACTTGCTCCATGACATCTTTGCTACCTCCATAAGCACCAATGGGTAAGCCACCACCTATAATTTTACCTAGCGCTGTGAGATCGGGAGCAATTCTTTCATGATGTTGCAAATCTGCAAACGTCTGGGCGGATCCATAATGAAAGCGAAACGCCGTGATGACCTCATCATAGATGACTAATGAACCATTATCACGAGTCATTGTACAGAGTCCTTCTAGGAAGCCTTCGTGCGGCATAACCATACCGAAGTTACCGACAATAGGCTCAACCATTACCGCTGCAACATCATCGCCCCATCGTTCGAGGGCTACCTTTAGACTGTCAAGATCATTAAAAGGAACAGTAATGACTTCTTGCGCAATACTTGGTGGAATACCAGCACTATCTGGAATACCTAAGGTAGAGGGACCTGAACCTGCTGCTACGAGAACAAGATCGGAATGCCCATGATAACATCCGGCGAATTTAATGATTTTATTACGTTTGGTGTAAGCACGTGCAACACGTATCGTTGTCATCACCGCTTCTGTACCTGAATTGACAAATCGCACTTTATCCATGGAAGGAATAGCGTCCTTTAACATTTTGGCAAGAGTGATTTCCCATTCCGTGGGAGCACCATATAGTACGCCATTTGCGGCTGCTTTCGTAATGGCCGCTGTAATATGTGGATGAGCATGTCCCGTAATAATAGGTCCGTAGGCTGCAAGGTAATCAATATATTTATGACCATCTACATCCCAGAAGTGAGCACCCTGTGCACGCTCCATGAATACTGGGGCGCCTCCACCTACAGCCTTGAATGAACGTGATGGGCTATTCACGCCTCCTACGATATGTTGTAAAGCTTCGTTATATAAGCGTTCAGATTGTGTTCGTTTCAACATGTTGTTAACTTCCTTTCACTGCTGCATTATTCACTTCGTAGTGGATTCAACTTGCACATCATTAGCTTGATGATCAACATCTTCGACTGGTGGATTTACAATTTGCTGAACAAATTCCTTTAATTTTCTTTCGTTTTTCACAACAATAACAGATGCCCCACCAATCGTCTTCTCGGCAAGCATATCCATGGGTGGAATTTGTTCACTACCAACTACCTTGCTCTGGTATCCGATATTGGCTAATTTCCACATGTCATTGATTTCTAAGTTCGTGTCAACAAAGGGACTAACCTCTTCTAGAATGGAAGGAAGCTTCATGATCGAAGTTGTAGTTTTCATTTTGTTAGCTACTGCCTTTAGGAATTCACGTTGTCGTTCTGTACGTGTGAAGTCAGATAAAGCATCGTGACGGAAGCGAACATATTGTAATGCCTTATCGCCATCCAAATGTTGTTGTCCTTTTTTAAGGTCAATATCAAACGCGTGTTTATCGGCTTTACTACTATACTTCATATCCTTTTCTACGTAGAAGTCAACACCACCTATGGAATCGACCAGTTTAATAAATCCTTGGAAGTCAGTATAAACATAGTATTGAATAGGAATACCCAAAAGATTACTTATAGCTGTCATGGCTGTATTCGGACCATGCGTAATGGCGGAATTAATGCGATCATTTCGATATTCAGGGATATCCACATATGTATCTCTTAAGATGGAGAAAAGATGTATACTTTTCTTTACGGGATCTAACGTGGCAACCATCATACTATCGGAGCGCGGGATATCGCCATCAGCAAGACCACGACCATCAACACCCATGATTAGAATGCTGACAAGTTCAGTACCTTCCCACTTCGGAGGTTCTGGAGCAGTAGCCTCAACTTGCTGTAATTGGCTGAATGGAGATTTATCTCCTTCCTTTTGTAACCCTTCTAGGCCATTATAGAAGGATGTAAAATAATACACAGCATAACCCAGTACTGCAAGTATCAACGCAGCAAGAACTAGCCCTAAAGTTCTTTTCGTTTTTTTTGTCATATGGAATCTTCCTTTCGATCATAGCAAGTGAAATTTCAATTTTCGACACCAAAGAATCTGCGTTCATATCAATTATAATTTTTTTGGCGGATACAATCAATTTATTGTGAAGAATGATGATATTTGAAGGAGTAGATAATCAATGAAAGCATCACTATTAGGTAAAGAGGCACCACAATTTACACTATTGGCATCAAACAACACAAGAGTATCGCTAAGTAATTACCGTGGACAAAAGGTTGTACTTTATTTCTATCCCAAAAACATGACACCAACCTGCACGCAGGAAGCATGTTACTTTCGAGATTTTCATTCAGAAATGAAGAGTCTGGGTGCTGTTATCCTGGGAATTAGTCCGGATGAGCTGGCATCACATGAAAAGTTTACAGAGCGTCACGAGCTTCCATTTTTATTATTATCGGATTCGGATCACGTTGTGAGTGAAAGCTATGACGTATGGCAACTTAAGAAAATGTTTGGGAAAGAGTATCTAGGGATTGTCCGTTCTACATTTCTGATTGATGAAGAAGGAATGCTTGTGAAAGAATGGCGTAAGGTTAAGGTAGCTGGTCATGCAGAAGAAGTGCTAGCAACGCTACAAGCCCAATAATAACTATTATAAATGTATGATGATAACGCAGTAGACATGTCTACATGAATATGGATGGATAAATCAAATATTGTTATGCGTAAAAGCTGCCTAGTGATAGATCTAATGAAGTGCTCCCCGTCAAGTGGACAGTGTAAAAAACAAAAACAATAGATTTAT
>NZ_JBITNB010000030.1:0-41495 GCF_054373195.1 Paenibacillus sp. CMAA1364 | reverse complement strand
CGTGCCCTTGGACTCAAAGCAGTCATCCGTAGGAAACGGCCACATTACGTGAAAGCCTCTGAGATCCATGTCGCAGAAAACATAATGAGACGTAACTTTGATACCAATACCCCTAATTCAAAGTGGTCTACAGATGTAACCGAACTAAAGTATGGAAATGGTCGAAAAGCCTATTTAAGCGCTATTATCGATATATACGATAACTCCATTGTTTCATGGGTATTAAGCCATTCCAACAACAATAAACTCGTGATGGATACGCTGAAGAAAGCTTACGAGAAGAATCCAAGAGTAACCCCACTCCTCCAAAGCGACAGAGGCTTCCAGTACACGTCTCATGAGTATAATCGACTCCATCTAAAATACGGATTTATGAAAAGCATGTCTCGTGTGAGCCGATGCTTGGACAACCAACCTATTGAACGTTTTTGGGGTACTTACAAATCTGAAAGCTATTATCTTACTAAGTTTCAGACCTTTGAAGACGTCTTCAAAGACGTTAGCGAATATATCCGCTATTACAACAACTACCGCTATACAGAATGCTTGGATGGCTTGTCGCCTAACGAATACCGAAGAGCAGTGTGACGAAGAAAACCCCAGCCCCTATTAAAACGGGCTGAGGAAAATAAATCTATTGTTTTTGTTTTTTACACTGTCCACTTGACGGGGAGCACTTCATTTCACTAGACGACTTTTTTAAAATAAACACTAAAAAATAACATTTTCAATAAAGTTATGCACAATTTATAGAGTTTTATAAACACTTTTATTTATTTACTCACATTATCACCAGAGTTATGAACAAATTGTTGATAGTTACTAACATTTGTGTGGGTAACATACTCATTCATCACTCTTTTTCCTTATTGGAAAAGTTATTCACAGCCCAGCGATGTTGATATTTCTCAAGCATGGGATGCAAATCCTTAGGTTCTGCAGTTAATAAAAGTCGAATCTTTACGATCCATTCTTCAAAAGAAGAGAACGAAGCGAACAAATTAGCCATCTCTGGTGTTATGTACAGAAAATATGGATCCTTATATTTCTCCGCAATTAACCTAAGGGCAACGTCCATCGGTGTGTACTTCTTCCGCTTACTTTCCCATCTTTCAACGACAACATTTGCATAGTCGTGCTCATTCTTCCATTCAAACAGTTCCTTTTCACGCTTATGATAGGTACGAATCGGGATATTTACCATTCGTCTAAACGTTTCTTCGTGTAAAGGATATAATACTAGCTTTTGAAAGGAATAATGTGCCATGCTCTCCACGGCCAAATCTAATTCCACATCAGTTGTTGTCTCAAACGTATCATAATAAATAAGTGTGCCTTTTCGTTTCTCCTCTGGTTGTTCATAACCATAGGGTACAGACTGACTATTCCGATTCATGCATATCCTCCTCCTGCAAGGTAAGTGTGTAGTATTGCCCACGCATTCATCGTTCTTAACATCCTATTTTATGCAGGTAGGTGTTCTTTACAAAATGTATCCACAGCTTCAATCTCATCATCTTCTAAATCAAACTCCACATAACGCTCGGAGGTTCTTTCTAATAACTCATATTTCACAATATTCTTTTTGTCTTCATCAACTGCATAAATAACTCTTACATTTAATCCATCTTCAAAATACAGTTCATCATCCTCTGGCACATCGAGTTCCAGCATAAATTCATAGCGTTGTCCGGTCAAAATATTGAACGGATCCTTAATCAATTTTACAGTGTGGTTTGTTATAGTTAGCATATCTTCATCCTTTCAAGTCCCTGTAGGGTCAAGCAATTTATAATCTTCATCTCTATTATACCGCAAATAGATCGTTGTTCAGACTTAAATCAATAATTAATCATATTCATCGATCCCACTCTGGATATCATCCGAGTTGATATTGATATATATGTAGCCATCTTGTTGTTGTTTCTTTAATGCTTTGTCTTTAAAAAACTTCGGACTACCCTCTCCTGCATCTTCATCATACACAAGTAATATTCCGTCTGTTTTTCTAAATAGTAAGTCATCTCTCGCAGTGAACTGCCATATTCCACTGTATGGCTGATTACTCACGGCATTATAGTAGTCAACATTTCTTAGGATCTGATGATAGTAGTCTTTCTTATCATCCTTCCATTTCTCCTCCTGATTCAAGAATGCCGTTATAATGGAACATTTCAGTTGTGGATATTGTTCTTTCAGGGAAATAGCTGCCTCACATGTCCATAGATCCACCCCGTATTGACCTGGCGTGATTACCCACTCCAACCCATCTTCAATCAGAGGGATTAACTTCCTAGTGATGGCCTTTTGTATGTAGGGAATACCTTTATGCTTCTGATCGTAGATGTTCAGTTCATGTGCCCGATACCCCGTGACAAGTAGATTCTTCATCCCTAGCTCCCTTTAATGATGTAACATCACAATCTTATAAGTATAGGTTCTCGCACACGATCTGTCCAACTATAGGATCACTGTTGTACCCAGATTCCTTCTGAATGATATGGATAGGGTTGGAATCTGGGGACAAAACATAAACTTGTGGGTTAACGCTTCGCTTTTACCTCTTTCTTCTAATCCTCGTGACCTTTAATGCAATAAGCTCCTTCGCTGTTAGCTGACGAACATAAGATTTCGGAGATAGATCTATATTTACCTTTTTAACCTTACCAGCCTTATTCTTCTGTGCAACACCTGTTCTGAATATACGCATAGCCCAGTTCACAGGGAAGGCGATCGAAATACGACCATCCGATGTACCAGCGAAGTTAACTGCTGCTGCATAATGATCTCGCTCTCTTAACCATACAGATCCGGAGTCACCTGGTAAGGATACAGGTTTGGGACCTTTCACAACGGTCTGATTCACAAAGTTAAGAATACCTAACCCTTCACCATAATCAACTTGTATATCTGTATTCACGGAATCCACAGTACCTTTCACCAATCCCGTAGTACGTCCAACCTTCTTAAACCGTTCACCAACACGATAAGTGGTCACATACCCAGGTATTACGCCCACGGTTGCATAGCACGGACTTAATAAGCTGTTTCTAATCGGTTTGGATAAGGCTACATCGACGAAGTTCTTCCCTTTTCTTTTCAATGGAACATATTCATATAGACGACCTACACGATTTCTACCCGACTGTATACTATCTGCTCCTCCAGGTTGTAATGTTACCGTATTCGCCCTAGTGTTGGTGGGGTTCAGAACATGATTATTGCTAAGTATATATCGCTGATTAGCATTCGAAAGGTTTGCAACGATCAGTCCTAACGTGCCTGAACCTACTTCGGTACCTATACTATAACCAGCCGGAATTGGTCGAATCCTTTTTTTATAATCTACACAGGCGCACAACTTCCCTGTCCTAACCACGCGGATAGGTACCGTAGTTGCTCTGCTCTTCGCGTTCATCTTCAGGCTCGTTGAAGCTCCAAACGATGTAGACGATGTTGTATTTGTATAAATAATCACTGCGGCACCTTTCTTCTTATTCCTCGGATCTTTATAACCTACACCAATCCCATGAACATCTGATCTTGCTAACATGCCTTTAGCCATACGTGTCTTCATGTTATGCGCCTCTCTAAAAGTAGCCACGACCCATCACCTTTCCTATATGCGATAAATTATAGTATTCAACTTAAGCTAAATGTTCATGGGCTATGGATTCTATATTCATGGATCAACAAGAAAAGGAAGCAGCGCACCTCTTCACCGAGTTCGCTGCTTCCTTATTCCTTATTAAATGCCTGTTCGATTCTAGGTTTTAGCTATAAACGTAAATGCAATCTGTCTTGTGAAGGTACTTGGGTTATATACGACAACAACCCATTGGTTATCATTTAATGAGTAATTAGCCGTGGCGTAGGCAGGGATGGAATTGTTTCTGTCAATCCACCATCCACCACTTACCGGTTTCTGACGTCCTCCACTAAACGTAAACGTGAAGAATGTGTTGGGTGTAATCGTTCTATAGTAGACGTATCGATAAAACCCATCACCTAGATTCTGAGTTGCCTTTGCTCTATTAGCGACAACTCTCGTCTTTTTAAACCGTGCATTGGCTTTTTTAATCGTTACTAACTTTCTCATTCTCTCACCTCCTGCTTATATTAAATGCGAAGCAGAGATGATGTGATTGGATAGATTACCCCGTGATCTATATCCATTTTGAGGGGACAAGCATGGTAACGCTTTCAATTGATCTCAAATATGTATTGGTTTTATGTCACAGAATGTTCAATAATTAGATAAAGTCACATAACGTTCACAAATACATCTTTAATACAAAGGAGCTGACTCGATATGATCACCCCAAAAAGTAAACGTGAAAGTCAAATATTCCTTATCTTCGTATCCGTTGGATTCTTCTATGCTATGTTCTATAGCGCATTCATTATTCTATCCGTCCATTCACAATAATTACCTAGATTATTTATTTAACCTAACCAGTAAGTAAGTAAGTAAGAGCGATCTCCATTGTGAAATAACCATGGAAATCGCTCTTTTTTGATGCATTTATGAATAATTCCATTCAAATGACAACTGATAGGAATTCCCTACCATTTAAATCAAACAACAATTAACCACAGATATAGACCCAATAGGGTGATGAATAGCGTAGGAATCGTCAATATGATTCCCGTCTTAAAATACGTGCCCCAGGATATCTTCACATTCTTGGATGCGAGTACATGCAACCATAACAAGGTTGCCAATGAACCTATTGGGGTAATCTTTGGACCTAAATCGGAACCGATGACATTCGCATAGATCAGGGCTTCCCTAATCACACCAGTCGTATTCGTTGCATCAATCGCAAGAGCATCAATTAACACCGTAGGCATGTTATTCATGATTGATGAGATAAATGCTGCAATGAATCCCATCCCTATTGTAGCTACGAATAAACCTTGGTCCGCTACAACCTGTATTACCTCAGCTAATAAATCGGTAAGTCCGGCATTTCGCAATCCATACACCACAACGTACATCCCTATGGAGAAGAAAACAATGGCCCATGGAGCACCTTTAATGACTTCCTTTGTCTGTACATAGGGGCTTCTTCTTGCCATCAGCAAAAAGAAGATCGCAATGATTCCTGCAATAAATGAAACTGGAATATGCAACAACCCACTAGCAAAATACCCGATAAGGAGTACAGCTAGAACAATCCATGACAATCGAAACATCCTTACGTCTCTAATGGCATTTGCTGGTTTTTTAAGTTGCGTAGCATCGAAATGCTTTGGAATACTTTTACGGAAGAAGAAATAAAGAACCAGAATACTGGCGACCAAAGAGAAAATCGTCGGCACGATCATAACACCTGCATATTCCATAAAGGTAATATCGAAAAAATCAGCTGACACGATATTGACCAAATTACTGACTACAAGTGGTAATGAAGTCGTATCTGCAATAAACCCGCTGGCGATAATAAATGGGAATACCTTTTTCTCATCAAATTTCAGAGCACGCACCATCGCAAGCACAATGGGAGTCAGAATTAAGGCTGCACCGTCATTAGCAAAGAATGCAGCGACAATCGCTCCAAGAATCGTCACATAGACGAACATTCTAACCCCATTCCCACGTGCAGCTCTCGCCATATGTAATGCAGCCCATTCGAATAACCCAATTCGGTCTAATATTAGAGAAATTAGGATGATAGCAACAAAGGCCAAAGTAGCATTCCATACGATCAAGGTTACGTCTACTACATCATTAAAGCTTACCACTCCTAGAAGTAATGCTAGTACCGCTCCACCACAAGCGGACCATCCAATAGATAAGTTCCTAGGCTGCCAAATTACAAATACTAATGTTACTATAAAAATAATACTTGCTAGAAACACTGACTCCACGCATCAAACCTCCATTTATTCACAATTTGAGTTAATTAATCCTTTATTTAATAGTGCTAATATCGTTCTTGAATCAGGCATATGTTCGAGAACAGCACGGATATAGGGCTTGTTATTCACACTTAATGAATAATACACCCACTGTCCCCGTTTATCCTCCTTAACTAGGCCTTGGTCTTTTAACTTTCTTAAATGTTGGCTAATCGCTGGCTGTGAGATATCAAAAATTTCAACAAATTCGCAAACACACCACTCCCGTTCTTTCAATAGGGACAGTATCACCAGACGCGTTTTATCGCCTAACAATTTCATGTCATCCGCAATCTCAACAAGCATATCCATCCCTCCTTCCATATACTATATAAGCATTCAGTTATATAAGTAATTGATTATATAATAACCCGCTCTTCTACATAAAGCAATAGGATTTGTCTACTGAACGAGTTATTACATATTCTTCACTACGCTTTTAACACACTCTCCATTGACAGCATTTTTTGGTATACTAGAGAATGAAAGGGGATTATTATGTTCATTCTTATTGGGTCAGTCTTCATCTTGTTATATGGTTTTCTCGTCTTTTACATTGGGTGGAGTGGTTGGAAATGGATGAAGCCGACACTTTCGCTCAAATTCAAGCTACTCTATATTTTCACTCTTATTTTTCTTTCCATCTCATTTATTCTGGCAAGAGTATTTAATAATGTGTATATCAGTGTCATCGGCTCATATTGGCTAGCTTTATTCAGTTTGCTATTGCTACTACTGCCAATAGTGCAACTCACGGTTTGGCTATTACAACTGACCGTGCTCCCTAGGCATCATATTCAGAAATGGTCTGGATTCATCACTTTGATTCTGCTGATCTCCTTAATTTCATATGGAACATTTAATGCTTACAGCCCTGTTGTCCGTACCTATGATATTAATATTTCCAAAAGTGATCCGTCATCGGTACCATTGAAGATTGTGATGGCTTCCGATATGCATTTCAGTGTTCTCTCTGGGAAGAATCATGCCATTCGAATGGTAGAGGAGATTAATGCGTTAGATCCAGATATTGTATTGTTTCCAGGAGATGTATTCGACGATCAAGTCGAGCAGTATATCAACCAAGGAATTGGACCTATTCTAACTAAGATAGAAGCTACTTACGGGGTCTATGCCTCCTTAGGTAATCATGACAAATACAAAGGTACGATAGCTGAACTGATTGATATCCTAGAACAAAGCGATGTTCACGTGTTATATGACGAATCGATAACGATCGACGATCGGCTCACACTTATTGGTAGAAAAGACCACAGTGACGCTGCAAGAATCGAACTTTTTGATATTATGAAAGATGTAGATCTATCGAAACCTGTGATTCTGTTAGATCATCAACCAAAAGACTTAGATATCGCACAGCAGCAAGGAATTGATCTTATCGTCTCAGGGCATACCCATCGCGGACAGATCGCTCCAGCACACCTGATTACGCGACTCTTATTCGAGAACGATTGGGGATATCTTCAGAAGGAACAACTTCACTCGATCGTAACCTCAGGATTCGGCTTTTGGGGTCCTCCCATTCGCCTAGGTAGTCGCGCAGAAATCGTGCTAATTAACGTTACATTTGGCTTATAAAACAGACAACAGCGACAACGCACCTTCATGAGCGGGTTCAATGGCTACTGCTCTTTGAGCATAGTGACGGGCTTGATCATCCTTGTCCAATTCGGAGGAGCAGATGGCCATTTGATACAGCGTCGCACTGTTGGCATCATCGAGATTCAATGATCGTTCGTAGCATTTCAGAGCATCTTCATAACATTCCATTTCGAATAACACCATCCCCGAGTTCAGAGCTACATCGCTCTTCTCTCCTAATGGATAGTAACCTTCCCACATGCATTCGATCCCTATATGGAGATCCTCTATCTCTTCATCAGCACTCATGGGGAGAACTTCTAGCATTCGCTTAGCACTTTGTAAGAATAATTGAGCGTCATAACTACCTAGTCGCCAAAAGGAAAGAATATGACGTAGATCCATTTGATCCACATACTCATCGAACCATTCCTTCATCGTAAAGAAATCGTCTGGTCCGAATTGGTCTATGAATCTCCGATACGCGAGACGCGTATTATAATAACTTATCGGATCTGGGATCATCAGAATACAACCCACATTTAAATTCTTATAGTGATGCTTGGTGAATATTGAATGTGCTCCCTGAGCCTCAAAATGGGTTTGTATGGCATGATAATTAGCTGTTAATGAAAAGCTTCCATGATGGATAATGCTAGGTGGTTCAGCGAACTCCCAATTCACCAATCGATGATCGCCTTTATCTGCTGTGAGCAATACAAATCCATCCTTAGAGAGTTCACGAAGTCTTTCTAAACAAGCCATTCCAATTTCAGGAATAAGAATGTGTGAATCCTCCAACTTCTCGCTATATTGCTTGATAAGCTCATAGTATGGATAGGACTCTTCTTCATACTCGGGAACTCTGTGATAATGATATTCTGGCGTGACTCTGTCAATCCGATTGGCTACATCCAGTTGAGAAGCCTCCTGTGTTTCATGTAAAGAAACTCTACATTCATAAATCCCATCCTCACCCACATAGATCAATTCTTGCGGGATACTATCAAAGAAGTAATTCGCTACTATTATTAGTGGTTGCTCCAATTCGCTTACTCTCACACTAATCTTGGACTCCGTTAAATGTAATTCTGCATCATGCATAGCATCGAAATGAGCAAAATCCAATATGCTTTGCTGTACAAAAGACGATAGACTGGGATGCTGTTGCCAATACATTATATTTTTACGTGCGAAGTCACTTATGCAATAACAAAAAGGTGGATGCTCCATATTTGCAAAGTCCCTTAGTTCACATAATTCCTTAAGTACATGGAACGCTAAACGTCCTGAACCCGCTCCAAGTTCAAGTATCATGACTGTCTCCGTGGTATGACCTAGTCTAGCTCGATCTTGAAGAACACCGAATATCATTTCCGCATAGGCCTTCGCGATGGTCGGATTATTCGTGATGTACAACGGTACTTCCTCGCTCTGCCACGCATGAACTCCCCTCTCTTCATAATAGTCTCTCTGCAGATCCCACAGGGGTGATTCACTGAAACGATAGATCGGTACTCTATCCATGATCATATGACCTCCTCCTAATTCAAGTTCAATAAATCCCACCATGGCTGGTGGTTCATAACGGATCTTTGTGTTGCCTCCAACTACAATAATATTGCAAATGTCCAAGTTATCCTCACCAGGTAGTACAAATGCCTTCGTATGCGAATAAGTTTCTTTTAGTGTTGTATATATAGCCTCGATTAATTTATCATTCTTTATACGACCCGTTAGATTTAGAATGATGGACCCATCCGCTTTAAGTTTGCGTTGTGTCATCTCAAAGAACTCCATTGTTGTTAGATGATATGGCGTTCCTTCAGTAGTAAATGCATCCAAGATAATATAATCAAATGAATCGGATTCCTCATGATTAAGAATTTCACGGCCATCGCCAATCGTTACATTATCCTGTTGATAATCAAAGTATTGTCTACTAAGCGCCACTACCGACTCATCAATCTCTGCCACTGTAACCGACTTTTCCTTATAATGACTAGCAATAGATCCTACGCCATGCCCAATCATAAACATATTCTCAAACTTGGGATTATTCGACTCCATTAAATGAATAATGGCTCTTGGGTATTCTAATACAATACGGCTCTTATCTTTCAAATCTATAGCACCTTGAACCGCGTCTTCTGAGAACTGTAGAAATCGAAATACACCCTTCTCCCCATATAACTCCGCAGCTTCGTATACGGTTATTTCTTGGTATGCACTAATCTTCCTAGCTAGTTGTTGCAAGTCATCCAACTCCATTCCTTAGCCCTAAATGTATCATATTAAAAGACTCCCAACCATAGAGGTTGAGAGTCTTCGTCTTATATATTCGATTCCTATTCTACAAGAATATAATCATGGATAACACAAACATAAACACGACACCAGCAATCATAGGCACGGACGTTCTTTTCACAATATTAATCGGATCTGCTTTAATGGTTCCCGATACAATTAATATAACAGCAGCCACTGGAGATACCGCGCGGAATAGGTTACCCGCTAAGCCCATTGGAACAGAAAGTGCGATTGGACTAATGCCAGCTGCATCAGCTAACGGAACAATTAGAGGTACCATTGCAAAGATTAGTGCAGTACCACTTCCACTTAATATAACGATCAGAGCTGTTAATCCAACTAACACTAGAGGTAGAAGGAAATCTAGGCCGTTACCTTGAATGTTCTGCATGGTTTGTTGAAGCTCATCCACCAAGCCAATGGATTTCAATCCTGTTACAAAGACGGATGCAGCAACTAGTAATGCAACGATGGGAATAGCGCCTCCCATACCTTTAAAGAAGGTCTCCGTATTCTCCAACACTTTTCTATTCCCTCTATGTCTAATTAACTCACATACTATAGCTAGAATTAAGGAGAATATCGTTGCGATCTCAACACTTATCGTTACTTCCGTTCCAGTGAGAAGCTGGAAGGCATACGCACCTAATAAGAGAATAATTGGGAATATCGGAAGAAGTGCATATACTGTTTTGTATAGGTATCCCCCAGTAATGACAGGTACCTCATGCAATTCAACATCTTCATCCACTGCACTATTCAAATGTAACTGTGCTTTCTTGTCCATTCTCTTTTGCCAGAAATAATGTACTACTGCGATAAATATCAACGTTGGTATAGATACTAATGCATGATAATTAAACACATATTCCGTAACACTCATGTTAGCAAATAGGGAATGTTTGGCTAATTCCTCCGCTATGGCAACATTATCACTACCTAGTGGTGTAGGAACAATAGTTGCTGAAGTAGCGATAACTGCACCCGCCGTTAGAGCAGACATCCCTGTCTTTCTCAACACTGGATATAAGGTTGCCAGTAATATGATCGCAAGATTCGAAGCACTTGGGATAACAAGGGATAGTAAGTTCCCTAGTAGAAATACAATGGGTGCTAAGACATATACGGATTTAATCTTAGAGATAGGTTTGGTTAAAGCATTTACCGTTACATCATTGGCACCAATGGAAGACATGTAGGCGGTGTATCCACCTAACATCAGTACAATAAATCCTGCTGCGCCGAATGTTTGCTTGAATTGTATCGCTATCACTTGTAGTGGATCTAACCATGAAGATCCTGTGGATACGAAATCTTTGACTGCAATCTCTTTGCCCATAGCCATACTAATCAATATGAGTATAATACCCATTAAGAAAAGGGTCATTTTGATATCCATTTTCTTGATTAACATATAAATAACGATCACTACAGCAAGGATTGCAGAAATATACATCATTATATTAGAATCCATGAATTTACTTCCTTCCCGTTAATAGAATTAATTACATTTCTTCAAGCCATCGAGCAACCATTTCTTGAACATATCCGCATCGATTTCCATACATACTTTCGCATTATTCTCTTTACCCAAATATCCTTTTAAATCTACTACTGTACAACCCGTTGTTAAGGCTCCTGTTAATTCTACATCCACGAATGTCTCTACGACTTCAAACATTTCAGGCTGTAACAAGTAGGCAATTGCACAACTATCGTACATTTTCAGACCTTTTTTCATACTGCCGCCACGATACTTTTGGAATAATTGATAAATCATTTTCCCAGTCTCGTTCATTGTCTTAAGTTGCTCACTATCTTCAGGGTAGACTAGCGCATTCAGACCTACATCAAGTCCAACCATAACAATAGGAACCTTACTATCAAATACAATCTTCGCAGCTTCTGGATCGGCATGGATATTGAATTCCGACATCACGCCGGAGTTACCTCTTGAAGCAGATCCACCCATCAATACTATTTCAGCAATCTTTTCTTTCACTTCTGGATACACCTTTACTAAAAGTGCAATATTGGTTAATGGGCCAATAGGAACAATAGTGATCGGCTCTTTACTCTCCATGATCACACGATACATGGCATTCACAGCATTTTCTTTAATGACAAGATCCTTCGTCGGCTCTTCAAAGTCATAACCATCCATACCAGAGGAACCATGTATATTACTTGCATCAATAGGTTCTTTGATTAATGGTCTATCGGCTCCAAGGGCAACGGGTACATCTTTTCCGAAAAAGTGTAGAAGTCTTAACGCATTAGCCGTTACTTTATCCAGCCCAACGTTCCCTCCAATAGTTGTAATTAAACGAACATCCAGTTCTTCACTAAATAATGCGATTGCAAGGGCCACTGCATCATCTATTCCCGGATCTGTATCAATAATAATAGGTCTTGTATTCATAATATATTTCCTCCCTATAATGGTTTAATGAAATCACAGTCATATGAACTATGAACTCTTGTTTAGATTGATTAAATATTCTTATCACATGATTATTCGCTGTACGCAGCACATTTATACTATTTTCTTGAGCATAAATCATTAAAATATCTTGAATCGCCATTTCGGTAACCGGTTCCACATTGAATATAATAGATCACATAAGCTTCTATGTGACTCCCGAGCGCAAGTCTTGTTCCAACAACGGCTTGGCTCGTTTCTATATTACGTAGAGTGTCTTTCCACTAACATAACTTCCAATCTGCAAAAAGTTTCTTCTATGGGTTGTTGCTCCATTAACTGAACCAACATCGTTGCTGCCTTTTCGCCCATTTCATAGATGGGTTGTACAATGGTTGTTAGCTCTGGTGTCGTGGCTTTGGATAAACTGATGCCGTCAAATCCAATGATTGAGATATCTTCCGGGATCCTTTTTCCAAGTTGGTAAGCAGCCTTAACGGCCCCTATAGCCATCACATCATTTGCCGCAAAAACACCATCAATTTCGGGGTGTAAACGTAATAGCTCTAACGTTGCCTCGATGGATGATTCCATATCATAGCGACCATTTACAATGTAACTATCTTTGAACCACGATCTCTTGCCTACAACTTCTTTATACCCCTCATAACGTTCTTCGGCGTTGACAATTTTATGCGGGCCTCTGATATGACCAATTCTCGTGCATCCTTTACTCTCCAAGAATTGTGTAGCCATCATCGCACCTTTATGATTCTCAACTACAATGGTCGGTAGACCTTTACTGATCTCTCGGTCAATGCTGACTATCGGAATATTCAGCTTTTCAATCTGAGAAGCACTTAATGTATTAGAAGATACAATAATGCCGTTTACATACTTTTGTAATAATACATCCAAGTATCTTTGTTCCTTCTCTATGTCGCCATCCGAGTTACACAGAATGACATTATACCCCAATTCTGTAGCCGTATCTTCCACAGCTCTAGCTAATTCAGGGAAATAAGGATTCATAATATCTGGAACGATTAAACCGATAGTCTTGGATTGTTTATTAAATAGTGTTCTTGCAATTTCATTTGGCGTGTAATTCAAATCTTTGATACATTTCTCTACAATCTCTCTAGTATTGTCGCTTACATAACCTTTATTATTCAATACTCGAGACACTGTGGCAACAGATACTCCTGCTAACTTAGCAACATCTCTAATTGATGACATTTCCTCACTCCATCTTTCAAGTAACCGGTTACATAGAATATACTACGGTTTTAATTATAAGTCAATCTTTCAAAAAAAATTCGTGCTATTATCAATAGTTAATCTTCTCCAGGTAAAGCCCGCAAGCGTCAGCCATACCACCGGTCTGAATTCGTTCTTTGGAACTTAATATCTTCGGTAGTTCTTCTGCTTCTATTTCACCTAATCCGATCTCAATCAACGTTCCAATCATTTTACGAACCATATTATAGAGGAACCCATTACCAGACACTCGAAATTGGATGAAACCCTCTTCTTCTTCAATAGCTAACGAATAAATGGTACGTACCATATCCTTTTTATTCGACTTGGCATTGGAGTACGCCGTGAAGTCATGTTCCCCAATAAAATACGGACAAGCCTTTTCCATTTTTTCGATATTCAGTTTCTTGGCAACATGCATACTATACTTTCGCATGAAGGGGTTGCTGTACTCTTCGTTCCAGATCTTATACAGGTATATTTTATCTTTGGCAAGATAACGAGCGTGGAAACGATCATCCACACGTGCAACCTCTATGATACTAATATCTGGCGGCAAATAATGATTGAGAAAATTTATAATCTTAGACTCTGGCAGATCTTCATGGATCTTAAAGTTAGCTACTTGAGCCAGTGCATGTACCCCAGCATCCGTTCTACTCGATCCGATGATCTCGATCGGTTGTTCTACCATTACGGATATCGCCTTTTCGATTTTCCCTTGAATGGTATTGTCACTATCTCCTAAGCGCTGCCAGCCTTTATAACGCCCGCCATCATATTGTATGGTTAATTTATAATTGTTCATGGTTTGCTCCCTTTTTCCTCGATCATTCGTGAAAATATACAGTACATGTTGTTCCTTTGTCAATCGCACTTTGATACGTAACTGTCCCGCCATGTGCATCTACAATAGCCTTCACGATCGCAAGGCCAATGCCAGACCCACCTGTCTTTCGATTTCTTGATTTCTCCCCACGATAGAAGCGTTCAAGAATATACGGCAGTTCCTCTGCATTCATCCCTATTCCTGTATCCTCGATCGTAATCTCCGCTCCAAGTTGTTCTTCTGTTATCTTCACTCGAATACTGCCTTCATTCGTATATTTGTAAGCATTATTCAGTATGTTCGTGAAGACTTGGACCAACCGTGCATAATCACCACTTATATAAACTGCTTGATCTGCATGAGCTTCTATTGAAATATTCTTGTAACTATAATAGCCAGAACTTGTGTTCATGGCATCTTGTAATACTTCATTCAGACAGACTCTTTGCTTCTGTAATTGTAACATGGGATTCTCTACCGTTGATAGATTCTCAAGATCGCGAATCAGTTGCACTAATCGGATCACTTGATCATGACATATCTGCAGATTGTCCGGGGTCGCTTCCCATACACCATCTTGAATAGCTTCTATATAACTTTGTAGTGTAGCTAATGGTGTACGTAATTCATGAGCAATATCTGCCGTCAAGTGCTTTCTGAGTTTATCTTCTTGAACCAACGTATCTGCAAGATGATTCAGTGCAAGCCCAACCTCTTCGATCTCTGTGTTACGATCTGACAATATCACACGAGAAGATAGATCTCCCTTCATCATTTGAGTTGCAGTCTGTTTGATTCTAACAAGGGGTCTACTCATCCCGTTCGCTATGAAAATACTAAATACATATACAACCACAATCACCAAAAGAAATGCAAGCCAAAGTAGCGAATTGAACATCCTTAGAAACTGTTGATTTTGTGATTCAAAAGCAGTCTCTATTCCCTGTATTTCCACAATTCCAATTGTTCGTCCCTCTATCGTAATATCCTTTTGAATCGTTGTTCTGTTCTTCGATACCTTGTCCTTCTCCTTCATCATACCTGACGAATGCATTCCCATGCCCATGTCATTCGTACTCCACAGCAATTGCCGCTGATCATTATAAATCTTAACGACATAATCACGCATCATTGCCTGGTGAGCAACCCCCATCAGTGCATCCTTGTTCCAATTAGCCTGACTAGAATTATACGACTCTTGTAAGTCCTCTAATATTCTATTCGCCTCAGTTTGCTCCTGATTATCGGTATACTTACCAAATGAGATTGTTGTTACGATATTAACTAGCAACATGATCGCTAACAATGAACTGACCGCCACGCCTAGGTGAGAGACTAGCAACCTTTTCCGTAATCCTCCCTTATTCATCTGGGCTCACCTGGAATTTATAGCCGACACCAAATACAGTACCAATAAAAGTAGGATTTCTAGGATTGTCACCGATCTTCTGCCGAATATTCTTGATGTGAACATCAATGGTTCGTTCAAAACCTTCAAATGTATCCCCTTGAATTAAGTTCACAATTTCAAACCGACTAAAAGCTCTCTTTGGATGCTTCGTCAACACATCTAGCAATTTAAATTCAATCGGTGTAAGGGAAATAAGTTCTCCCCGTACTCTCACTTCATGGCATTCTTTATTAATGGATAATAGATTATCTGCAAATGTAAGATCACTTACCTCATCCGCTATAGTTGAACGTTGAGATCTTCTTAATAGACTAATCACCCGTGCCATCAGTTCTCTTGGACTAAAGGGTTTCGTAATATAATCGTCAGCTCCGATTAACAAACCATTGATCATGTCATCCTCATTGCTTTTAGCCGTTAACATTAGGATCGGAACGTTAGATGTTCTACGAATCATTCTACATACTTCTTCACCGGAGATGTCTGGTAACATTAAATCTAATATCAATAGGTCCGGATGAAGATTATCAAATACTTGCAATGCTCCTTGTCCTGTATTTGCCTCATACACAATGTAATCACTCTTCTGTAAGTACGCCTTGATTACTTGCACTATGTTGGTTTCATCATCGACAATTAGGATCTTTATGCCCTCCAACCGTATCATCCTTTCATTATGTGAAAGATTGCTCAACACATTCCGACTTCCTTCATTGTACAATCGATCATACATAAAAAGTATACCTCACGAGTGTAATCGTGAGGTATACTTTTTCACTGGTTATTTACTAGTTCATCATATTCCAATCACCCATACGTTTATTAGAATGACAGCTATTGTACATATTCTCAATTTGCTGATCCGTAGCATCAGGATGCATTTGCTTCGCATAAGGTAGCATTTGTTCATAGAAACTCTCATTGTCATTACCATTCACATCATTATTCGCTTTTGATGCATAAATACCGGCAGTAAAGGTACCCATAAATAACAGTAACCCAGCTAATCCAACCCATAATTTCTTCATTGTTCTCGCCTCCATATCTATACTATAGATTACCGATATGAAGAACTTGTTTACTTCATGTAAAGAAGTTATGAAGACTAAATCTTGTCACAAATTGTCCGCTTACGAAATTCTGACGGACAAATCGAAAAATTACTTTTAAACGCTCGTGTGAAAGAGAAAACGTTGGGATAGCCTAACGAATAAGCAATTTCGGTGATTGAGTTATTTGTTTCAAGTAGTAACAAGTTCGCTCTGTCCATCTTTTGCTTCGTAATATAAGCTATGGGTGAAATTCCTATTTTCCTCTTAAACTCACTGGAGAAATAGGCACGATGAATACCTATAATCTCTGCTACTTCTTGAACAGAAATGCCATTCGTTGCATGGAGCTTAATGTAATCTATACTTTGTTGTAGCCAATCCCGCTGTCTTAGATCACTTGGTTGCTTCACATCAACCATATTAGAAAAGATGCCATATAATAGACTCTGCATTTCAAGCCAAACGTCCATTCCGGAATGAACGTTTGGCTTCATCAGATCCATCACTCGATTAAGCATCTCCTTAAGATCTGTTGACCAACTATCTTTTATGTAAGGACGATCTACGCGGAACCCAGAACTTTCTAAGATTAGAGCAACCTCTGGTCCGTCGATCGCCAACCAATTCATCTCTAGTGGCTCATCATCCTCCACAATACGATATGCATATATTCGTGCTGGATATAAACAAAATATATCACCTGACGTTAGTACCACCTGTTGGTCCTCATAATCGAATTGTACGCTACCTTTCCTAACAAAATGTAAACTATAGCATTCTATTTGTTTGGGCCCAACATTATAATTCCATTTAGGATATGTCATTCCCGATCGAATGGGCCAAAGTCTACCTTCTGTTTCCCATTCGGATGGCTTATAGTAAAACGATTTCGCTACTTCATTCGGATATTCTCTCATATGGTTACTCCTATGCGATGTGTACTCATACCATTCAACCTTACAAAGTGGTATATGTATATCATACATAATGTTAATCTAAATATACAATGCTCGCATGGACCTCTCGCATTATCTTCTGGTGTATCTCAAGATCGGCAGACCTTCCCTCACTGTATAATCGTTCAGTTGTAAAGGTATCGTCGGATTGTTATTTTGGAATAGACGGATACCCCGCCCAAGAATCATCGGCACAATACCCACTATGTATTCATCCACAACATCAGCCTTCATGAAGGCGTCTGTTAACATACTCCCCCCAAACAACCAGATATCCTTCCCCTCTTCCAGTTGGAGGTTTTGGATGATAGCAACGATGTCCGTATTTACAAACAGCACATTGTCGTAATTCGCCTTTACCAGAGATGTGGCCACGATAATTGTCTGCGAAGCAAACATATCCATTGGACAATCCTCAAACGATTTCCGCCCCATAACGATTGTATCTACGCCTTCCAGAAATGTAGGAAAACTAAATTCTCCGGCAGTATCCAGTTCGGTTTTCCCGTCTCCTCCAATCCAATCATAGCCACCATCTTCATCTGCTATATACCCATCTAGGCTCATTGCTAGGTTCAAAATAATTCTTCTACTCATAATTTTCATCTCCATTACTGCGAATATTCGTTCGTATTCTAAACTATGATTTATACTAACATAGTGTTACCATCGATTCAAAAGATGCTTTGAATGAGTTCATAAAATAATTATATATTACCCTATTGAGGTTCACACTACGTAAAGGTATATGATCATTATTGTTAGGAGGCTTAATGATGGAGTATACAGTGAATACATTAGCGCAGCTATCTGGCGTAAGTGGAAGGACACTTCGCTATTATGATCAAATCGGACTACTTAAACCATCCAGAATGAATTCTTCCGGTTATCGAATTTATGGACAGCATGAGGTCGACCTGCTTCAACAAATATTATTCTACCGTGAAATGGAGATTAGTCTGGAGGAGATTAAGAAGATCGTACATCAGCCATCCTTTAATCCAACTGTTGCTCTACAGAAACATTACAACGATTTAAAGAAGAAACGTGACCGTCTCGATACCATCATAGCAACAGTCGAGAAGACGCTCACCAACAAGGAAGAAGGAATACAAATGAATGACAAAGAAAAGTTTGAAGGATTCAAGGAAACGATGATTCATGACAATGAGCAACAATATGGAGAAGAAATCCGAGAAAAGTATGGCGATGATACGATAAACGCAAGTCATGCCAAACTACGAGGGTTGTCTCAAGAAGATTATCTTGCTATGACTACATTGGAAAAAGAAATACTGTCACTACTTGAGAAGTCTTATGCAATAGGAGATACTGCATCTGACCTAGCACAAGAAGTCGCTGCCAAACATAAAGAGTGGCTAATGTATTCATGGTCTAGTTACTCCAAAGAGGCACATGCTGGTCTAGTGGACATGTATGTTTCCGATGAACGTTTTACCGCTTATTATGATAAGCACGTCAGAGGTGGTACAACATTTCTTCGAGAGGCAGTACTGATTTATTTGGGGATGAAGTGATACGCCATTTGATTAGACACAACCTGAGTTTAATTGTTAAGAACACAAAGAACCGAGCGAATGCTAGATGATGTTCCAGCACTCTGCTCGGCTTTTTAATGTAATCTTCTATTAACCTAATGTCTCGGCATTTTTTAACGCATGGTCCCAGCTTGGATAATAGAACAATGCATTTCGCATTAATTCAGGGTCCGTTTGCTTTACCTGCTTCTTACCCAATGCATCACCATTTACTTGAAGTTGTCGAATTCGTTGAATAACCTCATTCGCTTCCAGTGTGATATCTATTGCTTCTCACTCCCTTCCCATTCATCTCCTTATCTACTTTTCACCATACCTATCTGTTCTATACGTATGACTGCCCCTCGATCGTGACATTTGTGTCTAAAGGAAGAAGTATGGCCACGAAAAGAGAAACACAAGATACCTGTGTATGTTGCTAGTACACACACCATATTTAGAAAGGAAGGATTCACTTGTAGAGTTGTTATCATTGTAATAAACCCTTTTCCGAGGAACCACTCTATTCTATTACGGATGACTTCATGTATTGTTCAGATGAATGTATACCCGAAGAGGCAATAGATCACCTTGGTGATTGAGGATTATAAGTCAATATACTTTGGGGATTCGGAAGGTTTGTATTACAGGGGGAAGATTTTAAAATTTTACGAAAGGTTTCTTCGATTGTATCAGGAAGTACATGATTGCTTGTTGCACAATAATGAAGTTTATTATGCCGTTATCATTGCTTGGGATGAATTACTATGTTCTATCGGAAATGAACTAACGACATTGATTTATGATGATTTACTCGATGAAATGGGTCATGAATACTTTCTATATCGTAATTTGACATGGGATACGACGAATGAGAATATAATTTCTCATAATCATTATAAAGACATCATTAGTTTTTATAACACACTGGATCAGGAACAATTCACACAACTCGTCGAGAATATTTTTGCCAAGCACCAAGCTGGGAATAATCAACATAATCAAGGGTTTGATGAAGGGTTCTTCGATTTATTCTATAGCTCCACCGTCAAGAAGTGCCCCGTTTGCACACATTGGGAAGATGTTGATGATTTTTCATTTGATGAAGAATTGAATTTATCCTTTTGTAACCAGAATTATGCTTGTAGGTGAAACGGAGTGGCATTCATCTTTATGTCAATAGGTAGCGAATCAACCCTAATATAGCAAAACACAATAAAACCATACCCGACCCTATGCCAGCGAGAAAAAATGAGCACCTACGACGAACACAAAAACACGAAGGGAATCGGATGATTAGTCCTGATTACCTTCGCATTCATGAATGCTATCTATATTCTTCAACAAAAGTTACCCGCTTCTCGCTTTAGTTAATCAAGTTATTCTTCAGCAGCATTATCTATCGCTTGAATAGCTAGTTCCAAGGCTTTCATTCTTCTTTCTAAAAGCGTTCCTTGAGGAGTACCTACCTTTAACTTAGCATAAATGTTCTCCATGGATGGGAATAAACCTACAATGACCTTCCGGGCTTCTACTAATTCTTCGCTGGTATATTGGTGGGGTTGTAGATTCCAAACATATTCTAGCATGGCTAATCCAATGGAAACAGCTTGGAGTCGTTTTCTTACTAAGGTAGTATTGACGCCTTTCTGAGTCATTTGAGATGAGGCGTTCGTAAGTTTACTAATTGTCGATTGTAACGATTGTATTGATTCCAATTGATCTACATCTGATACGTTTTCCAAATTAGTACCATCCTTTACTTTGAAGCAAATATTACTGAGCATACAATTCTAGTATTCTCTTTGTGGATAATCTATTCGTGTTACTCAAATCTACAAAATAGGGCAACTGCCAATTTTGCGTTTTTATCGCTTCTTTGCTATTCGGAATATCCCAACTCGGATAAACTCTTATTGCCATTTCCCCCTTTGTAGAAGCAGATTTAAGAATATTCTGTTTGAGGAGGACTTCCTTCGGGAAAATAAACTACCCTACTTTAGTGTGAGTTATATGTGCGACTCTAAATCGAACGGTTCTAAAGAATAATTGAAATGTGCCCGCTCCATAATTTGAATTTTGCTTTTCTTCTTGAATCGAATTCAAAGTGAATTGATTGGGTTCATAAACCACTTTATTCACATGAGTTAACAATGCATAAAAGGTATTCACTTCTTCACTCCTTAATTAATGTTGTAAGAACTACTCCAAATACTAATAATGCTGCTCCCAACCAAAATGCAAGTCCATAGTTGCCCGTCATTGTCCGAAGATAACCACCAAGAAATACACCTAACGCTGCAAATACTTGATGGATGAACCAACTAAATCCAAGAATACTCCCCATGGCGTTTTTTCCAAATTTATCACCAATAATACCCGTTACAAGTGGAATGATCGGCATCGAAGAGATCCCATACACGACAGCAAATATATATAATTGCCAAATACCTGGTGACACCGCAATCCATATAAAAGCAAGTAACCTAACTATGTACAATATAACAAGCAGATTTTTTTTTCCCATGGCCCGTGTTAATTGTCCAGTAATCCACATCGAACAAGCACTTGCCAAAGCTGCAATACCCAACAATTGACCACCAAGTGATTTCCCACCATCTAAATCAACTGCAAAATTCGGAAGATGCATAGTTACTAAGTATAAAGTAAAACCACATGTAGCAAATCCTAGAGTAGCCACCCAAAACTCATGACATTTTAATGCTTCTGACAATGATACACTCTTTGCTACTGCAAATGAAGACAAAGAATCCCCGTCTGGCATTTGATCGATATCTGTCGGATTATTCTTCACTACAATTAACACGAATGGAACCACAACTACGAGCATGATTAATCCTAGCGTTACAAATGCAGTTCGAAAGCTTGAACTAGCAATTAAAGCACCGGTTAATGGAAGTAATATAAGCTGACCGATGTTCATCCCCATAGAACTTCTAGATAACATTTTAGCCCGTTGCTTCACATACCATCTGGATACTAGAACGGAGTTTGCCATGGAACCACAACCAGCAAAACCAATAGCAGTGAGTACTCCATAGTAAAGAAAAAACTGCCATAATTGCGTTATCGTTGCTGAAAGAATAAATGCGCCCCCCATTAAAGCAGCACTACTCGCTATTACTGTTTTTGGTCCAAACCGATCAATCAGTTTTCCCATAACCGGCTGGAAAATCCCCCAAGTAATCATATTAAGAGATACTGCTAAGCTCAGAATGGTTAAATCCCATCCATAGGCTTCATTTAATGGAGCAAAAAATTGCCCAGCTGTTAAATTTAATCCAAATGCGCCCATTAACGTTAAAAATGTTACCATCACTACCTTTGGACCTAGAAAAGATCTTGTCATAACATAACCCCTTTCAAATTAACCCCTATATGCTATATCTAATGGTTAATAATATACTCAATTATTATTAACCTGTCAAACATGATACAATAGGTTAATCAGGAAGGCGGATGATTTACGTGACAAATGAAATAAAGTTCCCACTCATATCAGGCAATATTTCAATAGATCTAGTTAACACTGAAGTTGTACGACACGGTTCCCGACATGATTTATTAACAAAACCAGAGCATGTTATAGCATGGTTTCATACTTTAGCTAAAGATAGCATTATAGTTGAGAAACAATTTAATAAAGATATAGAACAATGGGCTCATGATGTATTACCGCTTTTACATGAAATGCGTTCATTCCTACGAGAAGGTTATAAAAAAATGGCAGATGGAGGGGCAGTGCCTTCAGATTGGATATCTCGTTTGGAATTATTAATAACGCAAGCTCCTTTTACTTATCAGTTACAAGAAGATAAATTAATTCCTATTCCAGTTGGGGACGCTGTACATGCCCTCGGTTCAATCATTGCATTAGATGCTCTAAAACTTTTATCTTCTAATCAATTAAGAAATATTCAGCGATGTGCCAATCCAGACTGCGTCTTATTATTTATAGATACACACGGAAGACGAAAATGGTGTTCGATGAAAATATGCGGTAATAGAAGCAAAGTCACCCGTCATCAACGACAAAAAACTGAGAAGAAATAGTCAGTTCTATCTAAGTAAACAGAAAAACACGAAGGTAAACGGACAATTAGTCCATATTATCTTCGTGTTAGGGTATAACTATTTTACCAAGGGAACAAGTAATTTGCCTTGGGGAACAACTTTGTTTGGCGGTAAATAAGAAGAGTCAAGTTTTAGTTTTATAAAAAGGATCGATCATTATCTAGCTTTAACCTTCAATAATCGCGCCCGTTGTGGTGATCCCTATTCTAACGGAAGCAAAAGACCCTATTTACTTGACATTGAGGCAGGTAGAGTTCTAACGGAACTGGGTGACACTATTGGGCTGAAACTAATGATCGTCACCCTAAATAGTAGAAATAAGCGCTCCCACTTCCGTTACAAACTTAAACAACACTAATATCACGATATAAGGGCTCTCATTTCCATTAGAACATCGAAGAGAGCATATCTGACTGCTAATAACGAAGTTACTCCACAATCTGGTCCATTAGTTGAATAAGTATCCTCCACATCAACAGCAAATACGTTTATATTCTCTTCTAGTAAATAAGCCCAGGCTCAAAACTAATTGAGCACTTGCACTTTGTTATTACATTATCAAATTGTTTTAGCCATTGTTATATTCGTAATTTCATAACCCATTTTTTCATATAATCCACGTGCAATTTTGTTATGACCAAAAACGTTTAGACCCATTTTATTCATACCTAACTCTTTAGCAATAATTTCAGCTTCTTTCATTGCCTTCTTGCCATATCCCTGGCCTTGAAAGTGTTCAAAAATCACAAAATCATATATAAAACCTTCATTACGATTTGTAGGCGTATTTTGTGAGATCCAGATCATCCAACTAAAATATCGTTGTGAAAAATAGAGAATAAATGATTATTCTCAGTCTTCTCATCCTTTGGCAGTAGTCGTTCAAATGATTCCCTCGATAAGTCAATCGCTTCACCTTCACTCCAATTTCCGGAAGCGATCTTGTCTTTTGCATAGTCTTCAATTGCATAACTGATATATTGTTTGAACTCGTCTTGGTTCATAGGTTGTAATGCAATAAATTTATCCCCCCCAATCCAATTTTCAATTTTAACAATTTAAAAAGATTCCTAAGTTTATAATGTCTAAATTAAAGTACTTCTTCACTCCCCAATTATCGGAAACGACATCTGAATGGAGAACCCCTTCTCATATTCAGACTCCACTTCAATGTCGATCTACAATTCTTCGCATAATTTCTTTACAAGATACAATCCCATGCCAGTAGACTGCTTTCTATTCGAGTTATCCCCTGTAAATCCCTTATCAAATATAAAAGGCAGATCACAATCCAACACGCCAATGCCATTATCAGCTATCGTTAGATAATAACGATTCTTTAAACTGTCCAAACCTGATTTTAACCAAATAAAACTCTGCACTTCTTCATTCTTGTATTTAACTGCATTAACCAATACTTGCGATAAAATAAATTGGAGTGCCCTTGTATCTGACACTATCGGAATATCTTCCATCTGATCAACCATTTGAACTTCTTGTTCATCCAATAAAGCTTGGAGTTCTAGCAAGACATCTTCACAGCAAATATCGAGCGATATTCTCTCCAGACAATAATCAATATGTGCGGCCTGCAATCGTGCATAGAATAATATCTGTTCTACATTATCATTAATATTAATTCTGGCATGCTCAAGTCTTTGATACACTAATTCTGACATTTCTTCTCTACGATTCTGCACAACTAAGGTTAATAAAGAGATCGGTGTCTTTATCTCATGAACCCAACGATCAATAAATTCTGTATAATCTCGTGTCTGTAATTTAACCTCATCCAACTGATCATTCAGCATCCTTAATTTATTAGCTAGTTCATTCACCTTTCCTGTATGTATTTCACCAATCATATTTATCCATACATATTCATGTTCTCGTGATGGTTCTCTTAGAAAGTCATAAAATGCTTTGTCTTTCTTCTTTTTTCCTTTCCCATCTAATAATATGCCCATCATAATACTTGCTACAGAAAAAACAATCATAACACCAACTAATAGCTTAAATATTTCAGAATCCGCCACCCAAGCTAGAAAAGTAAAAAAGGCAGCATTCATACATAATAGTAATATCCAATGATCTGATATCTTTAACGTATTTATCCAGTCCCTTAGTCTCATGGGTAGTCAACCCTTATTAATTGATATCCCGTCCCTCTGACCGTCTTGATCTGATTGGACAATCCAACTTCATCAAGGGTCTTACGTAATCTAGTCATATTCACTTGTAGTATGTTCTCATCCACATAATTGCTTCCCCATAACAAGTCGAACAACTCTTCTTTGGTTACTACGGAGGGATAAGCCTTTACCAGAGTCTTCATAATCATTCCTTCATTCTCCGACAATGAAATGGAATTCTTACCAATATACAATATATTGGCATGCTCATCTAATTGAAAATCACCAGCATCAAGAAGAACATGCATATTAGCATAGAGTTGATGCAACTTTTGGATTCTAGCGATAAGCCGTTTAGGATGACAAGGCTTCGTTAAATAATCATCCGCACCTAACTCCAATGCATGTAACTCATCACGAAGTTGATTGCGCGAAGTCAATACTAATATAGGCCCGATCCCTCTAGCTTTTAGTCCACGGCAAATTTGGAATCCAAGTAGTCATCTTCCACAATGACGATCTTTTCCATGACTTCAGCACCTACTCTATCTCTATTAATTTCCTTATTTCTTGATCACTCTTTCGCTGAATCACCCATATATAACACCATTCGAAAGCGATAAATGCAATAAGTACACTTGCTACCACCATACTATTTTTAAAGCTTATTGTCATGGATGGGAAAGAATTCAACATAGACCAAATCCCAAATATAGAGCTGACGAATGCGACCACAATAACTAAACCGAAATATAACCAAATTTGTATCCTTGCTGATGAACAAAGCGATTCAACACTTGCTCCTAGCATAGCTAATGTGGAATATCTATTCCTCGTACTTCTTTGCTGCATAAGGAACTTCAAGCCTAATACTGTATTTGCTATGATTAGAAACATTATACCTAGATAAAAGGTGGTATAGCTACCTGCCACTGTAAAAAACAACTTTCTTCCCATGCTAGAAAGATAACTCTCATAGTTCACATGAGATGGTTCCAGCAACTTGTCTATTTCATACATCGCTTGCATTAGACCTTTTTCCTCAACAAAATCAGAATCTAGAACCATATTCCACAGAGATGAATCCGATGAGCTTCCAGCGAAGGTATCATACATATCATCAGGTACAATCAATGCATAGGATAGCGTGATAGCTCGATCTGCAACGAGGTTACTTGTAAATAATTTTGAAACCAATTTATATTTCTGTTCCCCCATACTCACCGTCGGATTAGACGGTAGTATCATCCTTAATATATCATGAGCGAATGAGAACTCTTCATCAGAATACAGTGCAACTTGATCCTGTCCCAATACAATAGGAGCTTTATTAACGGATTGAAGCAATGTATTATAACTAGAAAGAGCAATGAAGTATGGCGTATTTGAAGATAAATACCTTACTAAGTTATCTTTCTCGTCTGATTCTTTTTCTTTGGAAATGGAATCTACTAATCCTGCCCATGAGAAAGTTGCTGAAGCGGTATCTTCTGTCTCGGAAGGTTGAATATGTCCTAGTCTCATTGCATAATAATCTTGTACGTAAGGTGCCAATAAATCAGAGGACAACACAGAAACAACATCCTTTTCCGCCCCTCTAAAAGTAAAGTCAACCGTTTTGCTAGAGACGACATTATTATTCAGAGCATTTGAAGTTCCAAAGGCAAAACAAACCATAGCCATTAGAATTAGCATCGAGGATATAGCAAGAGAACTCCATTGATGAAGCACATTCTCTTGAAGTTGTCTTCCGGTAAATACGAACAACCCTTTAGAAGAACTACCTTTCCGTTGTACCCATGCCCCTATAAACTTCCCAATCCTCGAAACAGTATGAACGTCCCACTGATTCCTACAATCATTATCAATCCAAATATCCTATAATTAAGCGTGCGCAAATATAATACGGCTAATACATAAGCGATACATAGAAAGATTGATCCAATGATTAATACTACGCCAGTCAGTAAGCTAACCATGCTCCACAGAGGTGAAAGGTTCCGTTGCGATTTTTCCTTCTGATCATTTAGCAGATCCACAGGTTCCTTCCTGCTCATTCTCAAGCTAAGAATAAATACCGCCAGTAGTTGAACCGCAATAAAACCTAATACCGTTAATCCCAATCCAACCCAGGAGATACGAAATTCATGACCAATCACGCCCATGCCAACAAACCTTGAAGTTGCTAGACTAATTAACTCCGTTAAGAATAATGACACAGGAACGCCAATTCACACAGCCACTACACCATTCCATAATGTCTCTCCCATGATCATAGCAAACAACTTCCTTTGCCTCATCCCCATCATTAAATACATACCGAATTCATGACTACGTTGTTGTAATTGGTATCGATTGGCAAAATAGACTAAGAAAAATACGAAGAACAGCGAAACCGCATAAAGCATCGGAATCATTAACAAAAGCCTCTCTACCGCGTCACTCTCAACTGTTCTTAGATACACCATAATATCTTGTTCACCAAGTGAAAGAATAACATAGAAGGCAACAATCGAAATGATAAGTGAAGCGAAATATACCCCATTTTCCTTACGGGTCTTACGACTATTTCGCTTGAGAAAGTCAAAGAACATGACTACTTCCCCCTCCCAATTGTGCCAAAACAGTCAATATACGTTCGTAAAATGCATGCTGTGTTTCGGCAGGTACCTTTCTTCGAAGTTCATGAAAAATCACACCATCTTGAATAAATAAGATTCTTGAGCAAAAGCTTGCTGCATTCGCATCATGAGTGACCATTAGGATAGTGGCACCATCGGTCTGTATGTTGGAATATAGTTTTTCCATTAAGGTTTTTGCGTTCTTTGTATCAAGGGCACCCGTGGGCTCATCTGCTAATACAATACTTGGACTAGATATCAATGCTCTTGCCGCGGCAACTCTCTGCTTCTGCCCCCCTGACATTTGAGAAGGGAACTTATGCAATACCTCCTCAATATCAAATTGTTTCGCTAACTTGTGAACTCGATCTTCTTGTCCATTTGGATTGTCTCCATGTATCAATAACGGAAGAACAATATTTTCTCTAGCCGTTAAGTTATCTATCAACTCAAATTGTTGAAATAAGTACCCCATTCTACTTCCTCTATATTTAGCTAATTGGGATCCTTTAAATGAAGATATATTGTTACCCTCTAAAAGGATTTGTCCAGCGGTCGGCTTCAACATTGTTGCAATACAATTAAGCATTGTGGTCTTGCCCGATCCACTTGCGCCCATAATACCAAGGAACTCTCCTGGAAGAACATCAAAAGTAATCCCCTTCAATGCAGTGGTTTCACTTTGACCCTTACCATATGTCTTTTACACATTCTGAACTTGAAGCAGCTTGTCTGAAATTTTCATATCCAATTCTCCCTCGCATTTTTTCTATACATATACCTTACAAAAGAACCATAACAATTAACACTTACAGTTGTTGTAAGGTTTGAGCGAGGGCGTAAACTCTAGTCTTATTTGGTGAACACAAAAGCACGAAGGACGTTGGATGTTTAGTCCATCTCACCTTCGTGCTAGGTTTAGATTGATTTCATTTTCTATCTGGATCAGACCGCAAGATCTTCTCCATGGCTCTACCCTTTGCTAATTCATCAATCAATTTATCCAAAAAGCGAATTTCCCGCATCGTTGGTTCTTCGACATTTTCCACTCGGACGCCACAGACGACACCTTTGATCAAATTCCGTAAAGGATTCAGTTGGGGAGCTTCTGCAAAGAAAGTCTCAAAATCGCTCTTTTTTTCCAATTGTGCTTCTAACTCTTCTGGACTGTACCCTGTTTGCCAACGGATAATTTGATCTACTTCCGACTTTGTACGTCCTTTTCTCTCTGCCTTGGTAACATAGTGAGGATATACACTTGCGAAACTCGTGGTAAAAATCTTATGTTTGATCAAGATACAATTCCCTTTCTGCATACCCTATTAAGGTGATTTCATCATTATTTGTGCCCTTATAATGTAGTAATAATCGGTCCATCCTTCGTAAGAATAATGGTATGTTCGTATTGGGCTACAAAACTTTTCTCTGTCACATAGGTCCAGCCGTCTTCCTTTTGGAATACTTCTTCTTCTAAAGTCGAGATAAATGGTTCGAATGCAATAACCATCCCCTCCTTTAATAATTCATCATCCCATGTATCATTATAATTATAAATATGGTTAGGTTCTTCGTGTATCGTACGTCCAATACCATGTCCTGTAAGATTTTTAATAACCGTAAATCCATTCGCTCTGGCTGTTTGGAATACTATCTTTCCAATTCTACTTTTCTTTGAACCAGGTTTTGCATTCTTAAGCCCTGCTTCAAAGGCCTTTTTAGCAACGTCGCATATTTTCGTTAATACTTCTTCTCCTTCGCCTACTACAAAGGATATTCCTGTATCTGCAAAATACCCATTTTTGGAACCAGAAACATCTATATTCACTAAATCCCCCTCATGAATAACCCGTTGACCGGGAATACCATGTGCCACTTCTTCATTAACACTAATGCAAGTATAGCCAGGAAAATCATATTCACCTTTTGGGGCTGAAACTGCACCAGCTTTCTCAAAAAATACTCCTGCTATATCATCAAGTTCTTTAGTCGTTATACCAGGAATTGATCTTTGTACCAATTCATCTCTAATGAAGGCAACAATTTTGCCAATTTCCTTCAAACCATTAAAATCTTCTTCTGTTTTTGCAATCATCGTATTTCCTCACTTTTTAAAGTATATTATGATCAGTATTCCTTTTAGATTGTAACATAAACAGAACGGCCCTTTCTTCAGTATTCTGCCGCTTCTTCTCTTGCTAATCTCTTGCTATATTTCTGCTATACCTCTGATAATTATCTCGCATCCCCCTGCCTTATATATCTACAAATAAAAAACACTAAGGTAATCGGATGATTAATCCCCGATCACCTTAGTTGTTAGCTTACAAAGCCCTCTACTCCACCGTCACACTCTTCGCCAAATTCCGTGGTTTATCCACATCGTTACCCCGCGCAAGTGAAGCATAGTACGCAAGTAATTGTAGCGGTAGTACCGATAGCGCTGGGGTTAGTAGCGGTAATGTCTTCGGGATTGCGAAGACTTGATCTGCGGATTTAAGCAGCGTCTGAGCGTGTTCCTCGAACGTAATCGCCATAATGTCTGCACCACGCGCACTGACTTCTTTGATATTACTGACTGTCTTTTCTAGAACATTGTCTTGGGTTACCAAAGCAATTACGGGTATTCCCTCTTCGATCAATGCCAATGTTCCATGTTTCAATTCACCTGCTGGGTAAGCTTCAGAATGGATGTAGGAGATCTCTTTCAACTTTAGAGAACCTTCTTGTGCCACGGCATAATCTATTCCTCTACCGATGAAGAATAAATGCTCATGTGCAGCTATTTGTTCCGCATACGATTTGATAGCATCTGTATCTTCTAACATGCTTTCCAACTGTTCCGGTAGGGCTTGCATAGCTTGGATCATTTCTATCCTAGCTTCGAGTGTTTGTGTACCTCTCATTTGGGCCAGATACAATCCAAATAAATAAAATGCTATCAATTGGGAAGTGTATGCTTTGGTCGAAGCAACAGCAATCTCTGGACCCGCTAGTGTGACGATAACATCATCTGCATCACGAGCAATGGAGCTGCCAACAACGTTCGTGATCGCTAAGACATGGGCTCCGTTCGCTTTTGCTTCACGTAATGCTGCTAACGTATCTGCCGTTTCCCCAGATTGACTAACCACAATGACTAACGTATCGGATGATACGATAGGTGAACGATAGCGATATTCCGAGGCCACATCTGTCTCCACAGGAATTCGTACCAGTTGCTCAATGACATTGCGCCCTACTAGACCCGCATGATATGCCGTTCCACAAGCAATAATCTGAATATTACGAATATTGATTATTTGTTCATACGTTAGTTTCAATTCCGGAAAGACAACCTTCTCACCTAGTTCATCAAACCGACCACGCATGGTATCCCGATAAGCTCTAGGTTGCTCGTGGATCTCTTTTAACATGAAGTGCTCGTATCCACCCTTTTCTGCAGTTACCGCATCCCAATCGACATGAATCATTTCCCGAGAAATATAATTCCCTTCGATTGTCATTAATTCGACGAAATCTGGAGTCAATACAGCCATTTCCCCATCATTAAGGATATATACTTGACGTGTATATTGAAGAATCGCGGGAATATCTGACCCGATAAAGTTCTCACCTTCTCCAATACCTATAATGAGAGGGCTGGCTTGTCGAACCGCAACGATTTTATTAGGCTCGTACTCCGTTAATACCCCTAATGCGAATGCACCACGCATATGGGTGATTGCTTGTTGAACTGCCTTTACAATATCTCCAGCATATTCACGGGCAATAAGATGTGCAATAATCTCCGTATCTGTCTCTGAGACGAAATGATGTCCTTGTACCATCAACTCATCTTTTAAATCCAAATAGTTCTCTACAATACCATTATGAACAACTGAGAACTTCGACGATCCGTCTGTATGGGGATGTGAATTAGCATCAGATGGTTTACCATGCGTTGCCCAACGTGTATGACCAATTCCCGCTCCTCCAACTAGTGGCTCATTCGCAAGTTTAGCTTCTAAATTCATTAGTCGTCCTTGGGCTTTCACAACTTCAAGACCTTTATCTGTAAACACAGCAATACCTGCCGAGTCATAACCTCGATATTCTAACTTCTTTAACCCTTCGACTAGAACCGACTGCGTATTCTTGTTACCAATATATCCGACAATACCACACATCTCTAAATCCCCCGTTCACTTCTATTAATATTAGAATAAAAGTGTACGAGTCTTCTGTGCGGCATGTTCAAGAATGCACAAACATCATTATCCATGTATTCAATTATACAAAGTGCAACCATAAATGTGCATTCCAGTTCAATACCGCTCTTACATTCTCGCACACTTATACATTTAATGTACTACATTGCACCCATCACAACGTTGTATGAACAGTCGCCCACTCATTTTCCGTTAATGATTCACGGCTCTGGTGCATCACCGGGAGGCCCCCGCCGAACATTTCGAACACCTCCACCTCGTCAACTTGATCTGCCGTTCATGTATGATTCAAATATCACACATCCCGCGCTAGTCAAGTTCTGGCGCTTTTATTACTATATGCTCTATCCTCACTCTCTTTATTGGAATATTACTTTTTTATTATATGCACGTTGGATTCATTTGGCAATGTCCAAATCATTATGATGGACAAAGAAGACCACTGGAACCATTGCAAATGGTTTCAGTGATCTTCCACAATAGATCTTGCATACGCTCACTTATACTAATTCTCGCTTAACTACCTCGACAATTCCATTTACATAAGTATCAAGAGTATCTTTATCTGGCCCTTCAGCCATTACACGTATTAATGATTCTGTACCAGATGCGCGGACAAGAACGCGACCATTATCGCCTAACAATTCCTCTACGTTTGTGATGGCTTCTTGTATAGCTACGTTACCTTCATAATTCGTTTTGTCTTCTACACGGACATTCACTAGAACCTGAGGATATTGTTTCATCATCGATTTGGCTTCACTAAGTTTCTTGCCGCTTTGTTGCAATATGTCTACCAATTGAATTCCTGTAAGTATGCCATCACCCGTCGTGTTATAATCCAAGAAGATGACATGACCGGATTGTTCTCCGCCGAGGTTATATCCCCCTCTTCTCATTTCCTCCATAACATAACGATCTCCAACAGCAGTCTTGAATGTATTTAATTGAAGCTTCTCACATGCTTTATAGAAACCGATATTACTCATAACCGTTGAAACCACCGTGTTATTATTTAATTTACCATTGCGGTTCATTGCTTCAGCACATATGCAGAGGATAAAGTCTCCATCTACTTCTGCACCTGTCTCATCAATAGCAATTAATCGGTCAGCATCACCATCAAAGGCTAATCCTATATCTGCTTGATGCTCCAACACAATCTTCTTTAATAATTCAGGATGTGTCGAACCACAATGATCATTAATGTTCAGTCCATTCGGCTCGGCACCAATTGTTATCACTTGTGCTCCAAGATCACGGAATAACTGTGGAGCTAGTTCGTATGCAGAACCGTTAGCACAATCCAGTACAATTTTTAACCCTGCAAAAGAATGTGTTACTGTCGTCTTCAAGAACTCTAAATACTTAAATTTCGCTTCGTTATCCACAATGACATTTCCTAGTTCTATACCAATAGGACGTGGTAAACTGTCTACTTTCGTATCCATCAGCGTTTCAATTTTGAGTTCTGTTTCATCGGATAATTTAAATCCATCACGACCAAAGAACTTTATACCGTTATCTTCAACAGGATTATGCGAAGCAGAGATCATGACACCTGCATCGGCTTCTAATAGTCTAGTGATATATGCAACCGCTGGAGTACTCACAATACCAATACGAATAACATGTGCTCCAATAGACAGTAGACCTGCTACTAGTGCGGACTCTAACATATGGCCGGATACACGTGTATCCATCCCGATAACGACAGTGGGCTTATCTATATCATTCGTAAGTACATATCCTCCACAACGACCTATACTGTAAGCTAATTCAGCTGTTAATTCTATGTTCGCTATACCACGCACACCATCTGTTCCGAAATATTTCCCCATAATTTTCTCCTTTGTATATCAACTCTTCTAATTCTAAGTTGCTTATTCCTATTAACCCAACAATATGTCATAGAATCATTTGTAGAACGATCTATGTCGAAGGCTCCTTACGGTCTACATCAACTGCTGTATTAAATTCGGGCTTTATCTTATCGTTAGGCTTACTAACCACCGGTTCTGTTGTACCATTCTTATCCGTCGGCTCTTCAATAACCGGCTTATCTTTATCGTTTGTAACTGGTGGTACTACTTTATCTTTATCCTTCACTTCTACTATCACCACAAGAGACTTATCACTGTTAAGTGAAATAGACGTCGGGAGATTGACTTCGACTGGTATTTCATGAGTGCCTAACTTAAGTTGGCTGACATTTGCCGTTATCTTAATATCTGTCTTTTTCAGATTATTAAGTGCTGTATTCGTGCCCGTTAAAGTTAGACTTAATGACTTTCCCTCTGGCTTCACGAAGGCCACCTGAGTATCCGTACTGATGCCTTCAATAATGATAGGAATATCATTGATCGTTATCTCGCCAAGCGACTCTATATTAACTACTGCTTGTGTTTCAACCTGAACCTGAATGACACTAGGCTCGATTTTGTCTACCCCTTCCGGTGGTATTAAGGTCACATTCAACGTAGACTTACCCTCTGTAGTAATCTTACTGAGATCGACTGCAGGAGAATTCAATAATTCTATCTGTGATAACACTTCTCTCGAACCGAATAAAGTCACTTCACTCACATTCGAATTCGTATTGGTTAATTCTAACCCATCAGGAAGATTACCTGTGTACTGAACCTTCAAAGAGACAGACTTGGATGGTGAAATAAGTGGAATTTCAACCGCTACTTCTGCAGGTACTATAACAGCGTCTTTGATTTCCTGACCATCACTATCTATTGCGACTAACTTCACCTTTTTCACTTTGATTGTTTCTTTATTAGCATCAAGTTTAACGATACCCTGTACTTTAGATACTCTTTGCATATCACTATTCGGCAAAGTCACTTTTACTTTATTAGGATCACTTAGAATTGCACCGACAACATATCCTTCCAATAAGCTACCACTCGTCACGATACTCACTGGAAAAGAAACTTCTGATTTTTTCTCAATCGTAACGGTAACCTTATTGGGGCTCATGGAAACAAGTTCTACTCCAGATGGCAGCTCATAGGATAACGGTACAGTGAACGTGCCTTCAATAATATCACTAAGATCCAAAGTTACTTTATAATCATCATTAAATATAGACGTAATCGCAGAGCGTTTCCCCTTCACTTCGATTCTGACACGATCTGTATCCAAGGTATTTAATACATATAGGGAGTCATCTAATCCAAAAGGTTGCACTTTAACATTCTCAATAAACGTCGTATCTATCGTTGAGGTGGGTGTAGGAGTGACATCATCGGTATGTACCATCCCCCATAATAAAATGCTAACTGCAATGGCTAAAATTTTTACAACTGTATTATTCTTAATCCACCTATCCATTCAAATCATCCCCTTTCCGTTTCCAGAATGCAGGGCGTTTCTCTTTATGATTCGAGTTCGGACGTAATTCTTCGTATAACTTGGATATCAAAGATTCCTCTTTAATATCTCTCACGACTTGACCATCCATAGCTAACGAGATCTGTCCTGTCTCCTCTGACACAATTACAGACATCGCATCTCCCACTTCACTAATGCCTATGGCAGCACGATGACGTGTTCCTAATTCCTTACTAATAAATGGATTCTCCGAAAGCGGCAAGTAACATGCAGCTGCAGCGATCTGGTTAGATTGTATAATAACTGCACCATCATGTAATGGCGTGTTGGGTGTGAACACATTAATAATCAGTTCTGAACTGATTTTAGAATTCATGGGTATCCCTGATTCAGTATATTCATTAAGACCTGTCTCACGTTCAAAAACAATTAATGCGCCAATTTTTCTACGTGATAAATAATTAACAGCTTTAATAATTTCACCTATTAACTTCGTGAATTCTTCATCTTCATCGGCCGATCTTCCTATAAATTTACCTCTCCCTAATTGCTCAAGACCTCGTCGCAATTCTGGTTGGAAGATAATAAATATAGCCAGAACACCAAATGTAAACATCTGATTCATGAGCCATTTCAATGTATAAAGATCGAACCAAGTACTAAGCGCCCAAATAATGACTAATACAAGAATTCCTTTTAATAATTGAATCGCTCTTGTTCCTCTAACTAGTAAAATAGCATGATAAATAACGTATGATACGATAGCGATATCAATAATATCCTTCACAGAATCTTTCCAAGTGATGTCAGTGAAATAACTCATTCTAAGGCCCCCGTTTATTCCTTCAATAAGACGTTTCTATATCTATATATTGTCCCTAAACCTAAGGTTATAACGAACTACCTCTTCTTGCAAGTAAAGGTTGCAAAATTCGACTAAAATATCCAGTTTACTCTAGATTAACTCATTTATATACGTTGGAGCAACTCCATCCTACTAACAACCTACTCCTAGTATTGCTAACTATGCCATGTTTCAATTCAATTTATAACATTTGGGCAAAAATATAAGGATAAAGTATATAATTAATCTTATACTTTATCCTTATATCCTTCATATGACCTTCTTGGTGTTCACAATTTTGAATCAACTTCTACAAAGAAATTTATCGATAAGACACATCTGAGAAGGCGTTGGAGATTTTGTACCAAATCCAGTCTAGTGCGCGATCAACACTCTTCACCTGGCCTGATATTTGAGCTGTAGAGGCTGTATATAACGATCCATCAATTACCGTTAAATTACCATCGACCTTACCAAACACCTCAGCTTGCCCATTCTCTATCGTTAAGTCCCCTGCAATTACTTTCCCTTCGGGTACAATAACCGTATTACCTTCAATAATAACCTGATCTAAGTTATTTCCTTGTACCACCAATTGACTATTCTGGTTAAAGACATTAATCACGCTAAGTAACATTACAACGAAAAATAATGCAGCAGCTGTTACTGCTGGATGTCTCTTCATCCATTTAACCCATATCTGCGGTTCCTTAGTTCTAGGAAGAGTATTCAGAATGCGCTCCGTTAGTTCATTCGATGCAGCAGGAATATGGTGTGGAAGAGAATACAACATCATATCTGTCTGTTCAAGTTCATTAAAGCGCATGCGACAATGATCACAAGAGAGTAAGTGTGATTTCAACATCTTACCCTGCTCCTTGGCCAAGTCGTCATCTAGGTAATCGTGTATTAAGGAGACGGCTATCTTGCATTCCATATGAGCCAGTCCTTTCAATCCATCATTTAGTATCTTATTTATGATCACAACTTGTGTTTTCTAAGCTTGATAACTTACATACGTATCAATTCCTAAGATGTTTCATAAATACACGAAATCATAATTTATGTTCTAAGCTCTTTCGCAAAAATTCTCTTCCCCGATGGACACGAGTCTTGATCGTCGTAACCGGCATATCTAATACATCACTGATTTCTTGAAGAGACATCTCTTGAAGATATCTTAGAATCATAACAGACTTATACTTTACAGGTAGGCTTTCAATAGCCTTATAAACAATCTGTTTCGTCTCCGAGAGCAACACTTCACTTTCTGGTGTACGATCATCTCCAGGGAGTATAGAGTAACCATCTAGCCCTTCTTGGTCATTCATATCAGCGTCTAGCGAATATGTAGGTTTTCTTTTCCTCAAACGGTCAATAGATAGGTTCGTAGCAATGCGATAAATCCATGTAGAGAACTTCTGATTAGGATCATATCGATCTAGACTTTTAAAAACACGCAAAAAGGTCTCCTGAACGACGTCCTCTGCCTCTTGACGATTGTTCAACATTCTATAGCCTAAAAAATATATTTTATCTTTATATAACTCAACAATTTCGGCAAAAGCCTGCTGATCACCTTTAATGGCAAGCTTCGTTAATCTATTCTCTAATTGATCCAACTTGATTCCCCCAGACTTGCTGATGGGTATTAATAGGTTCCCAGAACAACACTAGAATTTTAATTCATGTTTGTTCAAAAAGCAATACCGCTTCCATTAACAATACCATATTCAGCTAGAAGATACGGAAGTTCCGCATAAATATATTTACTATAATGCCATAAATAAAAGCCGAGCTCTCCGAAAGGATACTCGACTTTTATTGGTTATTTAATTTTTTTTGCTCGTATACGATCAACCCGTATTTCGAAGACCTGCCGCAATTCCGTTAATGGTTAGGAGAACTTCACGAAGTAACTCAGGATTATCTTCATCATTCTCACGACATTGACGTAGTTCACTAATAAGTTGAACTTGTAGATAGCTTAGTGGATCCACGTATGGATTACGCAGTCGGATTGATTCTTGAATTACAGGCACATTATCCAGCAATTCCTTTTGCCCAGTAATCTTCAGAATAAGATCTGTCGTTAACTTATATTCTTCTTCAATGAGACCGAAGATACGCTCACGGTAGGAGACTTCTTTCGTCATATCCGCATATTCTTTAGCGATCAACAGATCTGCTTTGGACATAGCCATCTGTAACGTATCAATGAGAGATGTGAAGAATGGGAATTTAGAATACATCTCTTGTAGAACTTGAAGATTCTCTTCTTTGTTCTGATAATAGCTTTGCAAACCTGTACCTGCTGCGTACCAAGCTGGTAGTAAGTAACGACTCTGTGTCCATGCAAACACCCAAGGAATGGCGCGCAAGTCTTCGAAACGGTCACTGTTCTTACGTTTAGCAGGTCGAGAACCGATATTCAACTCACCCACTTCAGAGAGCGGTGTTGATTCTTTGAAGAAGGTTAAGAAGTCTGGGTCACGGAAGATCAGATCTTGATATTTCTTAAGGGATACTTCAGAAATACCTTTAGCAATCAAGTCCCACTCATCTTCTTGTTGTTCAATTAGATCAGCCTGCGGACAACGAGCATGAATTGCAACTGTAATTAAAGCCGATGTCGCCTGCTCTAAGCTACGATAAGCAATACCTTGCAGGGAATATCTTGAGGAAATAACCTCACCTTGCTCCGTAATTTTGATTCCACCACCCACAGTAGAGGCCGGTTGTGCTAGAATACTCCGATTGAGTGACATTCCACCACGTCCTAGTGCTCCACCACGTCCATGGAAGAACTTCAGCTTCACATTAAAGTCATCCGCTGTCGCCGTGATCTTCTTCATGGCTACGCGCAACTCCCAGTTGGCAGTAACCGCTCCACCATCTTTGTTACTGTCTGAGTATCCTAACATAATCTCTTGTAGATCACCCATCGCTGAGACAGCTTCACGATAAATAGGTAATGTAAACATTTGCTTCATAATCTCTGGTGCTGCAAATAGATCGTCGATGGTCTCAAATAAAGGAACCGCTTGTAGCGTACAGGTAATGGATTGATCTTCATTTCGACGGAATAATCCAACTTCTTTAGCGAAGACCATGACCTCTAAGATATCACTAGCTCCTTCAGCCATACTGATCAAATATTTCGAAATACAATCCTTACCAAATTCCTGTTGTGCCTTATACACTACGCGATATACATCCAAACATTCCTTCGTATTCTCGCTGTACGTGTGATAATCAGAAGTAATTGGTCTTGGATCATTTAATATATTGTTAAGAAGAGTAATCTTCTCCTCTTCAGATAACTCGGCATAATTACTGACAATATTCATATTAGCCAATACTTCAGACATTGCATTCTCATGTTCTTGACTATGTTGGCGGATATCAAGCGATGCTGTATGGAATCCGAATAATTCAACTTGTCTAATCAGTTTTTTGATATGCGTATCGGCAATATAATCTGCATAATGATGACGCAGACTACGGTCAATTACATTTAGATCTTCAATAAAATCTGCAGGTGTTGCATAACATTCATCCTTATCTTCACTATTCTCATCAATGATATTATTAATTTTCTTCATCATGTAGACAAGCTTAATGCGATACGGTTCATACTGATTATGCCATACTGCCTTTTTACTCAAAGAAATAGTAGATTGATCCAGACGTATTGATTCCTCTAGTTCATCAGATACAGACACAATCGTTGTACTGAAGCTCAAATTCCTCATTAACTCAGTCATAATACGTTCATACTCACGAATAGCTAATTTGCGTTGCATTGTAAGTGTCTTCCATGTAATGTTGGATTTAACCGAAGGATTACCATCACGATCTCCACCAATCCATGAGCCGAACTTAAGATATGTTGGTACATGCCACAGTTGACCTGGATAGTATTTACTTAGACAGCGCTCTAGCTCTTGATACACATCTGGAAGCACATGAAAAAGTGTCTCATGGAAGTAATACATTCCATTTCTAACTTCATCAATGACGGTTGGTTTACGATCTCTCAACTCATCCGTTTGCCAAAGTGTAATAACCTCATTCAACAGCTTCTCACGAAGTTGCTCACGTTCACGGAAAGTAAGTGTAGGATTATCTAGAAGCATGACATCTTCTGAGATGCGCTTATGAATATCTAGAATAGCTCTACGCATAGCTTCTGTTGGATGTGCTGTCATAACAAGTTCAAGTGAAAGACCTTCAATTACTTCTTTCACTTCTTCATATGAATAATCAAGTTTCTTCAATTCCTGGACAGCACTCTCAATAGATCCCGGTTGAATGGTCTCACCCGCCGAACGCTCATAATCACGTTTTCTACGAATGCGATGATTCTGTTCCGCAATATTAACAAGTTCGAAATAGATTGCAAAAGCACGAATAACTTGATGTCTTGTTTCTGGCTTTAGCTCACTAATCGTTTGTTTGAATTCTGTATATACTTCTGAGACATATTCTGATCTTAAAGACTTGCTTGTTTCACGAATCTTCTCTACTATCTCTAGAAGTTCATTTCCACCTTGATGGACTAATACCTCGCCCAGAATGTTTCCAAGAAACCGTACGTCACGCCGAAGCAAGTTACTCGAATTGCTTTTGTTGGCGTTATCCATAAGTTCAGTCATGGTACTCCTCCTATCGTCTACCGTTTCAATTGAATTCTAATTTAATCCTTCATAACATCATACAATAAAAGCCGATTAAAAACCTTACATTTCTATAAAATTAATTGTAATTCATGTATTAATAATAGATTATTCTGAATTTTAATACATAGTGCAGATGATCTATTCTACTAATCAACTATGTATGCAAAGGCTAACTAACACACTATAAATTAACTTCAACAAACACTGATGATGATAATCATCATACATGATGGAGAGCGTAAAATATTATGTGTAAATAGATAAATAGAAAAAGGAAGACCTTTTCT
>NZ_JBITNB010000029.1:0-47161 GCF_054373195.1 Paenibacillus sp. CMAA1364 | reverse complement strand
TTTTAACTACTGTATATTCTATTGAGAGGTACGACAACTATTGTGACACAGGGGGGCCTCTCGGGTTCGTGAATACAACAAAGTTAGGTGAAATACGAGCAAAGTTAGAATGAGGGATAAAACATGGATGAAAATAACATAAAACTTTTAGGGGACATAGACTTCATTAATAAAAGAATATCAACAATGAACTCTGATTTCTCTGAAACTTTTTATAATAAAGATTCCTGGCATTTGAAAGCAAATGATTTATTTGGTGCTGCGAATATATTAAAAGAAAGGATTCAACAAGAGTTTGAAGAAATAATAGATCAAAATTCTAGTGAATTACGTATCATTATAAATTCTACAAATCTTCCATCATCATACTTTTTATTAGTCGGATT
Source organism: Paenibacillus sp. CMAA1364 (assembly GCF_054373195.1). Classification (NCBI taxonomy): domain Bacteria; kingdom Bacillati; phylum Bacillota; class Bacilli; order Caryophanales; family Paenibacillaceae; genus Paenibacillus; species Paenibacillus sp. CMAA1364. The sequence goes on along the minus strand of NZ_JBITNB010000029.1, from coordinate 46,775 downwards.
TGCATTTGAGAATTTATTAAAAGGAATTTTTATATCTAGAGAACCCCATAATCAAGAGAGCATTAAGAAGATGTTTAAATTAGGTCATAATTTATTAGAACTTACAAGATACTTACAGATCGATCTAACAATAAATGAAGAAGAAATAATAAATCGATTAACGAACTACCTTCTTTGGGATGGTCGTTATCCCACCCCAAAGAAGGAAAATGATTTTTCGATTAAGAGAAGCGTTTCTCTTTATCAGACTGACTTTACAACAATAACTAACATAACGAAAAAACTAGAAGTAAAATTATAGAAGAATCGAAGAAGGCTCATAAATCACCTAACATTACTTTACTGCATCATCGCTAACGCTCCTTGGTTGCTAAGAGGGGGATCGTTGAATCAGATTCAAGAAACACATCCAATCGGCTAAGTCTGACGACCCGGAACTATGTGCCTTAAGCCGCTTGAACGTCAGTAATGCGGGAACGTTAGGTGAAATTTCCTTAAAGGAGAATCAAAAATGTCAGATCATTGGGATATTTATTTCTCTAAGATAGAAGAGCATTTTGCATCCATTGTTTTAGATATGGATATTTGGAAAGAAGTAGATCAAAGCCAATTTTCTTTTCCCATAGCTTTGAGATTTGAAATTAAAAATCCAAATGAGAGCGGTATTCCTATAGATCTAGAGGCAGAAATAATAAATGCTTTAGAAGATAGAATAATTAATGAAATCAATGGTACTGGATATAATGTTGGACGAGTAACAACTAACGGAATAAGAGATTTATTTTTTTATTTTAGCAAAGATTATGATTTGTCTTCACTGACAGGTCCAATATTTTTAGAACATGGATATGATATTGAAACTTTTTCTATTAATGAAGAAGAGCCCTGGGGATTTTATTTTAACTTCTTATATCCCAATGAGTATGAAATTCAACATATGGGAAATAGCAATGTATTAGATTCTCTTCGTACTTCTGGTGATTCTTTAGAAGTATCAAGACGTGTAGATCACTGGATAGAATTTAGAAGTGATATTGACAAACTAGATTTTATCAAAAAAGTAAAATCACTAAATTTCAATATTGAACAAGAACATCAGTCTACAGATGAAATTACACTTCAAATTTATCGAGTAGATAGAGTAGATCCACAATCAATAAATGAGCTTACAGATATGTTTGTTGATTTAGCAAATAAATTTAATGCAAGGTATGATGGTTGGGAAACACAAGTAATTAAGTAGTGATTTCAAAGCAGAAGGAAGCTTCTCCTAACAATATGTTCACGCATCGGGGGGGGGCGACGAGCCCCCCTCGGTCCCGGAAGATAAATCGAAGAAGTGATTGCCGGGACACATCCGCACCGACTAATTGCGAAAGCGCAGCCGCCCTACGGGCTTAAGTCGGTGGGATGTCGTGAACACGGAAACGTTAGACGAAATTCTCTGTAAGACCATTTGTGAATTAAATGATAAAAGTGCAGTAAATTCCATTACCTGAGTATTTGAACTAACGAGCCGATTAGTTTTGGCAAATTGAAGAATGAAGTGATGAAGAATCTAAGTTCATTTTTTTTATGGTTTCAATTTTGGAGTTAACCGGAGATCTAGCAGTCCAATGCTGGGAAGTTTTTTGATTGAATGATAGAATGGAATTTATTTACCTAATACCAAAGTGCAATAAGGATGTGATCATTTGATGTGGATAGAAGACTATATTAAATTGCAATTTCCTGTTAATCCCGATGATATGAATATTGATAAGGCCGTTACCTTGAAGCACCAACATATGCCCAACGCTTTTTTTCGTTACCGTAGTTTTACGGAATATAGCGTTAAGAACTTAATCAATCAACAAGAACGGTTATCCTACCCGATTGAATTCAACGATCCCTTTGATGCTATATTAAAGATCAATTACGATAAATTAAGCAAGGATATGTTTTTACAACGAAATATGGAGAAAATGATTATTACATTGCAAGAAGCTGGGGTTACATTTAGTAAACAGCAAATTGCTGAAATTCGTAATAGCTCTGAGCCTTTCTATGCATTTACGAAATACATAGCTCAATTTGATGATAACACTGTGGGGCGGGAACAAGAATTTGCAACAATAATGGCTGATTTTAATAAAGAACAGATCAAAGACATGTTTCAAAAATTCCGAACCACCTTTCAGATGGGTTACCTTGTAATGTGTCTTAGTGAGAAGAAAGATAATAATCTTATGTGGAGTCACTATTCAGCAAACCATACCGGTTTTTGCGTTGAATATAACTATAAGGAACTTGGACCAAACAACCCGCAGTGTACGATTATTCTTCCTTGCATCTATACGGATAAAATGTTTGATGCGACTGAGTATATTAAACAAGCTATTATAAATACGTCTGGACAATACAATAATTTGTTTGGGTTGTACCCGGCTATTACTAAATCCCCGGAATGGGCTTATGAGCAAGAATGGCGACTTGTTTTTCCATTTGGCCCTGGTGCAACTAATGATAAACGCATGATTTATACCCCAAAACCTAAAGCGATTTATGCAGGAGCAAGGGCAAGTGAAGAAAATATTCAAAAACTTCTTGAAATCTCAATGGCTAAGGAAATCACTTTATATCAGATGATATTGTCTGAAGAATCGCCTGTATTGCTAAATAAAAAGTTGTATGAGCCGACCACCTAGCAATAATATTTAACAATACTTGGCTTTTCGTGAGACCCTAGTCCTGTTTTTTATTTTACGTTCATTACACTAACGGTGAACGATAGTCTAATAATACGGTTCTCAAGCTGCTTCAGTTTATATTCAATGGCATACGAACATCTTTAATGGGATAAGTTCGAAATAAGTAGTCGCGAGTTAGACGGGAGTTAAAAGTTACTCCTGAATCGCGGCTTTTTCTTTTCGCATATTTTAAGTGCAGAGAGAGATACACTTGGATTATAATTTCTATATAAGGAGACAGAACAAATAAAGTTTCAATGGAGAATCTACTCTTGTATATTGGAAGATCATAAACAGAATATGAGGATGTTCAAGATCAGAGATTTGGAAGTAAATCAAGGAGAGAGAACCTCGTCTAACACCATATTCACGCATCGGGCATACGCCATCGGTCCGGCAGGTGTTTGAAGTGGATTCGGGGAAGCAATTTTCAGTAGCGAGGAAGTAGATTCAGCCGGACACATCCGCACCGACAAAGCGCATCGCGCCCGGCGACTTCGTCGCCTTAAGTCGGTGGGACGTCGTGAATACAAGAACGTTAGCAGAAATTATTGCAACATAAATCAGGGGGTTAACATGGCAGAAATTATTGTTAGCAAACGTACTATAGATGTTTTTTTTGATATGCTGTCCTCAAATTCAAGCTTTAATGAAATATGTGAATTATTCGAAAGTGAAGGTATATTCCAAAAGCCAAATTATAAATCATTATATTCAGGGGTGAGAAAAGCTACTGCAGACGCTTTCGTGAGTAGTCTAGCTTTGTCAGATCAGAATGATGCAAATAAACTAATCAGGGTAATAGAAACATATTTGGTAAAGAACGATAATGAATATTTCAATATAAGAGATGATATTAAATTCATCCAGCTTATTAAACTATTGAATAACGATGGATTTGATTATTTAAATGGGAAGATAATTTCTGTTAATGGGATTATGGTTAGTCGACCTGAATCTATTTTTGATACATATAGTTTAGAACATGTAAAGAAAGATTGGGATAGAGCTATAAATCAAAATAACACTGATCCAGAAGATGCAATCACAGCTGCACGATCTATGCTGGAAAGTACTTGTAAATGGTTGCTAAATAGATTGAATATTTCTTTTACAGAAAGAGATGATTTACCGCAATTATATAAGAAAGTTGCAAATAAACTAGAGTTTTTCGCAGATAAAGATGGAGAAAGAATTGTTAAACAAATAACTGGATCAATGTCTAGTATAGTTACGGCTATGGCTGAACTTAGAAATAAATATGGCGATTCTCATGGTAAGGACGAAAAATATGTTGCTCCAAAACCAAGTCATTCGGTTTTAATGGTAAACTTAAGCGGTTCACTCTGTGCTTTTCTGTTTGAAACATATTTAAATAGTAAGTATTTCGAAGAAGACAATAACTTCAGCTAACATAACATTCCTACATCGTCGCTGACGCTCCTTGGTCGCCAAGAGGGATATCCGAGAGGTACATTCAGGCGACACATTCAACCGGCTAAGTGGCAGAGCCACCCGGACCTACGGTCCTTAAGCCGTTTGGACGTCAGAAATGCGCAACGTTATCGGAAATCAGCGCATGAAATAAAAATCTCTTTTTAGCGAGGGAGTCGTTCTAATGAATAACATTTTTGATCAATATTATTTAAGTGAAATCACAGGTCGTATCAAACAATTAAGTCCTGATTCACAACCAAAATGGGGCAAAATGAATGTCGCGCAAATGTTAGCTCATTGCTCATCGTTTCAGGAAATCGCGCTGGGGAACCTTTCTTCCTCACGAAGTTTGCTAGGGATACTAATAGGAAAGTTTGTGAAACATATGTTCTATAACGATAAACCACTTCCACAAAATATGTCTACGATTTCAACTATCATGATTGTAGATAAAAGAGAATTTGATACGGAAAAAGAAATTTTGATAAAAAAAATAATTATGTTTCAAAGTAATGGACCTGCGAAATGCACAAAAAAACCACACCCTTTTTTCGGAAAACTTTCTCCTGAAGAATGGGGCAAGGGCATATATAAACATCTTGACCATCACTTAAAACAGTTCGGCGTTTAGTAGATAAAATGATAGTGTAGGCTATTCAAAGTATGCACTGACATCAGATAACAATGTGTTTACGTATCAGAAGACAAGCTACCTCAGTCCCGGGAGAAAAGTGGGAGAAGTGATTGCCAGGACACATCCATTCCCCCAACCGCATCGCGGCCGGCCGAGAACGTGCTAGTCGCACGACTTGTGCATCTTAGGGTGAATGGACGTCGTGAACACGGAAACGTTAGATGAAATTAACGAGATCATAAAATGAAAGGAAAATTAGAATGAAAGTATATAAATCGCTATTCAAGAGATTTAAAGAACAGCCTGTTGATGAGGTTTTTGCTTCATTTCCCTTCAATGGGAAAAACGGTGAGACTTGGGAGAAACCTTTCGAGCAACTTGCAGTAATGGCTAAGAGTGAAAATTGGGATTTTTCTTCAGATGATTTGAAAAGAGATTATAATAACCAAGAATACCCCATTTTAACAAACTATTTAAGTTATACCTTTATTCGAGTGCAAGAACTTAATTTAATTGCCTTTTCAGATGACGGAGATAAAGCTTGTTTTAATACAGGACTTCAGAATAGAGATGATCAGGATATTTTCGCTACTTTTTTTAGAAATAAAGAAGCAAAAAAATATAATGCCGCTGATTGGACGTTCTATACATTCGCTGAATCATACTCAAATAAATTAAAACCATTCGGACCATTACCTGATATTGCTACTTATATTTCAGATCCAACAGAATTAATATTTGATCTTAATTATGGAGACGGGCAAATTGAAGTGAATTATAAACATATAATTGATGAAAACTCGGAGCGCCTTCCCGATGCATTAAAAAGCAATGACAGGCTTGCACTAACTGCCTTAAAGGGAGCAATAGAATCTTTAAAAGATAGAATTCGTCGAAATTACAAAGTAGCCATTCCACATTGGTATGAGGGAGAAATTCAATTATTGTTACCTCTAAATCTATTAAGTGATACAAGGGCAGATATAGCTCTTGTTATTTCTAAAGACAAGGAAAGAAAAATATATAGAGCCAAAACAATTCTAACAATGGATATGGCCTATATAGATGCTAGACTAATAACCGCTCCAGACAGAGATTGGTTAAACCCATAAGGATACTCAAGAAGTCGTTAACATCTGCTAACACAATATTCCCACTTCGGACTACGCCCTCGGTCGCACGATGTTTTGGCAGGGGAGTGGGCTCAGGCGACACATTCAACCGGCTAAGTCTGACGACCCGTTCCCTTTGGTCACTTAAGCCGGTTGAACGTCGGGAATATATAACGTTAAATGAAATGCCGACAAAAGAAGGGAGCAAGTGTTAATTCTTTTATATGTTTGGTGTATAATATAGGGTAAAAGAAGAATCAGGAGGTGTCATCTTATGAGTATCGAGGAAAAGCTTATTCAGGACTTCATGAGGTTACCAGATGAGAAGAAAATGGAAGTTATTGATTTTGTTGAGTTTTTAAAAAGCCGTACTAACAATGAAATAGAATCATTAATGGATGGCATTATTATTGAAAATCATAAGGCATTAAAGGAATTAGCCGAGTGAAGAATATAACCAGTGAGCAGCTTGTTATTTTTCATGGCAAGATCGTAAAATCAACTGGTGGTGCTGATGGAGTCAGAGATAGAGGATTACTTGAAAGTGCATTAAATAAATCAGAGGCAACCTTTGATGGCCGTGATCTATACGAAGGTTTATATAGAAAAATTGCAGTAACGGGATATGCACTAATAAAGAATCATGGATTTATTGATGGAAATAAGCGGATAGGTGTAGCAACTTTATTATTATTATTGTTGCGCTTAAATAATATTGAAGTTCGTTACGAACAATCTGAGCTAGTTGATTTAGGACTAAGGAGCGCTGAAGGAATATATAACGAAGAGGACATAGAACAATGGATTATTGAACATCAAGTGTAGTGAGGCTTGATGTTTTCTTTATGTAATGATGAGATTTGTGAATTCAATGAAGACCGTCACTTCATTTAACACCACATTCCTACTGCGGGCATTCGCCCTTGATCGCCAAGAGAAGGCATTCAACCAGCTAAGTCTAACGACCCGTTCCCTATGGTCCTTAAGCTGTTTGAACGTCGGTAATGCGCGAACGTTATACGCAACCCCATAGAAAATATTAAACTATGAAATCAAACGAAAGACTAATAACTAATAATACTGAGAGAATGAATTATATAAAGGAGATGGCAAAGGTATGAAAAAATGATTGATACTTATCTTAACTATAATTTCGGCTATATTTATACTTATTGGTATAAATAATCTGATCAAATACGAATCTGATATATGGGTGTCCATTGAAAATCGTGAATGGGAGAATGATGAGAAATTTGTTGGTACCGGTATGTATTTTTTTGAAGAAAACAATAAAAAATACTGTCTGTTCATGTTGTATGGGAGTGGTCTTCCTGTAATTGGCCACTATAAATCTGAAGTTAAGATAAAAAGTAATCAGGAAATGGAGATCGAAGTTCCTAAGTATATGGTCGAATTAAAGGCTACGGATCAAAATCTTCAAAGGTATAAAATTGAATTTATACAAGGGAGGTTGATAATAAATAAGATGATTTATGAAGCATCAGAAGAACCAAGTAACTACAAAAATATTTTGAAGTGAAGTTAAAGTACACCATCCGTCACTTAACTTTGCCAATGGTCACGGCTATTTGTGAAGAAACGTACAAAGGTCCCTCCAATCGGAGAAGTTAACTTCGTTGGTTCGCGTTCCGTTATACGTAACCCCTTCGAAATTATTAACTATGAAAGAAATGAATAAGGATGCATTTACGAAGAAGTAGTTGAGAACCAAGACACATGGAATAGTAGAAGGGATACCTTTCCTATACGGAAATGGATTTGCTAGTATCAAAAGATACAACACATATAAAGATATGTGAAATACATAAGACACGCAAGACATCTATGGATGTAGAATCGAAGAAGAAGGGGCAGCGTATAACAATACATTTTTGCTTCGTCGCTGACGCTCCTTGGTCGCCTAGAGGAATTTTCTGAGTAATGGAATCAGGCGATATATCCAACCGGCTAAGTGGCAGAGCCACCCGGACCTACGGTCCTTAAGCCGTTCAGACGTCGCGAAGACGAGAACGTTATCGGAAATCAATGCAAAATCACTTTTGAACTAACGGGCAGTATTGCGTAACCAATGCCCCGTAACTTTTTTATCAGAAATACGTTTAATACGATAATACCAAATTTGTGGAACGGTTGCTTAAATTAAAATTGATAAAAATAGTTACTAGAAGGGGTGACTTATATGTCACGAAATAATACTTTTGCTCTGGTTATAATGATTTGGATTACAATGCTAACTTTTTGGACAATAAACAATCTTACAACTTCACTTAATAATCTACAGTCAGTTAATGTTCAAGGTATTCCTGTTCAATCACACCCTGAACAAATTTCAACAATACAAATTGACAAAGATACTGTTTGGGTGATTGATGCAAATAGTAACTACATAAGGGTTATTACGCATGACAAGGATGGTTATCATGTGACAGGATCAGAAATGTCTTTTCAAGAAAAATAATGATACTACTAACGAAGTAAGATAGTGGAGCAGTTTACAACGTCGCTGTTCTTTATTTATTCAACTACTGGAGGATTAAAGTTATGTCAAATGGGCCGAAAAGGTTCTTTAAGATATTTGCCAAGAAAATTAAAGAATGGATGGGAGCAGGTCAATATCAGGCGATTGGAATAAATATCTCCTGTGTTCATTGTCAATATGATAAATTGGAACACGGATATGCACAATTAAATACAGCTTTTTTAAGTCTATTAAACCTGGATTTTGCCAATCGGTCAGCAAATATATTGACTTGTCACCGTTGTGGTTATGTCCATTGGTTTAATAAAGATGTCAAAAGAGTGTATAACTAAAGCAGTGTAATTCAAGTGAAAGTTAAACTAACGGGACACGATAGTTGATTCGAAGAAGGCATTAACATCCGATAACATTACATTTCTGTTTCGTCACTAACGCTCCTAGGTGGCCTAGATGGATTTCAGAGAAGTGGAATCAGGCGATACATTCAACCGGCTAAGTGGCAGAGCTACCCGGACCTTTGGTCCTTAAGCCGTTCGGACGTCAGAAATGCGGAAACGTTATCTGAAATGGCATAGATAATAAATAATCGGAGGGTACATGAAGCGAAAAAAAACAATCATTTTAGGAACTTTTATAATCATTATTTTTAGTTTAGTACTTACAAACCCACGTGAATTAGATTACTCTAAATGGTTAGAAAGAGAACACGAAATTAATTGTTCCAATGATGAACAGGAATGGAAATGTAGAAAAAGTGATAATAATAACGTGATAGAATTAAAATGGAAATCAAGGCATATTCAACACATAGGAATTTATTCAATCTATGAAGATTATTATGAAGATCGTGAAGGAAGAGAAACCAAAATCAAGGCAATAGGAATATTAAAAACATTTATTAATTTGTAAAAGTGATTTTGAAAAATGATTGTATTTTAGGGAGCATGGCACTTCAGATAATACAGGATTCCTACTGCAGGCATACGTCATTGATCACTTAAGGGGAATTCCAAGAGGATTATTCAGGCGATACATTCGACCAGCTAAGTCTGACGACCCGTTCCCTCTGGTCACTTAAGCTACTTGAACGTCAGGAATGCCAAACGTTAGCTAAATCCACCAGCACTAATTATAAGAGGTGTTCCAATGAAGAATATTATACAAAAGCTTTCAATGATTAGTTTAATTAGTTATACGACATTATTAACATATTGGATGATCTTAGGGTTTGGAAGAAGACATACTAACTCTGATTTTAGGTATAATCTAAAACCTTTCCAAACAATCAAACATTTTCTACATATTGATAGATTTACTACGGATGTCTGGGTTATTAATTTATTTGGAAATATTGGTGCGTTCTTACCCTTTGGAATCTTGCTTCCAATAATCTTTGGAGGGAAATTGAAAAGGTCCTTTTTAATGTTTTTTATGGGATTGTTTATTTTGGAGTCATTGCAGCTTTTGTCGAGAAGAGGAAGTTTTGATATCGATGATTTTATATTAAATTCTATTGGGTTTATAATTGGATATGGAATCTATAAACTATTAATGATAGTCAACTCACGAATGGGTGGCATCGCCTAACAATATGGTCGCATAAGTCTGTGGGGCTTCTTAAATTCAAAAATCAGGGAAATTCCAAAGATATTATGGGGGTTATTAATAATGGAGCTAAGGCCAGCAGAATTTTATATTAAGGAAAAAGTAGCAGCCAACTTATTCAGAGGAATTGAAGCGGTGGGTGGTAGATTACATATTACCAATGAAAGGTTAATATTTAAGCCTCATCGTATCAATGTTCAGACAAAACCACTTGAAATAAATATTAAAGAAATCAAAAATATTAAAAAGACAAATACTTTATTATTAGTTCCCAACGGAATGAAAGTAATTTTAGATAACGGACAAGAATATAGGTTTGTTGTTGGTAGTAGAACGAAGTTAATAGATCTTATAATGAACACTAAAAACAAATTGAATGATTGAGATGTATTTAAGATAAATCAATGAAGTTGGTAAAACAGATAACAACACATTCCTACTACGCGCGTCGGCCCTTGATCGCCTAGTAAGATGGTCAAGACGATACATTCAACCAGCTAAGTCTGACGACTCGTTCCTTAAGCTGCTTGAACGTCGGTAATGAGGAAACGGTATCCATAACATCTGTAATTGTAGTTAAATAAACCCTTAAAATAAAATTAATTAAGACCAACAAACAAAAAAATAGCGAAAGCGTAAAATATTATGTGTATCAATCTTTAGGTGGAAATCAATGGGGAATGAAGTGACATAGGAACATAATTACTGGAAGAAGACTCGAAGCAACATTTATATCCTTACCAACAATGCCTAACCGTCTAAAAGAGGAGTGGGAAAATGGGAAATATAATGCAGTTGAATGCTAAAATTATGGGTACTATATTTGTGATAATAGTTACTATATTCGTGAGTAATGCAACAATAAATAATGACACATTTAAACCGAAATATGTTCCAAATGAATTTACAATGGATGATCTCAAAATATTTGATTCAGAAAAGGAGCTTTATTTACATTTAGGTATGAATAGAAAAGAAATAAATAAAATATATGGAAATCCTGAAGAAATAGATATGTTTGGGTCTCACATATATAGTGGGTTGAAAGTTTTCTATCGTAACCAGGTTGCTGTAAAGTTTAGTTTTTCAACCTCTGATAACATAACCAGTCGTTATAAAACATATAGAATGGTTGGTTTGGGCGATAAAGAAGAAAGGGTCTTGGATATTTATGGACGAGATCATGCGAAATTAAGTGAATTATACGGGGCAAATGAAATAACATATGTAATTAAGAAGAAAGGAAAAAATATTGAAACAGAAAAAAAAGATGATTTGTTCTGGTATCAGGAAAATAAAGAGAACTTGTATATTATTGATTTTGTGAGTGATGGTATAGTGAAAAATGTCATTATTGGCGATTCAGAGAGTATAACAAATCTTAAATAAATAATTTGAAGAGGCAGAGGTCATCATATAACACCAATTTCATGTGATCGACATACGATCTTGAATGGAAAAGGTAATATCAATTGGTCGTTAGATTATTTGTCTAATAACAGTATCGTAAAGAATTTTCAAGAGAAGTATGATTACATCAAATACTGTGACGACCCATTCCCCTAGGTCACTTAAGCTGCTTGCGCGTCGGTAATGCACAACGTTATCTGCAATTCCTGCAATATTTAGAAACATACAAAAAATATAAATGCGTAAAGGACAATGAATATGATACTTGAAGTTGCTATATTGCAAGTCAAACCGGGATTAACAAGCGATTTTGAACACAGCTTTAATAAAGCCTCAAGAATTATCTCCAGTATGAAAGGGTATATCCATCATGAATTGCAGAAGTGCATAGAAGATAAGAATAAATATATTTTATTAGTTCGCTGGGAAACTCTTGAAGATCATACCATCGGGTTTCGAGGATCGGAACAATATCAGGAATGGAGAAAATTATTACACCACTTTTATGATCCATTTCCTAGTGTTGAACATTTTGAAGAATTAAGGGCTATAAACCGTGAACTATAATGTCAATGAAGGACAATAGGTAAGTGATTCAAAAAGAGCACTAACTTCGGATAACCAACTTTCACGCATCGGACATTCATCCTTGGTTGGAAGAGAAGCAATCAGAAGAAGCGAACTTACCATCACAGAAACCTACCTATTGAAATTATGAGCAAATAGAAGGTGAGTTCCCGTCATGAACTTCTATACATTATATGTAACCCCAAGCACAAAATAAGCATTTTGCGATATCTACTGATGATACTGAGTATTCACTAGTGAAATCCGAGAAATTAAATGTGTAAAATTCTTGGCAAGTGTAGAAAAGGAAGTGCACGAATGAATGAATTTTATAAGGCATTAACTTATGTAAATGAGAATTTTTATAAGCCAAGTAACTTAAAGATCGAGAATATCCAAGAAGAAATTCAAAATGAAAAATATGGAGCAGGCATATTTCGAATAAATTCGAAAACGGTTAGATTTAGGGTCGCAAGAATAACACCTAAGAAGAAAGGGCAATTTATCGCCTGTTGGGAAAAAGACAGTGACAACAATAATCAAGCATATTCATATGAAAACACTACTGATTTACTAGTTGTTAATACCTTTGGAAGTAATCATGACGTTGGGCAATTCATTTTCCCCAAAGAAATATTGCTTAAACATAATATTCTTAAAACAGATACTTCAAAAGGGAAAATGGCTCTAAGAGTTTATCCTAGCTGGGATACACTTAGCAGTAAACAAGCTATAGCAACACAAAGTTGGCAATCACCATATTTTATTAACCTAAATCATCCATCTTCTTTACAAGAGTTTGATAAGTATTTTCAATAAGGAGAATTCCTAGTTGGGAAGTTGAACTTTATTGGAGCATATCTGAGTGGGAATAAAAGCCCGTTCTTTTTGTCTCTAAATATTGTTTATTCTTGTATTTTTTTGGAGGATTTTAGGTTATGGAGGGCGAATGAAAGTAGAGGTGATGAGAAAATAAATATTAATAGGAGGAACTATGAATAAGGAACTAGCTCCATCAGGAGAAGCTATTTTTCGTTATGAGGAAAGAAAGGAAGATTTCACTGTCGCCTCTGAAGTCGATGAGGCTATCAAGGTTATTTCAGATCATGTGGAGCAATACATAGGGAAAATTGATGGTGTATATCATGAGATTTTATCTGATCTGGTGCATGTAGATATCATTATAGTGAAACCAACGAAAGAAAAGAACTATTATACATTAGTTACCTGTGGAATGAGTAATTTACCGATGACCGTTCCAGAGGGAGCAGAGAACTTCAAATTTGCTGAACTGGTCATCTGTCTTCCTAGTGACTGGAAGATGTCTGATGAAGCACTGAAGCAAGATGAGAATTATTGGCCAATACTTTGGTTGAAGAAATTAGCGAGATTTCCACATGAGTATGGAACATGGTTATATCACGCACATACGATACCCAATGGTGATCCGGCAGAACCGTTCGCTACGAACACAGCGTTGTCTGGAATGATCCTTGGTATTCCTGCAACAGTGGATAACGTCAATGATTTCTTTACTTTAGAGATATCTAACGACAAGAGCATACATTTCTTTAGTCTAATTCCGATATATACGAAAGAGATGGATTTTAAATTGAAAAAGGGAGCTGACGCTCTCGCTGAAAAGTTAGAACAGTCCGGAGTGAATGAGCTAGTGGATCTAAAAAGGAAGAGTGTTTGTAAGAATTCCTTTTGGATCTTTTGAACAATAGAACATAAGAAAATATGAAAAGATGGATTTCCTTTACAAAGGTGAATTATCTTTTTACTCGTATAGGGAGGATAATGATGGGCATTCAAATGGTTAATCTTGCAGATCAGATGGAATATTATGAAACGGTATGTCAGTGGCTTTGGAAACAATGGGCCAGTGATAAGCCAATCGAATATGTTAGATATGCCGTATTACATAATTCTCAGACAGACCGTGTGCCCATGACATTTGTAGCTCTAGAAGGACAAAAGGCGGTAGGGACAGTATCCTTTTGGATGAATGATCTATCTTGTAGACAGGATCTTTATCCTTGGTTGGCATGCTTATATGTTGCTGAAGATGAGAGAAGTAAAGGCATAGCGAGAGAACTACAGAATCATGTAATAGAAGAAGCGAAGAAATTAGGATATAACAATCTGTACTTAATTACGACGCATGACAATTACTATGAAAGATTTGGATGGAATTTTATAGAGACAGCATCCAAGCCAAATGGCGATCTCACCAAAATATATAGTAAGGATTTAAATGTATTGCCTCTATTATAAGTGGAATACATAAGTACCTGTTAGTACAAGAGAATCAAGAGCGTACCAAAACGTTGTACGCAGATAGAAATAAGATGCTCCACCCCCATCATATAACATAGGAGAAGATCATTTGACTCAACCCTTATTCAAGAGTTTCTTAGTTGTTGCCAAAGAATTAAATGATAAGTTCGGAATAAGCCCATTACTCTATGGATCACTCGGATTAGAAGTGTTAACAAGAATATCTATTGATCCTAAAGATATTGATTTATTAATTCCTCTAGCATTTATTCAAGAAAGATGGGAAGAATTTAAGAACGAACTAGAAGATCAGGGATACACATTAATAGATTTGAATGAACACGAATTTAGTAATGGACAACATAAGATAGGATTTTCTTTTATCGAAGATCTAGAAGAATATGCTGCAATTCATATGAATGAAATTGAACATCGAGATTACAAGGGCATCAAATATAGGCTATTAAATCTTAAGCAATATCATATGGTTTACACTAGATCAGTGCAAGATGGATATAGAATGAATTCAAGAAATAAGAAGGATGCTGAAAAGATCGAAATCATTGAAGAAATAATGAATGGATCTAGATAGCAGATCTAAGAATTTAGCAAGTTCGGATAACAGGATGTTCATGCTGATTAAACGTCAGTAATACAGGAACCTCGAAAAAAGTAAACACCAAAACCTTTCAAACTGGATGTGATTTGTTGATATGGTTCAAATTCGTGAGATGAACATGAACGATTATTGGGAAGTTTTTGATCTTTGGTCGAATACAGATGGAATGGGACTGAGCGAGGCTGATTCTGAGGAATCAATTGAAAGCTTCTTAACAAGAAATGATGGACATAGTTATGTATGTATAGATGGAGAAAAGATTATAGGAACTGTTCTATGCGGTCACGATGGAAGAAGAGGTTTTCTCTATCATGTGGCAGTTTTGAAAGAGTACAGGAAAAGCGGAATTGGAAAGGGATTAGTTGAAAGTGTATTGCATTCATTAAAGAAGGCAGGGATTATGAAGTGTCATTTAATGGTCTATGAAAATAATGTAATGGGCAATCAGTATTGGAATAATTCAGAATGGAAAAGAAGAAATGATATCTTGATTTATTCAAAGGATACAAAAGGAGAGATATAAATGAAAAGAATTGAAATCAAAGAAATTGGAGCTATAAGCGCATTTAAGGCTACACTCTACATTGCATGTATTCCACTGGCAATCATGTCTTTAATCGGTATATTGATGACAATCCTAGGTATAGTCCTTGGACAGACAGAATTACTGTATATAGGTATTCCTTATATTATTATTCCAGTTTTCTTACTTGGTATATATGGGGTATTTAGTATGTTAATAGCTGTAGTGTATAACAAGTTCACGAAAAAGTTCGGTGGATTAGAAATCGTAATACAAGAAAAGGTTGAATTAAACGCAGATTTACACAGTTAACCACAATACTGGAAACACACCCTCCTTATATGAGATGATCATCCTACTGTATACAGTAGCTGATTCATAAGCCGATATACGTTAACTCCAAGAAGAGAGGACAGTTACGATGAACAACAAAGTAAGCGGAAGTACAAACAACCTATATGATATTAATCCAGTTCCACAGCATGTGATTCGATATGAAGGCGAGGTACAGATCACTGACTGTGTTCATATCGTGGCTCCATCGGATTTGAAAGTGGCCACACTGCCTAAACTGAAAGAAGCTTTAGCCATGAATGGCTATACATATGACGTGTCAGATGCATTCGTAGAGGGCAAGACGAATATCTATCTTTCCAACCAAGAACAGATGAACGCAGATTCGTTAGCGAACATTCATCCAGACCCTATCTCTGAGATGACGCATACAGAAGGATATACACTTGTAATTAACGGGGATGCCTTTTGTAATATTGCCATTATTGGTCATGACAGCGACGGGATTCATTATGGTGTGGTGACTTTGAATCATATATTGAGTCAATTAACAGATCATATCGTACAGAAATGTGTGATTACCGATTACCCTGAAATTCTCTATCGTGGTTACATTGAGGGGTTCTACGGATTCCCTTGGAGTCATGAAGATCGCATGGATCTGATGACATTCGGTGGTAAACAGAAGTTAAATACATTCATTTATGCGCCCAAGGATGACCCTTACCACAGAAAACATTGGAGAAATGTATATCCTGCAGAGAAAGCACAGGAAATTGCTGAACTTGCAGTAGCTGGACATGCCAACAATCTGAATTTCGTGTGGACGATTCACCCTGGGGATACCATTGACCTTTCTTCAGAAGAAGACTATCAAGCGGCGATCCACAAGCTAGAACAGCTGTATACGCTGGGTGTCCGTCAATTTGGTATATTGTTCGATGACCTTGTTGGGGTTCCCAATGGCATAGAGCAGGCGACGTTTATTAACAGTATTGATACTGAATTTATCAAGGCCAAAGGGGATATTAGACCGCTACTCACCGTGGGTACACGATATTGTGAAGCATGGGGTCCATCGATGACCGAATACTTCAAACCCTTTTTAGAAACCTTGCATGAAGATGTGGAAGTGATGTGGACGGGCGCTGCGACGATGTCTAATATCTCCAAAGAGCAATATGATTCTCCCACAAGAGAGATTGGCTCGGATCGGAATTTATCCGTATGGTGGAACTACCCCGTGAATGATTACTGTGATTCCAAAATACTCATGGGCAAAATTGAGAATTTAAGCTCCGATCTGAACAATGTGAATGGTTTCTTTTCGAATCCAATGAACCAACCCCAAGCGTCCAAACAGGCATTATTCTGCATTGCCGACCATAACTGGAATACAGATGCCTTTAACTGTGATACTAGCTTTACAGCATCATTCAAGGCGCTAGCGCCTGAAGTGGCGGAAGACTTAGAGATCTTTGCATCCAACTGCTGTTATTTAAAAGATGATGGTGGTGTGAGTGGAGACTTTGTGTTCGATGAGTCTTGGTATTTGAGAGATGATATCACCAAGTTGAAATCTGGCTTGGAACAAGGGCGGGATGTATCCGAATTAGTGAATACCTTGCGGGCACAATTCACAAGAATGGAAACAGCTGCAGACCGTATCCAAGAGCAATGTCTGAATGTACAATTGGTCAAAGAACTCGATCCTTTTGTGGATGCATTCAGAATCATGGCACAATCGGCACAAAGTGTGATGGATGCAGTGATAGCCTTGCAGACGGGTGACTTGCTAGAAATGGAACATAAGAATGAAGTGGCTCTGAGCCTATATCATTCGATGGAACAGTGTAAAGTCCATAGGTTAAAAGAAGAAGTGCCGCAAGATTTCACAGTCGATGTAGGTACATTCGTTATCCAACCTTTTATCATAGACATGATTACGTTAACAGCCATTACGGCACGAACAGAACAAAAGGCACTAACGCTTAAGTATGATATGAACAATATTGCTCTACAATCCCTTGGGGTTACCGTCACCGCCTCAAGCAGTGTGAATGACAATGAAAGTGCAGATAAAACGATTGATGGTACGATCAATAGCGGGAAATGGTGTTCAACAGAATTCAGACCTCATCTCACCGTCGATTTACAACAACCTACAACCATCAAACAATATCGCATTATCAATTGTGGGCATCCATTGGCCAAAGAAGCAAAAATTCTAAATACCAAGCATGCACAAATTCTCGCAAGCCTAGATGGGGAACATTTTAAACTCATTGATGAAGTAGCTGACAATAAAGGGGATGTCATGAATCGTGTACTTCTGAATGAAGTAACCGCGAGATATATTCGATTGCAAATTGTCGAGCCGGCCCAGATTAGTATAGAAGGAAGTGGACATACGCGCATCTATGCTTTTGAGTTATTTGACGAGCGTTATCCTGATCAATCACGCAAAGTGCTCACTTCTGAGATTCACATCGAGAAGAATGGGCATATCACCATTAGTAATGTGAATAAGGGTGATGTCATCTCCCTATACCGTTCACTCGATGAGGCAGCACCATTTGCTGTATCTGCGCCAATTTCTGAAGACACCGATCAGATTGTATTTGAAGGTGTTGCTCTACATGAATCTGGAGACAGAATATTTGTAGAGAGAACGTCTGGTAACTATCTGCCAAGTGTCAGAACATCGAAGGGAATATAGATTGAGGTAACAAGTCGTCTTTTTCGTATAATAAAGACATCACAATCAGTCAGCTTTCACGATGATTCCAAACCAACGAAATGAGTTACATTGGAACAATAGCTTCTATGTTCCAAGCGTATATAGAAATGGAGTGGTTTATATGAGCATCTACGATTATGATAATTATTACCAAGAGATGAATTATTTTGGGAACCCTTATCCTGAAATGGTGGAATACTTTCTGAAATCTAAAAAAAGAGGAACGCTGTGTGATTTAGGGGCAGGTCAAGGTAGGGATAGTATTCCGTTTTTTCATATGAGATTTGATGTTACTGCGGTAGATGTGTCTGTAGTTGGGCTGAATGATATACATGATAAATGTCCTGAGGTAAAAACTGTTTTACACGATATTTACACATTTAATACCATTCCGTACGATACCATTTTTATGAACAGTATGCTTCATTTCTACAAGAATGATTGTGCGAAGGAAAAAGGCTTAGTCATAAAAATATTAGATGAAATGTCTTCAGGTAATCAGTTTATTAATTGTATTATAAAAGAT
Source organism: Paenibacillus sp. CMAA1364 (assembly GCF_054373195.1). Lineage (NCBI taxonomy): Bacteria > Bacillati > Bacillota > Bacilli > Caryophanales > Paenibacillaceae > Paenibacillus > Paenibacillus sp. CMAA1364. Next base: position 27,796 of record NZ_JBITNB010000029.1, on the reverse strand, counting down.
AAGGAATCTGAGTTTCTGAAAATCATCAATGATTATGGTAACACGATACAAATTATCTATGAGAATGATGTTTCCTATGTTGAAGCGGATATAAAGTACCATTTTTGTGTCATCGAAAAAACAGATGGATAATTCAGTCTTCAGATGCATAATTCCACTACCCATATCCAGCATATGGGTTATGTAGTAGAATAGAGATCAATTGCAATAATCTCTAAGACAAAGGTTATCACAACCATCAGAAGAAATAAAAAAGAGCGTAATATATATAATTTCACAATAAACGATGAAACCTAGCCAAGGATTCCCTTCGGCTGGGTTTCGTATTATCAAGATAAGTTGGATCAAGCTTAGAAATATGACATACATATAGGAGGCATCCAGTGGGTACATATATTATGGCAATTGGTGGCAACTCTTTAGTGAAATCCAATGGACGTGAATCCGTTGAAGATCAATATGAAGCGGTATGTGAGATAGCTATTCATATAGCAGATATGGTGCAAGACGGTCATGAGCTAGTTGTAACACATGGTAATGGACCCCAGGTTGGCTTTGCACTAAGAAGAAGCGAAGTAGCACATGAGATCATAGGGCTGCATGCCGTCCCCTTAGTTCATTGCGTGGCAGATACACAAGGAGGCATTGGATATCTCATCCAGCAAGCATTAACCAATGAATTCATCACCCGAGGATTAGATAAGAAAGTAGTTACGATTATTACCCAAGTAGAAGTAAGTAAGGATGATTCGAATCTACTCCATCCTACGAAACCTGTAGGTTCCTTCTATACACTTGAACAAGCGGACGAAATACGGCTAGAACACCCGGATTGGGTGATGATCGAAGATTCTGGACGTGGCTATCGCAGAGTCGTTCCTTCACCGAAGCCAATTCATATCGTAGAGAAAGATGTGATCAAATCACTTATTGAGTCCGGTTATGTTGTAATTGCTGTGGGTGGCGGGGGTATCCCGGTCGTTAGGAACGAGAAAAAGACATATCAGGGAATCGATGCGGTTATAGATAAAGATCTAGCTAGCAGTCTATTGGCCGACCAGATTGATGCAGATGGCTTAATTATTACGACAGCGGTACCTAACGTGTATACTAACTTCGGGCAAACCAATCAAATGGCATTAGAAATAGTTACGACGGAAACGATGAAACGTTATATACAAGAAGGTCATTTCCCTAGAGGAAGTATGCTACCTAAGATTGAAGCCAGCCTTTCTTTCTTGAACAAGAAGGATCGAATAGTCATCATAACGAGTCCTGATAGGTTAAAAGATGCAATGAATAACAACGGTGGCACTCATATTGTGAATTGGTAATTGTATGGAATGTATGAAATATAAAAACAATGCGATTTTGATAAATGAATTGACGTCTTTAATATAAACGATTAGAATGCAAATTAAGAATGAGCCATAGGCTAATTGCAACAGGAGTGAATTCCAAGAATGACCACGATTTATGATATTGCTAAGAAGACAGGATATTCACCTACGACAGTCTCAAAAGTATTCAATAACTACACAGATGTGAGAGAACAGACTCGCAAGACTATTCTGCAAGCAGCCAAAGATCTTGGTTATTTGCCTAATGCTCATGCACGTACTTTGACAACGAAGAAGTCTTGGACGATTGGTGTGCTATTTGTTGAATCTTCCGGGATCGGAATACAGCATCCTTTCTTTAGTGCAGTCATCAATAGTTTTAAGCAAGTAGCGGTATCCAAGGGGTATGCGCTGATGTTTATTTCTAAGGATGTGGGAGGAAAAGAGAGCGGGTATCTGGAGAATTGCAAGATCAGAGGTGTGGACGGCGTTGTTGTTATTTTATCAGATTATGGAGATCCTTATTTCCAGGAACTTCTGGATAGTGATATTCCGTGCGTTATCTTAGATCATGAGACCTCGCAAGCTCATACTTTGTATTCTGATAACCAAGAAGGAAGCCTTTTGGCAGTCGAGTATTTACATTCACTGGGACATCGTAGAATTGCTCATATTTCAGGGGGGATGAATACATTTGCTGGCTCGAGTCGTGCGTATGGATTTGAGATGGCAATGAAGCATCTGGGTATGAAGATACAAGAGTCTTACATCGTACATAGCAGTTACTATTCCATTGAGAGTGGTTACGTTGCAATGATGGAGCTCTTGGACTTACAAGATCCACCGACTGCTGTGTTTGTTGCTGGGGACCATTTAGCACTAGGGGCAATGAGGGCTGCTAAAGAGCGAGGGCTCAGTATTCCACAAGATTTGTCCATAATAGGGTTTGATAATATTGAGCTTTCTCAATACATTACACCTGCGTTAACAACTATTGCGCAAGATACTTCACTTATGGGGTGTGAGGCCGCTGAAATGTTGATACGTTCGATTGACGACCCACTACATGTGCTAGAATCAAGGATGTTACCTGTAAGGTTGATCGTTAGGGATTCTTGTACCTTTGTTGCGAAAAAGACGTAAGATACAACGTAGAAACATACTATTTTATTTTTTGTCCATTTTCGAAACCGGTTTCGATCCCTGCATTACAACAAATAATTAATAATCATTATTTCTGAATTGGAGTGAATCACTATGTCAAAATATTATTATGAGAAAAATACGTTTGTTATTGAGCAATTTGACCAAGCTAAGCCATTTTCAAGTTTCCTACCTGGAATGGCCGGTTTAAAGGGTATTCCGATGTGGACATTTTATGTTAATCGGGGTCAAGGCGTATGTAGTTTTGGAATACGAGATAAAAATTCAGCTATCATGGAGTTCTCACCAGCTAGTATCACTTACAAAAACGTTGCAGCGAATGGATTTCGGACATTTATTAAAATACAAGGACAAGAAAGTGTCTATGAACCTTTTCAAACTGCTCGTCCAGATGGCTCCGCTTCTCGTGTGATGAGAATATCTCCGAACGGACTCACAATCGAAGAGACACATGAAGCATATGGACTAAAGACGATTGTGAATTATTTCAATTTACCGAATGATGATTATGCCGCTTTGGTCCGTCAGGTTGAGATCATTAACATTAGTAATCAACCTATTCAATTAGAACTGTTAGATGGGATGCCTGAGATTCTTCCGTATGGCGTAGAGAATGGTGGATTCAAAGAGGTAGGCAACCTTCTGCGCAGTTGGATGGAAGTATATAATCTAGAGCATGATATTCCATTCTATCACGTACGTTCCAGTACTGCAGATGAGGCGCGCGTCAGTGAAGTGACGAGTGGACATTTCTACTTATCATTTAATGGGGAAGGAGAGCAAATATCCCCAATTGTAGATTTCGAAGTTGTGTTTGGTCTTAATACATCACTGCTGTATCCCGATAATTTTGCCAGTGCTTCACTTGCTGAACTTGCTAAGCAACCACAATATCCAGTTAATAAAGTGCCATGTGGTTTTAGTGGATTAGCGAAGTCTCTTAATCCTGGCGAAAGTCTATCACTGAATACAATCATCGGCCACGTGAATGACATTGAGAGAATTAACGCTAGGGTAGATACCCTATGTTCTGTAGAATATATTTCTCGTAAGAAGGAAGAAGCGAGTCATTTAGTTGAAGATTTGACAGCAGATATTGCCACGCATACGTCATCCGAACTATTTGATGCTTATGCGAAGCAGTCATATATGGATAATTTCCTGCGTGGAGGGTATCCGTTTATTTTTGACAATGAGGGAGAAGGGTTTGTTGTACATCTATACTCTCGTAAGCATGGAGATCTAGAACGGGATTACAATTTCTTCTCATTGGCTCCGGAATATTACTCTCAGGGAAATGGGAATTTCCGCGACATGAATCAGAACCGCCGCAATGATGTATTTTTCAATCCTAAAGTAGGCACGTTTAATATCAAAATGTTCTTTAGTCTAATACAGGCAGATGGTTATAATCCACTTAGTGTACAGGGATGTAGCTTTAAAGTTCTTTCAGAGAATGAAAGTAAGCTTAAGGAATGGGTTAACGATGCTGTAGCAGATCAACATGAGGAACTGATAGCATTATGTAGTGAGAAGTTTACACCAGGTGCCATTATTAATTTCATAGCAGTTCACAACGTACAACTTCAAGTAAGTGAAGAACGACTGCTAAGCGGAGTACTGGCTCTTTCGCAGCAGCATATCGAAGCCGGTTTCAGTGAAGGGTTCTGGTCTGATCATTGGACTTACAATATGGACTTGGTTGATGGTTATCTGGATATTTTCCCAGACAAGAAGGAAGATCTCCTTTTTGCGGATAATACCTATGGCTTTTACGATAGTGCTGCTTATGTTCAGCCTCGGTCTAAGAAGTATGTTGTGATCAATGACCAAGTTAGGCAGTATGATGCGTTAGTGGAGGACGAGGAGAAGTTAAAACGTCTTGGACGTAGAATGAACGATACGAACTGGTTGCAGACAGAGAACGGTATGGGTAAGGTATATCATACAAATCTCTTTAGCAAAATCGCATCGTTAGCTTTAATTAAGTTCTCTACATTAGATCCATATGGTATGGGTGTGGAGATGGAAGCGAACAAGCCAGGCTGGAATGACGCAATGAATGGACTACCGGGGTTATTTGGTTCAGGTATGAGTGAGACATTTGAATTGAAGCGTATGATGTTGTTTTTGTTAGAAAGTGCGAAGGAATTCAGCGAGAAGTCTATCTGTTTACCCGAGGAAATGGCTGAACTGTTCAGCGCTGTTCACCGTAATGTAGTACGCTATCAAGAAGGAAAGCTCGATGCATTCACTTATTGGGACCAGACGTCTTCTGAACGTGAAGCTTATCGGGAGCGCATACGTTTCGGAATTACAGGAGTAGAACGTGAGGTTTCAATGAAGTTGATCGAGGAAGGATTCAGCGCATTCTTAGTTAAAGTAGATCAAGGAATTGTGAAAGCCATAGAACTAGGTAATGGAATCACACCTACGTATTTCCGGTTTGAAGCTACGGAGTTTGAAAGATTAGTAGATGTGAACGGAGAATTGAATGTAGGTAAGAGTGAGCTTCCAAGAGCGAAAGTGAAGAGTTTCCAAGTGTATGCGCTGCCCCATTTCCTTGAAGGCCCAACACGCTGGATGAAGACCCTGAATGATCCGCAACAGATCGAAGATATGTATGACCGAATTAAGAAGACGGAGATGTATGATCACAAGACACAAATGTATCAAACATCTGTTCATTTGGATGCAGAAGGACATGATATTGGACGTATTCGTGCATTTACATCAGGTTGGTTAGAACGAGAATCTAATTTTCTACACATGACTTATAAATACCTTTTGGGGTTATTGAAGGCAGGTCTATATGAGCAGTATTTCGAGGAACTGAAGACATCCCTTGTTCCTTTCTTGGATCCGGCTATATATGGACGTAGTACATTAGAAAACTCGTCATTTATTGCAACAGGAGGTAATCCAGATCCTAATGTGCATGGAAGAGGTTTCGTTGCTAGATTGAGTGGGTCAACAGCGGAATTTCTAAGCATGTGGAGAATGATGATGGTAGGTAAGAATGTCTATTCCGTGATTGATGGAGAGTTAACACTTACCCTTACTCCAGCATTACCAAGCTGGTTATTCGATGAATCAGGGAAAATCTCCTTTACATTCCTAGGAAGCACACAAGTGACTTACTATAATTCCCGCCGAGCAGATACATTTGGTATTAACGCTGCCAAGATAAGTAGGATGAAGTTGCTTAAACATGACGGTACTGTAGTTGAATATAGTAAAGCTGTTATTCAAGGAGCAGAGGCACTGGCGGTACGTAACCGGGAAGTAAAAGAAATAGAGGTCTTCATGGATTAGAATTGCATTAATAACAGACTTAATGACCTGACGGTGCAATTTCCGTCAGGTTTTTTGTTGCACTATCCTATATCCGAAAAATGAGACCCTAAATACGAAATATGAAGCCTTATGTCGGTGATGGAATAAACGTACTATAGAAATATAAGCAGAATCAGTATTAGAGTGTAAGCGCTCCTATAGAGACAGAGAAAATTAAACAGCATGGAGGTAAGGAATGATGGAAATGGAACCTACAATAAATAAAGAACATTCTTCACAGCAAATTCAGTCAACGAAGCCAATATCAACACGTAATTGGTTGAAGAGATTTTACAATCAAAGGCATTTGCAGACCATGGCTCTACTTGGCGTCGTATGGATGATTATATTCAACTACCTCCCAATGACTAGTCTCGTTATTGCTTTTAAAGATTATGACATCATACGGACGATATCTGAGGCGCCTTGGGTGGGGCTAGAGCACTTTAGAGAGTTTCTAGATGATGATAATTTACCTAATGTAATTAGAAATACGTTGGGTATGAGTTTCTTCAAATTATTAATTGGATTCCCATTACCTATTATATTTGCGCTCTTTTTGAATGAACTACGGTCTATCAGGTTCAAGAAATTTGTACAGACGATATCCTATTTGCCGCACTTTCTCTCATGGGTTGTATTGGGAGGCATTCTCACAACATGGTTGTCTGATATAGGAGTTATTAATAACGTATTACTCGCACTACATCTTATTAAAGAACCAATCACTTATCTAGCTGAACCTAGTTATTTCTGGACCATCATTATTACTTCAGATATATGGAAGGAGCTAGGTTGGTCAGCGATTATCTATCTAGCTGCGATATCAAGTGTATCCCCTGAAATGTATGAGGCAGCAACAATTGATGGTGCAGGACGATTTCAGAAAATGTGGTATATTACATTACCATCGATTAAAGGTACGATTAGCATTCTATTCATTCTAGCAGTCAGCGGTGTACTTAACTCTAATTTCGATCAGGTACTAGTCTTGCGTAACTCATTGAATGACAGTGCAAGTAACGTTATTGATTACTATGTATATCAAACTGGTTTACTGTCAGGTCGGTATTCATATTCTACTGCTATTGGATTGCTTAAGGCTGTCATAGCAATGATTTTACTACTTGTTGCGAATAAAGTAACTAAAAAACTCAACGATACGTCGTTGTTTTAGAAGAAGGAGGCTCATACACTATGTTTACTCTTCAACGCAGAACGAAAAGTGAGGCCCTATTCGATCTAATCAACACGATCGGTATGATCCTTATATGTTTCGTTACCTTATACCCAATATGGTATGTTTTGGTCAACGCCTTTAATAATGGTACAGATGCTTTACGCGGTGGTATTTATTGGTGGCCAAGAATGTTTAGCATCGAGAATTTTAAAGCGGTATTAGAAAGTCCAGGTATTATGATTGCTATGGGTGTCACGGTAGCTAAGACGGCGATCGGAACAGTGGTGCATGTGTTCTTTACAGCGATGGTTGCATATGCATTCTCGCGAAGAGGACTCATTGGAGGCAAACTCTATATTCTAATCGGTACTGTGACCCTGTTCTTCGGGGGGGGATTGATCCCAACATTCTTATTGATCAAGGATCTTCACTTACTGGATAATTTCCTTGTATATATCATTCCTTTTATGTTCAGTTTCTTTGATCTTATCATCTTCATGACATTCTTCCGGGAAATTCCTGAAGGGTTAGAAGAAGCTGCTAGAATAGATGGAGCGAACGATTGGTCTATCTTTCTGAGAGTCGTTCTTCCGGTATCTATGCCTGTTATTGCGACCATTGCGTTATTCCATGGTGTATTTCAGTGGAATGATTATTTCACGGGAATGATCTATATCAACAACACGGATCTACAGCCTATTCAAACGTACCTGTACCGAGTCGTTGCGCAATCGAGTTCTAGTCAAATGATGTCTGCGGTTCAAGGAAGTGCGGGAACCAAAACAGTGACATCCCAATCCATCAAATTGGCGACGATGGTTGTCACGACACTCCCGATTGTGTTCGTATACCCTTTCCTACAGAAGTACTTTGTTAAAGGGATGATGATTGGTTCAATCAAAGGTTAGTCTATCACTTCTAGGTAGTTCCTCTTACCGTCTATGGGCGGTAAGAGTTGTAATATACACAGCATAGTAAGATACTATTAACGAAAAGGGGTAAGACAATGAAAATCAATTATTGGAAGCGTAGCATATTATCGCTAGTAGCATTGGTTGTAGTCGTGTCTACAGCGGCTTGTTCTTCTGGGAACAGCAACGTAAGTAGCAACAATGGCAATAAAGCTGCCAACGACAAGCCGGAGGAAACGCCAGTTGTTCAACAATTGTCAGCAGACACACCAGGTTGGCAACAAGATACTTCACCGATCACATTTGATTGGTATCTGAACTTCTCTTGGTTTGCGAATAAATGGGGTGTAGATCCGACGTCACAATATATTACGAAAAAGACAGGTGTAGATATTAACTTTATCATTCCAGCAGGTAATGAGAATGAGAAGTTGAATACGCTCATCGCGTCTGGCAATCTTCCTGATTTCATTACGTTAGGCAATGGAGAAGATGCCATTCAAAAGATGATTGACGGTGAATTGGTACTTCCACTTAATGAACTAGCTGATGAATACGATCCGTACTTCTTCACAGCTTCTGATGCAGCTAAGTTATCATGGTATACAAAACCTGATGGTAATGTGTATGGTTATCCAAACGCATCGTCTTCTCCGAAAGATTATGAGAAATATGGAGATAGCTATATCTCTAACCAATCGTTTCTAGTGCGTAAAGATATGTACGAAGCGATTGGTAGTCCGGATATGCGTACTCAAGAGGGATTCCTGAAAGCGCTACAAATGGCTAAGGAAAAATTTCCTTCCGTGAACGGACAACCGTTGATTCCACTAGGTTTACATGAGTTCGGAGATACCGGTAATGCTTCTCTAGAACACTATATTCAGAACTTGTTAGCTATCCCGAAAGCGAAGGATGGTCAACTCTATGATCGCTCTACAGACCCTGAATATGTGAGTTGGTTGAAAACAATGCGTCAGGCCAACCAAGATGGATTGTTGGCGAAGGATATCTTCATAGACAAACGTCCACAAATGGAAGAGAAACTTGCACAAGGTCGTTACTTCGCCTTGATCTATCAGTGGAAGGACATGGAAGCTCAATTGAATTCGCTCTATAATACAGATCCGAATTCAGTGTATATCGCTGTTGATGGACCAGCTAACCTTAATTTAGACCCACCTACACTAGACGGTCCTGGTATTTCCGGCTGGACATTAACTTTGATTTCTAAGAATGTTAAAGACAAAGCACGTGCTATTCGTTTCCTAAGTTATTTGAACAGTGAAGAAGGAAATAAAGATTTATTCTTAGGAGAAAAAGGATTCAGTTATGATACAATTGATGGAGTTGATCAGTTCTTACCTGACCAATTAGCTTTACTAAAGAAAGATCGGTCTGCATTTGACAAAGAGAATGGTGGAGCCTTCACATTCTGGATGTTAATGAATACGAACATCACAGATCAATGGGAACCAGAATCAGCTGAACCGTTCAAATCTATCAAAGATTGGACTAGAGGTAAGACGGTGAGTGCATCTGAATTCGAACTACTGAATCCGACTGGGAATTCTCCAGAGGGTATCATTAATTTGAAGCTTGGACAGTTATTTGGTAAGACGCTACCTAAGCTTCTTATGGCACCATCGGATGCTGAGTTCGATAAAATTTGGAATGAGTATCAAGAGAAACGTAAGAAAGATGGTTTGGATCAAGTAGCTGCATTCCAACAAAAGAAATATGAAGATAACGTGAAGAAGCTTGCAGAATTCCTTAAATAACCGTATAGATAATAGAGCCCCGATACCCGCGAAACCGTGGGATCGGGGCTGTTTCAAAGAGAATGGAGAGTGCTGTAGATCATGAAGTGGACACCTGATTACTTACAATCAATCAAATATTGGTGGGATCGTAGATCGTTACAGAATCGTCTGATATCAGCCTATATCCTTATCATTTTGGTGCCCAGTCTGATTGTTTCTATCTCTTCTTTCAATGCGATCAATGAAACATACATTAAAGATACCATTAGTAAGAATGTTAATTTGCTTGAAATGGAGAAGTTACATATTCTGAATCAGATTGAGTCAATGGAGTTATCGGGTCAACTGGCGGTATCAGATCAAGTTGAGAACTATTTATCGAGCGAGAATGAAGCTTCGCTCGAGGAACTTATTGATTTTAACACGACTACATTTCGTAATTTAGTACGAATTCAGTTTAACAATCCCAATATTGAACATTTGAGATTGTTCTCCGCCAGTAAGAATATACATGAGTTTTGGCCTATTATTTTCCGAGAGGACAGGATTCGAGAAGAGCCATGGTATACTCAGACGCTTGGACTAGGAGATCAACAAATATGGTATTTTCAAGATGATGATATAGACTTTACGAAGAGGGATATTGATGTATTAGCAGAGAAGAAGCCGAAAGTTTCTTTGCTTCGAGAGATTAATATGCCTAAAGGTGTACATTCAGGTATTATTCAAGTGGACATGTTCCTATCTAAATTCTCACCTAGGACGTTCTCGGAAATACAGGAAGATCAATCACAACTGTTCCTAATTGATGGCGATATGCAAATGTTTACAAGACAGGAACAGTCTCTCCTCGAGGATAATAAGAAGATGAATCAGGCTATTCAAGATCGTTTCGAGTCTCTTCTCTTAGGTGTAGAGTGGGATACTCAGTATCATGAGAACGGTAAATCATTCTTGTTCATTCAAGTTCCCATTGAACGTATAGGTGCTTATTTGCTGAGCGTTGTCTCGATGGAGGATGTCTTGAAGGATATATCTGTGATCCGGAACCAAACGATAGGAACCAACATTATATTTGTAGTGTTATTTACGGTAATAGCCTATGTATTAAACACGATTATTCTAAAGGATTTAGTAAAACTTACAGAAGCAATGAAAAAAGCCCGTCGGGGTGAACTTTACACAGGTGTGACGATTCGGGGTGGTGGAGAGATCGGGGAACTTGCCCACCATTTCAATAAATTAATGCACAAAATCAATGAACTTGTTGCTGTAGCTGTTCGTAAGCAGGCGCTAACCAAAGAGGCGGAGTTGAGATCGCTACATAATCAGATTGATTCCCACTTCCTCTACAATACGTTAGAGAATATCAAAATGCTTGCAGAAATAGACAATCATATTAAGATATCCGATGCGTTAACGTCACTAGGTGGGATGATGCGTTATAATTTCAAATGGTCAGAGGAGTACGTCAAATTAAAAGATGAGATTAGACATATTGAGAACTACATTGATGTCATGAATATACGTTACGAGGAACCAATTTCGTTAATTATGGATATTACACCCCACAATATGGAGTTCGAAGTATTAAAAATGTCACTTCAACCCATTGTAGAGAATAGTGTCAAACATGGTTGGTCGGGATTAGATTCTGAGGTAAAGGATAAGAGATTGGATATCGTAGTTGAGATCGTTAAAGATGATATTTGTATTTCCATTACAGACAATGGACAAGGTATGGGAAGTGATCAACTCTTAGAACTAAACGAAAAAATATGCGACGTACAGTTCGATATTCAGAATGGCTCAGAAAGAAACAAGGGAAGTGAAATAAGATCTATCGCTGGGATTGGATTGTGTAACGTCCACCAAAGAATTAAACTTTACTATGGTATGAAATATGGCTTGAAGATATCAAGTGTAGAAGGTATATATACGAAGGTAGTCATAACATTACCAAGAGTATTGTTGACGGGGGGAAGCACCAATGAAGCGTACTCTGATGATCGTGGATGATGAGAAGAATATTCGATATGGCTTGAAGACTATGATCGAACGGGAGTATCCCGACATGTATGACATTCTTTTGGCGGTTAACGGACAGAGTGCATTGGATACTTATAATAGTACACCTGTTGAAATTATAATTACGGATATACGTATGCCTGTAATGGATGGAGTCCGTCTTCTAGAGGAATTAGCTATATCAAAGGTCGGTGACGGACCGATTATTATCATATTGAGTGGTTATGACGATTTCGTATATGCGAAGACTGCGATTAAACATCAGGTGAAGGATTATCTTCTAAAGCCGATTCGTCGGGAAGAATTATTTGATCTACTGAAGCGTATTGAGAAGGAATTAACCGAGCATGAAATGATTAATCAGCAACGTGCCAAGGAAAATGAGTTGTTCCAAAAGGGTCTTCGTTCAAGTCGAATGCAGCAATTGTTGATTCATGCGGGCAATATATCGCAAGAGGAACTGGAGAAGTATAGTTGTGATATTGAATTTCAGAAATACGGGAAGCCACTTACATTAGCAGTTGTTAGTTTTCAATATGGGGATGGATCTAGGATGAGCCCAAATGAGACACAGAACGTAATTGAACGATTATCTGGAACGTTGGATGGCAAACTAGAAGTTCTGACATCAGACCACGAAGGAAAGATAATCTTGATGGGGAGTCCAAAGAGTCTCTTTCATGAATTGTCACAACAGGCTGAGATTAAAGGTTGGCATGGAATGCGTATGGGTATCAGTAGTACGGATGCATATCAAATATTGGATATTAGACGTCAATATGTAGAAGCTCTTCGGGCACTACAGTACACATTCGTGTATCCTCAGGCTAATTTCATTGAATATGAAATGGTTAAAGGGGACAGATGTAGTTTCCCACTACCTTTTGAGAATATTCATAAATTAGCTAACATGCTAGGTACAGGACGAGAGAAAGAGATGCTGGTTCTACTAGGTTCTATTTTTCAAACGGAACATTTACAACGGATAGACATTTCCTATTTGGAACGTATAAGTAAATTGATCAATGAGAAGGTATTAGACGAAGTGTTCCTCGTATACGGCGAATCTTCTGTAGAAGTCCTCAAGTTATACAAAAAGGTCGGTAATATGTTCAACTTTCAAAGTTTTCATGACTATTATCGTAAATTGGAACATCTACTCATTAGTGTGAATGATTATGTGACGCAAGTTCGATTGGCCTATACGGAGAATGGGGATATGAAAGAAGCTGTCGCTTTTATAGAAGAGTATTATTCGCGTCCGTTGAATATGGCGAGCGTAAGCAATCATGTGTCTCTGAGTTATTCCTATTTCAGTGAGGCTTTTAAAGCATATACAGGGGAAAGCTTTGTTCTATATTTGAAAAAAGTCCGTATTCGGAAATCGAAGGAATTGTTGCTGGAAAGTTCATTGAAGTTGTCCGCGATAGGAGAAGCAGTTGGTTTCGAGAGTAGTAAGCAATTCTCACGTGTATTTAAAGAATTAGAGGGAATTACGCCTCATGAGTACCGAGTCAAGGTTCAGGCAGATGAACGAGTAAAGGATGTGTCTGCATCCATCGATCGAGTATGAGATTTATAATGTGATTAATTATTTAATTCAAGAAGTAAACAAAGCCGAGATGGAAAGTCCATCTCGGCTTTTGATGTAAGAAAAAGTGGTGTCCTCATGATTAAGAACCATTAAATGAAATATAATCCATACATATAGGGTAAAGCAATCGTATCAAGTCTATGATCCGAATGTTGCTCTACAGTAGAATCAGGATCGAATAAGAGCGAACATAGCTCGCGATTTCCGCCAATGTTGGACGAACCATCAGGCGTATTTAATTGATAAGTTCCATCAGGCGAAGTGGTGATCGTTGTACTATCATGGGTACCTTCACCATAACCAGCTTGGTTAATTAAAGACTCAGCATCAACAACAAGAACCAAGCCTGCATTCTCTTGTCTTTCCATAGTGGCATCGGATCCTTGAAGTTGATTCGCAAGTTCTACGTCCTGCCACGGCAAGGTGACGCTTAAGCTATGTAGACTATAATGAGTCATGGCGTCTGAGATCATTGCAGCGACAGCTGTCGGCTCTCCCGCATATTCAACAAGTGTTCCAGCATTGTCTATCGAATCAGCTTTTGGTATTGCGAATATAGCAACAGCAACGATTCTTTGATCGGCTGTTCTTGCTATTCGCACATGTTGATTCATATGATGAATGCTAGCCATGGGACTTGCACCAATAAATTGAGCAAGCTCGGCCATGCTCCATTGAATCGCAGCGGATTTCTGCATCATTAAGTCATGAATATAAAACATATCCTGTGGCTTCATATCAGATACAGTCAACTGACATGATTGGACATCAGATGTTAGCATTGTATTATCGTCGATCACATAATGGATTGATCGTCCGAAGCTGACGCTACCAGCTCTCGTATATAAAGAACGATCACCCGAAATGAACAATAAGGATGCACCAGCGTCTTTGGCATGTTGTTGACACAAGGTTAACAATTGTCCCGCTATTCTTTGACCTTGATATGCAGGGTCTGTGCAGACTGCACCGATGGAATAGGCCTGTAGACGTGCCTTCGCAGACTGTATCAGGAGTGGTACCATTCCAATGAAAGCGATGAGCTTGCCTTCATCGTTAAATGCAGCATAAGAATGACTAATACCAGGTTGGAATAGGGTCGGGAAGGAAATTCCCATATTATGCTCGCCCTCTGCACAAAATATACGATCTGCTAAAAGTACAGCTTCTTTTAGTTCGTTTTCTCTAATCAGCCTTAATTCCATTTGTATTTCCTCCTGCTCTAGATAGCTCATTCAAATGGAAAACTATCGTAGAATTCTGAATTAACTTAAGTATAAATGTTCCATGGTAGCTTTGCTATGGATAGATGATGGCGATGAAGAATAATAAAGTATATTATATTTAAACCTAAAAGAGGAAAGTGGAATATAAGGGTGAATATAATATTTGAGGATAATAATGGGTAATAATGTATTGCTTACAGTTGATTCTCATCATATGGTCATTTGAATACTTACTCATGAAGGAGTGGAACTTAATGTCTGCAATTCTGCATTCGTATATTCATCCTACTGCAATTATTCATGAAGACGCCCACATTGGTCACGATGTAACTATTGGTCCGTACACACTTATTGGAAAGGATGTTCGTATTGGTGATCACTGCACGATAGGTTCACATGTGAATATTGAAGAACATACCTATCTTGGTCAACACAATATCGTCTCCCAAGGTGCGATTCTTGGGCAAATACCACCAGATCTGAAGTATAAAGGAGAACTAGCTTATACGAATATCGGTGATTATAATACGATTAGAGAATATGCCATCATCAGTCGTGGCACACAGGCAGGTACAGGCATAACTACCGTTGGCAATCATAATCTGATCATGCCTTATGTGCAAATAGCACATGATGTGACACTTGCCAATTATATTGTTATTGCGAATGCCGTCCAGCTTGCGGGGCATGTGCAAGTAGAAGATTATGTAGTGATTGGTGGAATGACGGGCGTTCATCAGAATTGCCGTATTGGTAAATATGCAATGGTGGGTGGAATGTCAGGCGTCACGCAAGATATTATCCCATATATGCTGGGCAGTGGAAATCCATTAGTCATCTATAATATCAATGCAGTTGGGCTTCGTCGGAATGGATTTACCAACGAGAAAATTAAACAAATCAAGAATATTCATCGCATATTGTTTCGCTCGGGTCTGAGTGTTAGTTCCGCACTAAGAGAATTGGAATCCTATCCGCCTTCACCAGAAGTCGATCAAGTCAAACATTTCATTTTAGACTCTTCACGGGGAATCGCTAGGCAGGCTAAATAGAACAAAGAGGGATATAGGAACGTTTCTAATAGTAGAAAAGTTCCTATATCCCTCTTGTATTTATTTACAACGTGAACTTACTAACTAATGCCTTCAAAGCTTTAGAAATATCAGATAAGGATTGGGATGAATAAGTAATTTCCTCACTTGAAGCCAATTGTTCTTCAGTCGATGCAGCAACTTGTTGAGACATGTCTGCCGTCTGTTGTGCGATGTGTCCCATGTTGGCAATCGAAGCCGCCACTTCTTCTGAACTTGCAGCAAGCTCTTGTGTAGCCGCAGCCGTCTCCTGCACTCTTAACGATACATCGGTTGTGGATGTTACAATTTCCTTAAATGCTTCTTCAGCATGGGAAACGGATAGAACACCTTCTTGCACATCTACTAGACTTCGTTCCATTGTGTTAACAGCTACTAATGTATCTCGTTTGATCATTTCGATTAAGTCCGTTATACCATGAGAGGATTGATCGCTCTGAGTAGCTAGCTTACGTACTTCAGCTGCCACAATTGCGAATCCTCGTCCATGCTCACCCGCACGAGCTGCTTCAATATTGGCATTCAGTGCAAGAAGATTGGTCTGTGCTGCAATTTCTCTGATTAATGTGGACATCTTGCTGATTTCTTCCGTTTGTTGCTCCAAATTGTGAATCGTCTGACTAGCAAGCGCTACAGATTCACTTAGAGTCTTCATCCGATCCGAAACATCAATCATTTTGTCAGATCCCATCGTTGCCTGTGAAGCAGCATGCTGTGATAATTCAGATACTTCCCCCGCAGATTCAGCAATACGACCAACGCCTTGTGCCATTTCGTGTATAACACGACCACATTCCGAAGATATGCTCGCTTGCTCTTCAGAACCGATAGCTACTTGCTGAATGGACTCTGCAACATGACGAGCCGCTTCTGAGTTCTGCTCAGAACTGGAGAACAATTGCAAAGATGAAGTTGCTACGGAATTCGAGGCATCTTGCATCTGTTTAACCGATAACTGAAGGTTAGCAACGGTTCGATTGACAGCTTCCATCATCGTACCGAATTCATCTTTACGATTAATAACCATAGGTTGTACAGTCAGGTCACCTGTTGCAATACGATTCATCGTGGCTGTTGTAGCGAACAACGGTGTTGTTAAATTGCGAGTTAGTAGCCATGCAAGAAGGAAGATAATAACTAATACGGCCATACCAATGAAGAAGAAGGTCGTTCTAGTGCTCATGAACAAGTCTTTGCTTGCCTGTTCACTCTGTATGGCTCCAGCTTGGTTGCTCTCGATAATCGAAGCAATCGTTGCTCTTATCTTATCGAAGGCCTGTGTGATCTCTTGTGAGGTAGTAGACATCTCAGTTGCGTTAAGTGAACCGGAGCTGATCTTCTCCATTCCAGTAGTAAAGTTAGACCAAGCGGATTTGAGATCAGCATATATCTGCTTATCTTCTTCGGTCTGAACGATGTTCTCGTATTTCTGTATACCCTCATTAATTTGACCAAAAAGGGTATTGATTGAAGCGTTCACCTTCTCCAATTCTTGTGGGTCTTTGGTCATTGCTTGTTTATTAAATGCACCTACGTATTGTTCAATATTTAAGTTAACCTGATCAATCGTTTGAATGCCGTACATCCATCGACCAGTAACCTCATTTGTTAATCTATTCATATTTCCGATTCCACCCAATCCAACGATGGATAACACAATTACAAATATTAGTACTACTGAGAATGAACCGATTAGCTTACTTCTAACAGACCGCATAATATACCCCCTGATATATAGTTAATAATACATAATGCATAAGTGACGTTGGGTATCATGTATTCCATTGATATCGGATAATGAGAACCCTTTATTAATAGGCTAATAGACGTAGTTATTATGAATCATATAGCTGAATTTACAGGTATATTAACAATCAACATGGTGAAAGATTTATAGCATGAATAAGTTGCAGGTCATTTACGGAGTGTAGAGTAGTGTTGACGAAAGAAACAAATAGTATTATAGTATTGTTATACCCATAGGGGTATGTGTATAAGTGAGTTCTTTTAATAAAGGGTGTGTAACCAATGGATTATACCTACAATGAAGATTTGAAGAAACGCCTTAGAAGAATGGAAGGGCAAGTACGCGGTGTCCTGAGGTTAATGGAAGAAGGGAAATCGTGCAAAGAAGTGGTAAGCCAATTATCAGCCGTTCGTAATGGATCGGATAAAGCGATCGCTCATATCGTAGCAGAGAACCTTCAACATTGTTTATTGGAAGAACACCATGAGGGGAAGGATACCCAAAGAATCGTTCAAGAAGCGGTTGAGTTGTTAGTGAAAAGTCGTTAATTCAGCTTGTCATATATCAAGAACAATAAAGGAGAATACGAAATGGCATTTAACGTTAGCAAGGAAATAACAACAGAGGAACTCGCCACACGACTAACTAATGGAGAGTCACTTATGATTATTGATGTTCGAGAACCACAAGAATGGTTACAAGCACATGTCGAAGGTGCTACACATATTCCGCTCGGACAACTATTAGAGAGATTAGATGAATTCGATACAACAAAGGAAATGTTCGTAATGTGCGCAAGTGGAGGTCGTAGTGGACTAGCATGCGAGTTATTAAATGAAAGAGGATTTAACGCTATCAATATTTCAGGTGGATTGAGTGCCTGGCGTGGTGAATTAGTCTAAGTAAATAGGGGAGGTAAATGAGTTGAACATAGTTTATATTCTACTGGTTGTGATGGTCATCTGGTTGATGTATACAAGATTGGCATCAACAAAGAATGTAAGAAGTTTAAGAGAAGAAGAATTCCGTAATGAAATGAGCAAGACACCCTCGCCCATGTTAATTGATGTGCGGGAGCCCAATGAATTCGCAGGAGGGTATATTCGAAGTGCCAAGAACATACCCTTATCACAATTAAATCAACGGCTATCGGACATTCCTAAGAACCGGGAACTACTATTGTACTGTAGAAGTGGTATGCGCAGTGGCAAAGCTGCCGGAATCCTGGGCAAGAACGGATATACACAGTTAGCTCATTTACAGGGTGGTATCGGAGCTTGGAGAGGGAAGATAACGAAATAATCATGTAACGGCGATTCTCAGCTACTAGGGGAATCGCTGTTTTGTGACTTCAATCCGAAGTCTTCCATCGGATATGAACCCAAATAATGATATAATCTAAAGAAATGGAACAACGGCATGTAAATAAAGAGGGGAGGTGGATGATATGCCTACAACGTATCATGAAGCTGAACTAGTACTGGAAGGTTATACGAAAGTGAGTCGTGGTGTGGGTCAAGCATTTGCCATACCTGTACTCACAATAAATGCGACGAGATTGTCTGCGGCTGAAGTATCACGATGCATCAAGCCCGATCAACCCCTCGTCCCCGTTCTGGATGGTTATGTGTCTGTGAATACGCTTAGAGAAGCGGGACTAGGACCTATGGGAAGAACGATTCAAGGAGCCCTGTTAGATAGACCTTATCAACTTACGCCCTCGGAGATCATTGCTCGTGGAAGTGATAGGTTGCAAGGGGCATGGAGTGCTATCGTATTTCCAGATTTACAATGGCCATACATGGGAGATTCTCCTATTTATGATCATTTGAATTTCCTTAGGACATGGGGATTGAACGGTGGTATTCGAGGTGGAGCTTTACCTCATGCGCAGGAGCTACAATCTTTCATGAATGACATCATGTATGAATATCCAGAAACACAGATTCTAGTGGTCGGTAAGAAGGCTTTGCTGGACAAGCTAAGGGAGAGTTGGGCAGAACTGGATACGATGTGGCTTACTGTTAGTGGTAAAGATCAGATCAAGCAACAAATAGGGACCAACGGCGTGATCATTTCGACACCAAGTGTAGCTAAGCAACACCAGTTAGAGAAGATATCCTTCGATATCATCATCATGCTTGAACCGGATGACCTGACCAAGAGCAGCACGACTCAGATCTTTAAGCAATTGAAGAAGATGAAATCACGACTAAAGCTTGCTGTGTATTCTGAAGCGGACTACATAGCACAATCGTATGTGTCCACCGCCCATATGAATTTATTGAAAATCAATGATTACACCTTAGCTAAATACGTCATCTATAACCCTAATCAAGTAAGAAAAGAACTGCCACGTGCCTACAGAAGGATGGTGAGCCATCCAATGGTTGTTCAACAACAGGAGTCTACACCCCTTCATATGACGGAGATGCAACTAGAGAGCGATCATTTGGAAAAGGGAACGCCGATTCCACGAAGAGAAATGGCGGAAGTTATAAGGAATGAAGTACCTCGACAAGTTCCGGTTCTCCATCGGATGGAACACTTTTTCACGACAAGAGCTAGATTATTAGAGGACAAGATCGATTCATCCGCTACACATATACCTTATTTTCATTACTGGCCTACTTACGACAGTATGACAAGTTCACAATCTAGGTGGTATTTCTATTGGAGGGGTGAAGTTCGGGGGCAACGCTATCCCGATACTAGTCTTTCTTATGTTTTTCTATATGTATATGAGTTAATTAACGGCATAGGTTGGAAGAATGGCATGGAAGGGTATCATCTGATGCTTGATGTATGGGTGGCCTATCGTGAACGACATCCGAAGCTTACATCATATATGATAGAGTGGATCACGGACTTCGTTCTAGTCCATCAGCTGTCAGTACCTCATGAGGATGTGTTGGGTTATGCACCTCATGGGCTGTCTGGTGATCTCTTAGAATTAGAATTAATGTATAGATTCCATGCGGAAACATTAGATATCCCGTTCACCTTGTTGGTACGGTTGTTAGATGTTGACGTTCGTAAGAGTAAGTTCTATCTCGAAGGTGGAGATGCACTTCTGCATGAATATGCGCCCAAGGTACTGGCTCTTGTGGATGCTTACTTCAGCAAACAACAAGGCTTACGTTTCATTGAGATATTCTCTCCAGGTTCACCCGTAAGCAAGGAAAGAGAGCTGTTCCAAAGTGCAACGTATGATGAATCGCTGTACGGTAGATTTACAACGATTTTTGTGTCAAAGATTAGTGAGCACGTCCCTTTAAGAGAGTACATCACACACTTGATTCGACTGACGGAGAATAAGTTGCGTGAGCATATGAATGTGAAAGGAAAGCTGCGCGGGATCGAACTCGAACCAGAGATTGAAATGTTAGTGTCCCGCTATCTAGAACGCATGCTAAAGTCACCATCTCCCGAAGCACAACGTCCAAGCGTCGTTATTGATGAAGTGAAGCTTGCCCGAATTCAAGAAGATTCGGAGTCCGTTCGAGATATGTTGACTGTAAATATAGATGAAGCGGATGCGACGGAAGATATCGTAGTATTCGTAGCCCCTTTTATAGAAGAACCTGTCGTGGCACAATCCCCCATAACATGGGATACCACAGAATTACCAGAAGAATGGATGCAATTTGTGAAGGGATTAAGCCAAACTCAATTAGAAGCTATCTATGTTCTGAAGCAGGGGCTAGGCCTTATTGAACTAGGACATATTGCAGATCAAGCAGGAACCATGCCAGAATTGCTACTAGATGATATTAATGAGATCGCGATGGATACCATTGGTGACCTTATCATAGAAGGTGATGGGTTGATAGAAGACTACGAACCCATGCTGGCTAATCTAATGAAAGCAACTTGAAGAGGTGAGCAATATGAGTGAAATAAGAATACCCAAAAGAATGACCACAGCTCTAGTTAATTCATTAACAGCCGGTGTCGTACCTAGAATCGGCTTAGAGCATATTGCTGTAGGACGTAAATACGAGATTGAAGCGATACTTCGAGATATGGATAATGTCTCCGAGGGCGGAGCGATGTTCAAGCTAATTACTGGACGATACGGAAGCGGAAAGAGCTTTCTGTTACAGATGATACGTAATTATGCGATGGATCGAGAATTTGTTGTGGCAGACGCTGATCTATCGCCCGAACGAAGATTGGTTGGCACCAAAGGACAGGGATTAGCGACGTATCGTGAACTGATGACGAACTTATCCACACGCACCCGTCCAGATGGCGGTGCACTTGAAGTGATTTTACAGAAATGGATAGCTTCCATTCAGCAATCGGTCATGCAGGAGCTCGGTCTTCGACCGAATGATCTTGCATTCAATCAAGAAGTAGAGTTACGAATCTTCGGTATCACGCAAGAAATGCAGAACATGGTACACGGTTTCGATTTCGCCAAAGTATTGGCCTCTTATTGGAATAGTTATAAGCTAGCTGATGATGAAGGTAAACAAGCGGCGCTTCGTTGGTTACGTGGCGAATATGCGACGAAGACAGAAGCGCGAAGATCAATTGATGTCGGTGTTATTATCGATGATAGTAACTGGTATGACTATATGAAGTTATGGTCAGAGTTCGTGGCTCGAATCGGCTACAAAGGCTTGCTACTGTTCATTGATGAGGGCGTTAATCTATACAAAATAACAAATAGTATCTCTCGCCAAAGCAACTACGAGAAGTTACTGATGATGTTCAATGATACGATGCAGGGTAAGGCAGAACATTTAGGTATATTCTTAGGCGGAACACCACAATTCGTCGAGGACCCACGTCGAGGATTATTTAGTTATGAAGCATTAAGATCACGCTTAGTTGAAGGAAGGTATGGGGCCGAAGGACTGAAGAATTACACAGGGCCTATGCTTCGCCTAAACATGTTGTCACATGAGGAGATCTTGATTCTATTACAGAAGTTAAGCAGTATTCATGCGATGCACTATAGTTATGAATCTACTTTGAGTGATGCGCAACTGGTCCAGTTCATGGAGCTTGCCGTAGGTCGATTAGGTGCAGATGAATTACTGACAACACGTGAAATTGTAAGAGACTTCATGGATTTATTGAATACACTTCATCAGAATCCGGAGCAGACCTTTACTGAACTTATCGGCGATCGACATATTGCGGCTGCTGTGGATGAACCGGACGAAGTGGATGACTTCCTAGCGGAGTTCGAGTTATGACCGATAATCCGTTCTATCGATTGGCTCCGTTTATTCAGGAATTTATATATCGGAAAAGATGGGATGAGCTACGTGAAGCACAAGTAGAAGCTTGTCGAGTTCTATTCGACACGCAGAACCATCTGCTTATCGCTTCGGGTACGGCTTCTGGCAAGACTGAAGCTGTATTTTTCCCAGCATTAACAGAACTACATGAAAGACCTTCTAAGTCGGTTGGTATTCTCTATATTAGTCCACTGAAGGCATTAATTAATGATCAGTTCGAGCGATTACATGAATTGCTTCAAGAAGCTAGCATACCCGTATGGCATTGGCATGGGGATGTATCGCAATCCGAGAAGACGAAGCTCATGAAGAATCCATCTGGCGTATTACAGATTACACCCGAATCGCTTGAAGGGCTACTCATGAACAGACCGAATGCCATCCCCGCATTATTCCATGATCTGCGGTATATCATCATTGATGAAGTACATGCCTTTATGGGTTCAGACCGTGGTATTCAAGTGCTGTGCCAGCTTGCTAGAATACAACGAATGGCTTATTGTACGCCTCGAAGAATTGGACTGTCGGCAACGCTAAGCGATTACGATACGGCTATGCAGTGGATCAGCGCAGGGACAGATAAGGTGACCGAGATCGTATCGCCAGAAGGTGGGCGTAGGCTGAAGTTGAGCGTCGAGCACTTCTCCTTCCCAGATACCAAGAACCAAGAAGAGGCAAAATTGTTAGAAAATGCGAAGCAAGCTTATCATGATTATATATACGATCATACGCATCATAAGAAAGCGTTGGTGTTCACCAATAGCCGTTCTGATGCGGAATTAATGACGCTCGAGCTTCGACGTATCGCAGCAAAGCGACATGAACAAGATGTGTTCTATGTGCATCATGGTAGTATATCGGCTATGTTACGTGAAGAAGCAGAAGCTGCACTTCGTACAGGGTACGGCCCTGCGGTTGCCGCGGCAACGTTAACGTTGGAGCTTGGGATTGACCTCGGGCAATTAGAGCGAGTTGTTCAACTAGGCGCACCATATAGCGCTTCAAGCTTTGTGCAAAGGTTGGGAAGATCAGGACGTCGTGGCAATGCCGCATCAGAAATGCTATTCGTATGCCCAGAAGAGGAAGATGAAGAGGCGCAATTACCTGCGCGTATGCCATGGATGTTACTGCGTGCGATTGCTGTAATTGAGTTGTATGTTCGGGAGAAATGGGTGGAACCATTAGATGTTCGTCAGATGCCTATGGGCCTGCTGTATCATCAAACGATGAGTACCCTGAAGAGTCTTGGCGAAGCAGAACCTGGCGAGCTAGCAAGAGCCGTGCTTACATTACCGTCTTTTAAACAGATTCAACCTGAGGATTATAAGATTCTACTGAATTATTTATTGCAGACAGACCATATTCAGCGCACCGAAGAGGGTACTCTTATTATTGGTCTTATGGGTGAGCGGATCGTGAATAACTTCCGGTTCTATGCGGTGTTCAAAGATGATGAGGAACATGTCGTATATCACGGTACGGAAGAGATTGGCTCGATCACAACTGTGCCCCCACCTGGATATTGCTTCTCCCTGGCAGGGAGACTGTGGAAGGTAGAAGAGGTAGATACGAAGCACCAAGCGGTCTATGTAAAATCTTCACGGGGTAAAGTGGATACACTTTGGTTGGGAGCTGGAGGAGATATTCATACCCGTGTCATGCAGAAGATGCGTGAGATATTGGATGGGGATGTTATATATGCCTATCTTGCTCCTAATGCCGTGAATCGATTAGAACGTGCTAGACGTCTTGTTCGAGAAAGTGGTATGTTACGAAGTTCTGTTATTCCTGCAGGTGGAGATTCCTTCTTCATTATGCCTTGGATCGGCAGTAAGTCATTCCGGACCTTGGAGCGGTTGCTTAAAAATAATCTGAAAGATCAACTAGGTCTTCGATCCATTGTTCCGATGGAACCTTATTATATGGTTGTAGCGGGAACAACGAACGCACAATCTCTGCTAGACCATATCATGGCGGAAACAACCCAGTGTGAGGATCCAATATCCCTCTTAGCCCCAGATGAGGCACCATACTTAGGGAAATATGATGAGTTCATTCCGCCTGAACTGGTGCGCAGAGCTTTTGCCATCGATGGGTTGGATGTAAAAGGGTTGGTTAAGGTTTTGAGCTAATCAGGAATATTCTAATTTGGTCAGCGGATGTAATGAGCGATACTCTAAAGGTGATATGCCGAAGTGTAGTCGGAATACCCGGTGAAAATAAGAGTAGCTGGCGAAGCCGCAAGTCTCGGCAATATGCTCCAAAGTCAATTCACTGTATCTTATTTGCTCTACAGCAGCTTTGAGACGGATTTCAATCGCATATTGAATCATTGTTTTTCCGTAATGTTCCTTGAACAGCCTTACTGCACGGGACAGGCTAAGACCTGCATAGCTGGCAGCTTCTTCGAGCTTGAAAGTCACTGTGGCATGCTCTTCGATGAATCGCTTGAGCTTAAGTGTCGCTGAACCTTTCCGGTCCGTCTGAATATTCTCGTTAATGGCTCTATCAATATATAGGCAAAGGCTGCGTAACAGTACATCCTTTAGTTCTTCATCTGCCTCTAGCGAACCGCGTCGTTTCTCTAACAGAAGGTTGCGCCATAAGCTAATCAGCTGGGCATCGGTGCCAATTCGGTTAGTCACTGGACGGTCTTGCCTATTCCACCAAGCATCAATCCAGGAACCTTGGCAGAACAAATAATAGTCTCCGCTAGATAAGCGCGCTTTTGTAGGCGGATCCTTCACGGTTAGTTGGTAATCATCACCTGGTTGAAGTAGTAGCAAATCACCGCCAATTAGGGTATATACTTTACCACCTGAAATCACTTCACAAGAGCCTTCTGTTTGCAGGCGAAAAAGGTAGCTCTGTAATCCACTCTTCAGATTGTGGTTAAATGATTTATAGTGATATGAGTAATCACAGAGAAGCACAGACGTGTCCACAGGATTAAACCTCCTAATTGATATTGAGCAAATAGTTCATGTTTTGCCGATATTGTATATGTTCATTTTAGCCTGAATTGCCTTAGAATGATATAAGAGTAAATTAAGATAAATTTAATCGAATTGAGGTGCTTGTTATTATGAGCAAGATTAATATAGGGTTGCAACTGTACACTCTCCGTGATGAAACAGCAGTAGATTTTGAAGGGACGCTTCGTAAAGTGGCGGCGCTTGGTTATCAAGGTGTTGAATTTGCTGGTTATGGAGATATTCCCGCTGAAGAGATGAAATCACTTCTTGATGAGTTGGGTCTAAAAGGATTCAGTAGTCATGTTTCACTTCAAGCTATGCGTGAGGATTTGCAGAAAGAGATCAATTACCTGAAAACTATCGGTGCTGAGTTTATGATATGTCCTTATCTAATGCCCGAAGATCGTCCTGGGAGCAGTGCAGAATGGTGCAAGTTATTCTCCGAGTTGCAGGAAATAGGTACTGAAGTAAGTAAACAGGGATTGACGTTTGGTTATCACAATCATGAATTTGAATTTCAAAGTCAAGTTGGAGATCATACCGTATTTGATGCCATGTTCAATCAAACCACATCGACAGCGGTTCAAGTGGAGATGGACGTGTGTTGGGTACAATTCGCAGGTAGAAATCCGATTGAGTATATGAACAAATATGCAGGCCGTCTACCACTCCTTCATCTAAAAGATTTCAGCACAGACGAGCTGGGCCAGATGAAGACGATGGAATTAGGACAAGGTTCAGTGAATCTGCCTGCGGTTATTGAGGCTTCTTCGAAAGCGGGAGTGAAATGGTTGATCGTGGAGCAGGACGTATGCCAAAATCCGCCCCTTGAAAGTATAACCAATAGCTACAACTGGCTTAAACAAAATTATTTAAACTAGCTTAAACTATAATATATTCACTTAGAGGAGATTACTAACATGACAAAGATTAAAGTTGCCGTATTCGGCTGTGGCGCCATTGCCGAACGTAGACATATTCCAGAGTACGCAGCGAACGAACAAGTAGAATTAGTTGCTTTTGCGGATCCTATTATCGAGCGTGCGAACAAAATGGCTGAAACTTATGGTGGTAAAGGATATGCAAGTTTCGAGGAATTACTAGCTAATGAAGAAGTAGACGCAGTTAGTGTATGTACACCGAACTACCTCCATGCTTCAATGACTATTGCGGCTGCGAATGCAGGTAAACATGTCTTGGTTGAGAAACCAATGGCTTGTACAACTGAAGAAGGGGAGCAAATGATTGAAGCTGCTCGTAAGAACGGCGTGTACCTAATGGTAGGACACAATCAGCGTTTGATGCCTCCTCACGTGAAGGCCAAAGAAATTCTAGACTCCGGTAAGTTGGGGAGAGTACTTAATTTCCGTACATCGTTTGGTCATCCAGGTCCGGAAGGCTGGAGTGTAGACGGTGCAGGTAGCTGGTTCTTCCGCAAAGAAGAAGCAATCATGGGTGCTATGGGCGACCTTGGCGTACACAAATCAGACTTTATCCGTTATTTGTTGAATGACGAAGTAGCTGAAGTAGCTGGCTTTATCGGTACTTTGCACAAAGAAGGTACAGAAGTAGATGATAATGCAACTTGCCTCTTGCGTATGAGAAGCGGTGCAATCGGAACATTAGTTGCCAGCTGGACACAATACAGAGGTGGAGACAACAGTACTGTGCTGTGGTGTGAGCATGGTGTGATGAAGATTGGTACCGTAGAAGGTGACGAAGTGATCGTGGAACTTACGAATGGTACAGTTGAAACTTACAAAGTTGGCGCTATGTCAACGAATGAGAAACAAGTACCAAGCGGCGTCATCGATGCATTTGTAGAATCCATTGTAACGAACACGCCTCCTATGATCTCTGGAGAAGAAGGTCTAAAATCATTACAAGTCATTCTGGCTGCATTCGAATCCCAGGCGACAGGTCAATTTATTAAGCTATAATTAATAACCTACCATATCCCTATTGGGGTGTGGTAGGTTATTTTGTTTGTGCTCTTGGAAGTGAAATGATTAATGGTAGCGGGCGCTGTCAAAGGGTAATATTTACTCAGCGACTATTTGTTCATTAAATGGAATTGAATAAATGACCTATCGTTTCTCGTTATATATGTGAAAGAAGCCAAGGCATTGGATAAAATGTACCCTATAGAATAGACACTTTAAAAAAGTCTACTCTATAGGGTATTT
>NZ_JBITNB010000028.1:0-48206 GCF_054373195.1 Paenibacillus sp. CMAA1364 | reverse complement strand
ACGTCGCCAAGCACAAGAACCACTGTTGATGTATATCGACAGTGGTTTTTATTTGCGTTCATAAAACTAACCAATCTCCTGTCCACCAATCACATCATCTCCCAGCAGGCACTCACCACGCGTCCACCACTTATCTCCCACAGCACCACGCTATTTAGTTAACAAAAGTACATCTAAATTGGTATCAAATCCACATTCGACGAATTTAGTTGCAAAACCTACATCTAGTTACTCAAAGACAACCATTTTCCGCACTTAACCAACATTTAAATGTACTTTAAGCAACTAATACTCGCCCTAGCACTGTTTCACCCAATTTAACTGCACCATTTGCAACTAATTATTCGTGACCTTACCTATGAAACACAATTAGTGACTATTTAGCCGTATACCAACTAACCAATCTCTGTCCACCAATCACATCATCTCCCAGCAGGCACTCACCACGCGTCCACCACTTATCTCTCACCGTACCACGCTATTTAGTTAGCAAAAGTACATCTAAATTGGTATCAAATCCACATTTGGCGAATTTAGTTGCAAAACCTACATCTAGTTACTCAACTACAGCCACTTTCCGCACGTATCCAACATTTAAATGCACTATTTGCAACTAATACTCGCCCCAGTACCATATCACCGAATTTAACTGCACTAAATGCAACTAATCATCGTGCTCCGCATTTGCATATGATCTGCAAATTTTGTGCCCCCCACAACTACGCAATATGCAACTATTCAGCTACACCCACACCCAACTATTCATAGCAGTATAATGACAATCCTCCAATGTGGCATGATGATGTGAACTGAGTTATGATGAATGGATAGCATTTTTCAATCGTATGTTTGTGGATTCAATAGAAAGTGGAGGATTAGAACAATGGGTTATATGAGGACAGAAGAACACTTAATATATTCGAATCAAATTGATTATAAAGCGGATTGCCGCCTTTCTGTGATACTGAGTCTGATGCAAAGAGAAGCGGATGGAGATGTGGAGAATTTAGGCGGATCTCGTGATGAAATGGTTGCACTGCATATGGGTTGGATGTTAACTACGATTAATCTAAAGTGTATTCGTATTCCTAAGTTTAATGAGCGTATTAGAATAACGACGTGGAATAAAGGTACAAAGGGTGCAACTTGGCTAAGAGATTTTAGAATTTTTGATGAGAATGATGAGGTGATCATTACAGCTTCTACATTATGGGTGTTGGTGGATACGGATAAGCGTAAGGTGCTAAGACCTTCGGCATATCCATTTCATATTTTATCTAATGATGAAGATTCTGTTGGTCCAATTCCTAATAAAATAAATATATCAGAAGAAGTGCCATTGGTTGAGTCATACTCCACAACAGTACGATACAGCGGGATTGATAGCAATGGACACTTAAATAATGCACGTTATGCAGATCTATGTTTGGACGCTTTGACGAAGCATGAACTAGATACCGTCATCATACAAGGATTCACTATAACCTATCACCATGAAGCTCAAATGGGTGAAGTGATTCATGTTCTACGTTCTGAAGTGGAAGATGGGATCATTTGTTTTAGAGGACAATCTTCGGATGGTACGCGTTACTATGATGCCCATTTAAGAATACAGGATTAGAAGTATGATGGCGAGCTGTAAATAGTGATTGCAGATACACAGAAAGGAATTAAAAAGATGAAATCATTGATATTAGCTGAGAAACCTTCGGTTGCTCGTGAAATTGCTCGAGTGATGGGGAGTACAGAGAAGCATAAAGGTTTTTTCGAAGGACCTAAATATATAGTCACTTGGGCGCTTGGTCATCTTGTTGGTTTGGCGGAGCCAGAAGATTATGATCCTAAATATGCAACTTGGAATTTGGAGGATCTACCGATTCTTCCAGACAAGATGAATTTGAAAGTGTTAAGAGAGACAAGTCAACAATTTAAGATTGTTCAACATCAGTCACAACGTAAAGATGTAACTGGATTAATTATTGCTACGGATGCAGCTCGAGAGGGTGAATTATTAGCCCGTTGGATTCTACAAATGATGAAATGGAACAAGCCATTTCAACGGTTATGGATTTCTTCACAGACAGATAAGGCGATTAAAGAGGGTTTTGCAACTCTAAAGCCAGGTACCCATTACGATCGTTTGTACGAATCTGCTCGATGTCGAGCGGAATCGGATTGGATGATTGGACTGAATATTACACGTGCACTGACTTGTAAATTCGGTGCCCAATTATCAGCAGGAAGAGTACAGACACCTTCTCTTGGAATGATTATGGATAGAGAAAAGGAAATTATCAACTTCAAATCCGAGGAATATGACACTTTTAACGTTGACGTAGGTTCATTCACAGCAATCTGGCGAGGGGGTAATGGCGACGCTCGGATGTTTGACCGACAGAAAGGTGAGGTATTACAGAAGAAGTTACAAGATAAGTCTGGTGTTGTTGATCAGGTTCGGAAATCGGAGAAAGTTGAACCGCATCCTTTAGCATATGACCTTACAGAACTTCAACGAGATGCCAACCGACGTTACGGATTCTCGGCTAAGCAGACTTCTAATATACTACAAAGACTATATGAACAATACAAGTTAGTCACGTATCCACGAACGGACAGCAGATATCTAACATCAGATATGACAGGCACGTTCAAGGAACGTTTAGAGAGCATAGCTGTTGGACCTTATGCGACACTTGCCCGTCCATTGTTGCGTAAGAATTTAATCATCACGAAACGTATTGTAGATGATAGTAAGGTCAGCGATCATCATGCTATCATACCAACGGAAGAGACCGTGCTGTTGAACTTGCTGAATGCTGAAGAACGGAAATTGTACGATCTCATTGTTCGACGTTTCATAAGCTTATTCTATCCGCCTGCGCGTTATGATGATGTAGCTGTCACGTTAAAGATTGAGAATGAGCTGTTATTTACAAAAGGAACGACGGTTAAGGAGATCGGTTGGCGCGAAGTCTACGGTGGAGAAGTGGATGACGATATAGATGAAGAGGATGCATCAGATCTTCCAGAGAAACGTTGGGTTATGCCGGAGTTAAAAGTTGGAGATGCCATAAGAGTACAGCGGTGCATCATTCGACCGGGTCGAACATTACCACCGAAACGATATACAGAAGCATTGCTACTCTCACAAATGGAGAAATACGGATTAGGGACGCCTGCTACACGTGCAGATATTATTGAGAAGCTAGTATCATCAGATACGATTGAACGTAAGGGGAATATATTGCATCCTACGGGAAAAGGGAAACAATTGATCGAATTGGTGTCAACACAATTGCGTTCGCCAGAATTGACATCCCAGTGGGAATCAGAGCTTGAGAAGATTGCACGCGGCCAAGGAAGTCCAGATCTATTTTTAAAAGAGATTCGTCGTATGTCAAAGGAATTGGTGTCAGGTGTTAAGAGTAGCTTGGTCGAATATAAACCTCATAACATATCCAACAGTCATTGTCCGGAATGTAATACGCGTTTACTAGAGAAGAAGAACAAACGAGGAACGATGTTAGTATGTCCGAGAGAAGATTGTGGTTATCGCAGATCAGATGACAAAAGACTATCCAATCGTCGTTGCCCACAATGTCATAAGAAAATGGAAATGAAGGAAGGTAAGGCAGGACTTTATGTACAATGTCTATCCTGTGGTATTACAGAGACTGTGAACAAAGATAATAAACATATCAATAAGCATGAAGAACGGAAACTAGTAAATAAATATGCTCAACAGGAATCTGTAGGCTCGAATCTGGGTGATCTTCTAAAAGCAGCATTAGAACAGAAGAACAATGAGAGCTCATAATGAATATTCGACTTAAAAAGGCTAGTGAATTGAATCCGAAGGCAGTTAGATTTATAATAGAGATGTAAGGTATATGAGTTATGAGTTGAGAGGAGGACATGTAACGGGTGGGGACTGCACTATGGATTTGGATTATCTTTATCAACATGGTGGGCTATCTGGTGATGTCTGATGATAAAAGGAGAGCCCAGCGAAGGAAAGATCGAGTACCAGAGAGAACTCTCTTCCTGCTAGCTGCTATTGGCGGATCATTGGGCGTCATTATTGCGATGTATCGCAAACGCCACAAGACGAGACATGTAAGCTTTCGAATTGGGATTCCCATATTACTCTTTATGAACGCTGTTTTGTACGGGTATTTTATGATGTAGTAAGTATGCGCAACTATTTTAATCATTCTTTGGAAAAAGAGGTGTAGTATATGCTATTTTCAAATATTTTAGTAGCTTATGATGGATCTAAAGCCTCCAAGAAGGCGTTGCAACATGCTATTGATTTGGCAAGAGTAACTCCAGATTCTACGATAAAGGTTGTCCATGTCTTTGGTTTCCCACGTGCATACTTTGGAGAAGCTTATGCAGCCATTCCAGCGTCAGCGATGCAAGACTATGTGGATTTATCGGAGGAAAGAGTTCAGGAAGCTAAGAGTGCTCTTGCAGAAGCGAACATCAATGGTACAGTAGAAATGATCCAAGGTGCGCCTGCCGAAGTTGTTCTCGATTATGCGAAAAAGAATCAATCCGACATTATCGTTATTGGTAGCCGAGGTCTTGGAGGCATTCGTGAATTCGTCCTTGGAAGTG
The DNA here is from genome assembly GCF_054373195.1 of Paenibacillus sp. CMAA1364. NCBI lineage: Bacteria > Bacillati > Bacillota > Bacilli > Caryophanales > Paenibacillaceae > Paenibacillus > Paenibacillus sp. CMAA1364. The sequence goes on along the minus strand of NZ_JBITNB010000028.1, from coordinate 43,586 downwards.
TCAGTCACAATGTCGTACAACATGCTCAAGTTCCAGTATTTGTTGTTAAATAAGTGATTAACCCATAAAGCCATTATCCTGCATCATGAGGATAAGTTAGCTTTATGGGTTTTTTTGAAAATAGGCCTATTAGAAAAGACGAACAATAAATATTGCGGAGATTAGAACGTACGTGTTTAGGTTGACATGAGGGTGGGTAGATTGTTAAACTAATCATGAGTGGTAATAAAACAGAACATTATTGATTCACCAATTAGATATCTCGTATAAGTCTGGGAATATGGTCCAGAAGTTTCTACCTGAACACCGTAAACGTTCGGACTACGAGGAAATACAACCTACGCTTTGCGCTTGTATGCATGGTAAGGTGTAATCCCTCCTAGGTTCGGTGTCTTGAGAATAGAATTTATGTTCTCAGGTTCCGAATCTTTTAATTTCATAATAGAAGAATGTAGAAGACGAATAAGGAAAGTGGGTTAAAGTAATGTTGCCAGAGGTAGCTGTGATTATGGGCAGTAAATCAGATTGGGAAACCATGCAATTCACTTGCCAAATGCTAGATGAGCTTCAAATCGCTTATGAAAAAAAGGTGGTTTCTGCACATCGTACACCTGATCTCATGTTTACTTTTGCAGAGGAAGCTGCAGGTCGTGGAATTCGGGTTATTATTGCTGGAGCTGGAGGTGCGGCACATCTACCAGGTATGGTAGCAGCGAAGTCGCTTCTACCGGTGATCGGAGTTCCGGTTCAATCCAAGGCGTTAAATGGGATGGATTCTTTACTCTCCATCGTGCAGATGCCTGGCGGTATACCTGTGGCAACGGTGGCCATTGGTAAAGCAGGAGCAACCAATGCAGCGATATTAGCAGCACAAATAATTGGTGCATTTGATCCGGAAGTGCAGCGTCGTGTGCAACAGCGTAGAGATGCTATAAGAGATGAAGTGTTAGAAGGTAGTGATGATCTATGAACGATAAGTTAAATCAAGAACACGGTAAGACAACAACAAACACTATATTGCCAGGAAGTACGATTGGTATTCTAGGTGGCGGACAATTAGGTCGGATGATATCTCTTGCAGGTACCGCCATGGGTTATCAATTTGTAACATTGGACCCTACTGAACAATCTCCTAGCAGTGAAGTGAGTCGTCAGATCGTTGCGGGCTATGATGATATTGAGGCGGCAAGACAATTAGCGCTTGCCTCGGATGTTATCACGTATGAGTTCGAGAACGTTGATGCAGGTGTAGCAGAACTATTAGTGAATGAATCATACGTGCCTCAAGGAAGTAAGCTTCTATATACAACGCAACATCGCGTTCGTGAGAAGAGAGCTATTGAAGCCGCGGGTGTTCCGGTAGCGCCCTATCGCATAATTGATGGAATAGATAGTCTACGACAAGCAATCAAAGAATTAGGTTATCCTTCGGTGTTAAAGACAGCTACTGGGGGGTATGACGGTAAAGGACAATTCGTACTTAGAGGCGAAGACCAATTGGACAGAGCTTATGCTGAACTTGCCGCATTACGAACGGACCTAGTGCTCGAACAGTTTATTGATTTCCAATGTGAAATATCCGTTATTGTAGCACGTAATCCTAATGGTGAGGTAACAAGCTTCCCTGTATCAGAGAATATCCATATCCACAACATTCTTCATCTATCCATTGTTCCTGCGAGAGTTAATGCACAAGTGCAGAATAAAGCTAGGCAGTTGGCTGAATCACTGGCATCACATATGGGTGTTGTTGGTTTGTTGGCTGTTGAGATGTTCGTGACCCAAGATGGCACCATATATGTAAATGAGTTAGCACCTCGTCCACATAACTCGGGTCACTATACGATGGAAGCGTGTAGAACATCACAATTCGAGCAACTTGTACGTGCAGTATGTAATCTTCCGTTAGGAGATACCACGCTACTTACTCCTGTTGTTATGGTGAATGTGCTTGGACAACATCTTACATCTGTCATTAAGAGCACAGGGGTACAAGATAACCTGGCACTTGAGTTAGGCATTATTCCGAAGCTTCATTTATATGGCAAGACGCAGAGTAAACATAATCGAAAGATGGGGCATATCAATTTATTATGTAATGATGTGAAAGATGGACTCGATTGGGTATCACAAACGAATATCTGGAGGAAATAAGAACATGATTGAACGTTATAGTAGACCAGAAATGCGGGCAATATGGACGGAGAAGAATAAATTTGATTCGTGGCTAGAAGTAGAACTATGTGCTTGTGAAGCTTGGGCTGAGTTAGGTGTGATTCCTAAGGAAGATACGGTTCTGTTACGGAAGAATGCCAAATTTGATATTGACCGGATCAATGAAATTGAGACCGAAACACGCCATGACGTTATTGCATTTACACGCGCAGTGTCTGAAAGTCTTGGTCAGGAACGTAAATGGGTTCATTATGGTCTAACTTCTACGGATGTTGTGGATACGGCACTAGGATATGTTTTACTCCAAGCCAATGAGATACTTGAAAGGGATATTTTGAATTTCATCGATATTCTAAAGGAAAAGGCGCTAGCCTATAAAGATACACCGATGATGGGTAGAACCCATGGTGTGCATGCGGAACCAACGACATTTGGTTTGAAAATGGCCTTGTGGCACGAGGAAATGAAGCGTAATTTGGATCGCTTCAGACGTGCTGCCAAAGGCGTGGAGTTTGGTAAAATGTCTGGCGCAGTAGGAACATATGCGAATATTGATCCTTTTGTAGAACAATTTGTATGTAAGAAGTTAGGGACTACCGCTGCCCCAATCTCAACCCAAACATTACAACGCGATCGTCACGCTGAGTATATGGCAACCGTTGCTCTGATTGCTACATCACTGGACAAGTTCGCAACAGAGATTCGAGCGTTACAAAAAAGTGAAGTGCGCGAGGTGGAAGAGGCTTTCGCTAAGGGACAAAAAGGATCGTCTGCTATGCCACATAAGCGTAACCCAATCGGTTGCGAGAACATTTCAGGTCTATCGCGTGTGATTCGTGGTCACATGGTGACAGCATATGAAGACGTGACCTTGTGGCATGAACGAGATATTTCACATTCCTCAGTAGAACGAATTATTTTTCCGGATGCGACGATGTTGTTGAATTATATGTTGAATCGTTTCGGAAATATTGTGAAGAATTTAACCGTATATCCTGAGAACATGAAACGTAATATGTCCCGCACCTTTGGGGTGCCATTCTCAGGAAGAGTGTTAACCAAATTAATTGATAAAGGTTACAGTCGAGAACAGGCGTATGATACCGTTCAACCTCTAGCGATGCAAGCATGGGAAGAACAACGTCAATTCCGTGATATCGTTGAATCTACATCAGCCATCACAGAGATACTTAATAAAGAAGATATCGAAGATGCATTTAATCCGAGTTGGCATTTGAAGCATGTGGACACTATTTTCGAAAAGTTAGGTCTAGTATGAAATGATGATGGGATAATAATGTGAATGTGAGGTGAATGGACATGACATCAACGGCTATAGCCTCTGCTGTAGAACTTATTGACGCTCCACTGATATATAAAGGTAAGGTTCGTGAATTATATGATCTAGGAGATCTTATTCTCATCGTAGTGACAGATCGGATCTCTGCCTTTGATTATGTTCTGGATCCACCAGTGCCTGACAAAGGAAATATCTTGAATCAATTAAGTGCCTACTGGTTCGAACAGACAGCTGAACTGATGAAGAATCATGTCGTTCATACGGATGTAGAACAACTTGGTGATATCATTAAGGATAAGGAATTGCTAAGGAATCGTGTCATGGTCGTTCACAAAGCAAAGCGCATTGATATCGAATGTGTTGTGCGCGGATATCTGACTGGTGGCGCTTGGCGTCAATATGAAGAGTCACAAGAAGTAAATGGCATCTCAATTCGTACAGGGATGCGAAAGAACGAGCGTTTTGATCAACCTATCTTCTCCCCAGCAGCTAAGAATGATATCGGTCATGATGAAGACATCACATTCAACACAATGAAGCAATTAGTAGGTGAAGATCTGGCAGTTGATCTTAGGGAGCGAAGCTTGAAGTTATATGAGTTTGCACATGATTACTGTGATCAACGTGGAATTGTTATAGCCGATTGTAAGTTCGAATTCGGTATATTGGATGGAGAAGTGATTCTCATTGATGAGATTTTTACACCGGACTGTTCCCGATTCTGGTCTAAAGACAAGGTGGAACTCGATGTGGAGATAGATAGTTTGGACAAAGAACCCGTTCGATCTTATCTAGCCAGCTCATCTTGGGATAAGTTGAGTAAGCCAGCACCACTTCCTCACGAAGTAGTGGAGAAGACAACAGATCGATATATGGATATTTATCGTAGATTAACGCATTCACAATAATATATGAAATTTCTGAGGAGGAACGTTGAATTATGATTAAAGCGACGGTATATGTAACTGTTAAGAAGGGTGTATTAGATCCACAAGGGGTTGCAGTTCAAGGTGCATTACACTCCATGGGATTCCAAGAAGTAGAAAGTCTGCGTATTGGTAAATATATGGAAGTTACGCTAGATACGGATAACCGTGCTGAAGCGGAAGAACGATTGAAGGCAATGTGTGAGAAACTACTAGCTAATACGGTAGTCGAGGATTACCGTTACGAATTGGAGGGTTAAGATTATGAAATTTGCAGTCTTAGTCTTTCCAGGTTCCAATTGTGATATTGACTGTTATAAAGCGGTAGAAGATACCGTTGGCGATTCTGTAGATTATGTATGGCATACAGCTACTGACCTTTCTGCGTATGATTGCATTATCGTACCGGGTGGGTTTTCCTATGGAGATTACTTACGTTGTGGTGCGATTTCACGCTTCGCTCCAGTCATGGCTGAGGTTGCTAAAGCTGCTGAACAAGGCAAATATATACTAGGCATATGTAATGGATTCCAGATTCTAACGGAAGCGGGATTGTTACCGGGAGCACTACTTCGGAACACGTCAATGAAATTCCGTTGCCACGATACGGTACTAAAGGTAGTGAATAACGAGACACCGTTCACACAGGAATATAGCAAGAATGAGGAAATCATCATTCCAATCGCTCATGGCGAAGGGAATTACTATTGTGATGAAGAAACGCTTGCACAGTTGAAGGCTAATAATCAAATTGTGTTTACTTATGGAGATAATCCAAACGGTTCTCTAGAAGATATTGCTGGAATCTGTAATGAGAACGGGAATATTATCGGAATGATGCCCCATCCAGAGCGGGCTGTGGATAGCTTATTGGGATCAGAAGACGGAAAGCGTATGTTCACATCTATATTAAAGTCATGGAGGGATACACATGGTACAGCAACAATCCGCTAAGGAACCTACAGTAGAACAAATTGCAGAACAACGAATATACCATCAGATGGGTGTGTCAGATAGTGAATACGATTTGATCTGTGGATTCATGGGGCGTAAACCTAACTATACCGAAATTGGTGTGTTCAGCGTCATGTGGTCAGAACATTGCGCGTATAAGAACTCTAAACCATTGCTTCGTCGTTTCCCAACGACTGGACCGCGTGTTCTTATGGGTCCTGGTGAAGGTGCAGGGATCGTAGATATTGGTGATAATCAAGCGGTTGTATTCAAAATTGAGAGTCATAATCACCCTTCAGCAGTTGAACCGTATCAAGGTGCTGCGACAGGCGTTGGGGGTATTATTCGCGATATTTTCTCCATGGGTGCTAGACCTATAGCTGTATTGAACTCTCTACGTTTCGGTAAGCTTGAAAGTGATCGTGTGAAGTATTTATTCGAGCATGTCGTGTCAGGTATTGCAGGTTACGGTAATTGTATCGGTATTCCCACGGTAGGTGGCGAAGTTGTATTCGATGAGAGCTATGAGGGCAATCCATTAGTTAATGCGATGTGTGTTGGGCTTATTGATCATGATAAGATTCAGCGTGGTGTAGCTAAAGGTGTAGGTAACCCAGTGTACTATGTTGGACCACCAACAGGTCGAGACGGGATTCACGGAGCGACATTTGCTTCTATTGAACTTAGTGAAGAATCCGAAGCTAATCGTACGGCAGTGCAAGTAGGTGATCCGTTCATGGAGAAGCTCGTGATGGAATCTTGCTTGGAATTGATTAATAGCGGTATTGTCGTTGGTATTCAAGATATGGGTGCAGCGGGGTTAACATGTTCGAGTGCGGAGATGGCAAGTAAAGCTGGCAACGGGCTAGAACTTTACTTAGATCAAGTACCACAACGTGAAGAAGGTATGACGCCATACGAAATGATGCTGTCCGAATCACAAGAACGCATGTTATTCGTTGTTGAGCCTAAAGATGAAGCGCAAGCGCAAGAAATCTTCGATCGTTGGGGAGTCATTTGTGCCAAGGTAGGTAAAGTGACGGATGATGGAAGATTGAAAGTGTATCACCATGATGAAGTGGTTGGCGATATGCCTGTAGTCGCATTGGTTGATGAGTGCCCAATCTATGATAAACCATCATCTGTTCCTGCGTATTATGTGAATAGTGATCAGATAGATACCCTTCGTTATGATGAGGTTACCGATCTTAGCGGTGCATTGAGCAAGATTCTCTCTTCACCAACGGTAGCTAGTAAAGCATGGGTATATGAACAATATGATTATATGGTGCGCACCAATACAGCGGTTCGTCCGGGTTCGGATGCTGCTGTAGTCACAATACGTGGAACACGTAAGGGTCTTGCGATGACAACCGACTGCAATGGTCGTTATGTGTATCTTGATCCTGAAGTGGGTGGGAAGATCGCTGTGAGTGAAGCAGCGAGAAACATTGTATGTTCTGGTGCTGAACCTATTGCAATAACGGATAACTTGAACTTTGGTAACCCAGAGAAACCGGATATCTTCTGGCAAATGGAACGTGCGGTCGACGGGATGGCAGAAGCTTGTCGTGCATTAGATACGCCGGTCATTGGTGGAAATGTCAGTCTCTACAATGAGAATGCCAAAGGATCCATCTATCCAACACCGGTTGTGGGAATGGTTGGTCTTGTACATGACACGGATCATATTACAACACAAGGATTTAAGGAGGAAGGCGATGTTATTCTTCTTCTTGGAAATACGGCGGCAGAACTTGGTGGTAGTGAATTCCAGACTGTTCTTCATGGTGTAGCCGAAGGGCGCCCACCAGCACTTGATCTTCAAGTGGAGAAGAAATTGCTTGCATCGGTACTCGGTTCAATCCAAAGTGGCTTGGTCCAGTCTGCACATGATCTATCTGAAGGTGGATTTGCAGTAGCTATTGCAGAATCTTGTATTAGTGGAGGACTAGGTGCAGAGGTCCATATTACGACAGAACTTCGCTCTGATTTTGCATTATTTAGTGAAAGCCAATCACGTATTTTGTTATCAGCAACAGCAGATAAGGCAGATCAGTTACAATCGTATATCGAAGGTCACGGTGTTCCAGTGGTGAAGATTGGGGTTGTGAAGGGTGAGAACCTTACTATTGCGATTAATGGTGTGAATGCTATAAACGAATCTGTAGAATCATATAAGAAGGTCTGGGAGGATGCGATTCCATGTCTCATGAAATAACATCTTCTAAGTTAACGTCCGAACTAACCACTTCCCATCCGCTGTGGACAGGAGACTTTTATAACGAAGGAACGGGCAAGGATGATATTTTTGACACGTTAAAAGAAGAATGTGGGGTCTTCGGAGTATTCAATCATCCGGAGGCTGCTTCACTCTCCTATTATGGATTACATGCACTACAGCATCGTGGAGAAGAGAGTTGCGGATTATGTGTGTCTGATGGGAAGGCATTCAACTATCATCGTGGTATGGGACTTGTGAAGGAAGTATTCGATAAAGATACCATGGCTACATTGACTGGGAATATGTCGATTGGGCACGTGCGATACTCCACAAGTGGCGAAAGCCAATTAGCCAACGCACAACCGCTTGTGTTTAAATATCGTGATGGGAACCTAGCTATTGCAACGAATGGTAATATCATTAATGCACCGCAAATCCGTCATGAGTTGGAACAGAGTGGATCTATCTTTCAGACGACAAGTGACACGGAGGTTGTTGCTCATCTGATTGCACGTTCGTCCAAAGATATTGTGGAAGCTGCGAAAGAAGCACTTCAACGAATCGTTGGTGGTTATGCTTTTCTCATTATGACAAATGATAAATTAATAGTAGCTTCGGATCCACATGGACTACGTCCAGTAACGATGGGGAAATTAGGAGATGCCTATATATTTGCCTCAGAGAGTTGCGCTCTTGAGACGATTGGTGCCAAGTTATTACGTGATATACAACCTGGAGAATTACTAATTCTTGATCAGGATGGTCTTAGAGAAGATCGTTACACGGAGCCACAACGCAAAGCATTATGTGCAATGGAGTATATTTATTTCGCACGTCCAGATAGTGATCTTAACGGTTCGAACCTGCATGCTTCACGTAAAAGAATGGGTAGTCAACTAGCGCTTGAAGCTTTTGTCGATGCTGATCTTGTAACAGGTGTTCCGGATTCTAGCATATCTGCTGCCATCGGTTACGCTGAGCAGACAGGCATTCCTTATGAACTTGGTCTAATTAAGAATAAATATACAGGTCGTACTTTCATTCAACCGAGCCAAGAGTTACGTGAACAAGGCGTTAAGATGAAGCTAAGCGCAGTTCGTCGTGTCGTGGAAGGTAAACGTGTCGTTATGATTGATGATTCTATTGTTAGAGGTACTACTAGCCTGCGCATCGTCAATCTGTTGCGTGAAGCAGGTGCTACCGAAGTTCATGTGCGGATAACGTCACCACCATTTAAGAATCCATGTTATTACGGAATTGATACACCAGACCGCAAACAATTGATTGCTCATGGCAAAACAGTAGAAGAAATTTGCCGTGAGATTAATGCCGATTCACTTGCTTTCTTAACGGCAGAAGGGCTCATCGGTGCTGTGAGCGGAGATAATAAAGATGATTACAACGGCGGGTTATGCCTCGCTTGCTTCGATAATGACTATCCAACAACGCTTGATTTCGGTGGAGAAGAAAAAGGCGGATGTGGCTGTTAAAAGATTATATACAATGATTCGTCAATTCAGGAAGGAGTGTTCATTCAAATGTCTGAAGCTTATAAAAGTGCAGGGGTAGATATCGCGGCAGGAAACGAAGCGGTAGAGCGTATGAAGAAACATGTGAAACGGACCCTACGTCCAGAAGTGATGACAGATTTAGGGGGATTTGGAGCCTTATTCGGAATGAATAAGGATAAATATGATGAGCCTGTATTAGTATCAGGGACAGATGGTGTCGGTACGAAGTTGAAGATTGCTTTTGCAATGGACAAACACGATACGATAGGAATAGATGCAGTAGCGATGTGTGTGAACGATATTGTCGTTCAAGGTGCAGAACCTCTTTTCTTCCTGGATTACTTAGCTTGCGACAAAGTATTGCCTCAGAAGATTGAAGCTATTGTTGCTGGAATTGCTGAAGGTTGTGTTCAGGCTGGATGTGCATTAATTGGTGGTGAGACAGCTGAAATGCCGGGAATGTATTCGGAAGGTGAGTACGACATTGCAGGATTCACGGTAGGTGTAGTGGACAAGAAGAAAATCATCAATGGTTCAACCATCGCACCTGGCGATGCTGTAATTGGACTGGCTTCCAGTGGTGTGCATAGCAATGGATTCTCTTTAGTTAGAAAGCTTCTATTGGAACAAGAAGGATATGATTTACATGATGAAATTAGCGAATTGGGTGGAAAGCTGGGAGATGTACTGCTAACACCTACTCAAATCTATGTGAAATCATTACTTGATTTAATTGAGAAATTGAACGTTAAAGGGATGGCACATATTACGGGTGGAGGATTCATTGAGAATATCCCACGTATGTTGCCTGACGGTGTCAATGTGGATATTAGCTATGGTTCATGGCCAATACTTCCTATCTTCGAATTGATGCAGAAGAAGGGTGATATTTCTAATCGGGATATGTTTACAACCTTCAACATGGGTATTGGATTAGTATTGATCGTGAAAGAAGAAGATGCTGTGGAAGCTCTAAATATATTGAAATCAAATGGAGAAAATGCCTATGTGATTGGTCGTGTGAACAAAGGCGAATCCATTGTAACCTTTACTGGGGCTGACGTATAATGAGTCATTATCGTATCGCTGTATTCGCTTCGGGTGAAGGCAGTAACTTTCAGACACTAGTAGATGCTGCGAAGGCAGGACTACTCGGGGGTGCGAAGGTTGAACTATTAGTATGTGATAAACCTCAAGCAACCGTTGTTACAAGGGCGAAGGATGCAGGTGTACCTGTATATACCTTCAGTCCTAAATCGTATGCTTCTCGGGAAGCGTACGAAGAGGAAATTGTGGAACAGTTAGAAGCGATGAATGTAGATCTTATCTTATTGGCAGGTTACATGCGTCTTCTAACAAGTGTCATTGTCGATAAATATAGTGGGCGACTTATTAACATACATCCATCATTACTCCCGTCCTTCCCTGGGACGAATGCGGTCGTGCAAGCACTGAACTATGGTGTTACCATCACTGGAGTTACAGTACACTTTGTTGATGGAGGAATGGATACGGGACCTATTATTGCTCAGAAGAGTATCGAGATTAATCCTAATGCGCACCTAGATGTTCTAACAAGTGACATACATGCCATTGAACAAGAATTATATCCTCGTGTCGTATCATGGTTCGCAGCTGGACGCGTACAATTGAACGACAGACAGGTAACGATATTGCCAACTAAGTAGTGTTGATTAGGCATAGGTGATGAGAATATACGTTTTTTGATATTTCTCGGGAAATAATATAAGTAGAATGACAGAGGACTGGTCGAAAATCATCAATATATGTAGGGGAGGATTCAATTCGTGAGTATAAAAAGAGCGTTAGTCAGCGTGTCGGATAAACAGGGGATTGTGGATTTTTGTAGAGAATTATCTGCATTAGGTGTGGAGATCATCTCGACAGGTGGAACAAGCAGTCTACTTGCTAAAGAGGGGATTCCAGTTATCGGCATATCCGAAGTTACGGGATTCCCAGAAATTATGGATGGACGTGTTAAAACATTGCATCCTGCTGTACATAGCGGGCTATTAGCTGTGCGTGATAACATAGAACATCAACAACAAATGAAGGAATTGGATCTTGGATATATTGATCTTGTAGTTGTGAATCTCTACCCGTTCCAAGAGACCATTGCTAAGCCAGATGTATCTTATGAAGAAGCGATCGAGAACATTGATATCGGTGGTCCGACTATGCTTCGTTCAGGTGCAAAGAACCATGCATTTGTGAGTGTGGTTGTAGATGCTAATGATTATAGCGCAGTGCTTGATGAAATCCGTAAAGATGGAGATACCACGCTTGCCACACGTAAGCGTCTAGCTGCAAAGGTATTTCGTCATACGGCATCCTATGACGCTCTAATCGCTGACTACTTATCGAACGTAACAGGCGATCCATTACCGGAGCGTCTAACGGTAACTTATGAGAAAATACAAGATTTGCGTTACGGAGAGAATCCTCATCAACAAGGTGCATTCTATCGTAAACCGTTGGCTGCACAAGGAACATTGACAACGGCTGAGCAACTTCATGGGAAAGAATTGTCTTATAACAACATTAATGATGCGAATGCAGCTCTACAAATAGTCAAAGAATTTAATGAACCAGCTGTTGTTGCGGTGAAGCATATGAATCCATGTGGTGTGGGTATCGGAGAGAATGTGTGTGAAGCGTATCAAAAAGCTTATCAAGCAGATCCAACGTCCATCTTCGGAGGCATCGTGGCAGCGAATCGTACGATTGATGCGGATACGGCAGACTTGTTAAAAGATGTGTTCTTAGAAATTATACTTGCACCAGACTTCACACCTGAAGCTCTTGAAATTCTCACGAAGAAGAAGAATTTACGCCTATTGAAGATGGGTGAGTTCGGTTCGTCAGAAGATCGAAAGAGTCAATTCCTGATGACTTCATTCGATGGTGGAATGGTCGTACAAGAGAGTGATGTTCACGCTGTGAAGAGTTCAGATTTGAATATCGTGACAGACCGTAAACCAACAGAAGAGGAATTGAAACAACTATTGGTGGGCTGGAAAGTAGTTAAGCATGTTAAGTCTAATGCGATCGTACTGGTAGCGGACAACATGACGGTTGGTGTTGGTGCAGGACAAATGAATCGTGTCGGTTCAGCCAAGATTGCTATTGAGCAAGCGGCTGATAAAGCGAACGGTTCCGTTATGGCATCCGATGCATTCTTCCCTATGGGAGATACAGTTGAATATGCAGCGAAAGCAGGCATTACGGCAATTATCCAACCGGGTGGATCGATCAAAGATAATGAATCCATTCAAGCAGCCAATAAATATGGTATTGCGATGGTATTCACAGGGGTTCGTCACTTTAAACACTAAGGAATAATAGATTTGGATGATTCTAATTAGAAAATAAAGTCGTAGAGGGAGAGGCAAATATGGATATATTGGTCGTTGGTGGTGGAGGTCGTGAGCATGCCATCGTATGGTCGCTTGCGAAGAGTCCGCAGGCTGGAGTCATATACTGCGCGCCCGGTAATGCTGGAATTGCAACGATAGCAGAATGTGTACCTATTGGTGTAAATGAATTCGATGCTTTGACCGCTTTTGCCAAAGAGAAGAAGATTGACTTGGTGGTTATTGGTCCCGATGATCCTCTAGTGGATGGTATTGTGGATGCATTTGAAGCAGAGAATATTGCTGTGTTTGGACCCCGTAAGAATGCCGCGGCGATCGAAGGAAGTAAGACGTTTATGAAAGATTTATTACATAAATATAATATTCCTACAGCCGCTTATGAGAAATTCAACAATTACGATGTTGCCTTGGCTTATTTGCAATCACAACAAGTGCCTATAGTGATTAAGGCAGATGGATTAGCCGCAGGTAAAGGGGTAACCGTCGCCTTTACCATGGAGCAAGCAGAGAAAGCACTCTATGACATTATGGTGAGCAAAGTATTCGGTGATGCGGGAAAGCATGTCGTTATCGAGGAATTCCTAGCGGGTCAAGAAATGTCGATTCTCGCATTTGTGGATGGAGAGACCGTTCGCCCTATGGTGGCAGCTCAAGATCACAAGCAAATATTCGATAATGATCAAGGGCCTAATACAGGGGGGATGGGAACGTATTCCCCACTTCCACATATTAAATCTTCTATTATTGAAGAGGCGATTGAGAAGATCATCAAGCCAACTGCGAGCGCTATGGTTGCTGAAGGTCGTCCATTCCGAGGTGTACTGTTCGCCGGGTTGATGATTTCTCCAGATGGAACACCAAAGACGATTGAATTCAATGCTCGGTTTGGAGATCCTGAGACACAGGTTGTATTACCACGATTGAAGAGTGATCTCTTAGCCATTATGATGTCTGCAGTGAACGGAACATTGGCAGATATCGATATACAGTGGAGTGATGAAGCGGCCGTCTGTGTAGTACTCGCATCACAGGGCTACCCTGCAGCCTATCACAAAGGAATTACCATTCATGGACTTGAAGATGTCCAAGAGACACTCGTATTTCATGCGGGTACCTCTAAGAATAACAAGGACGAATGGGTCACGAATGGTGGGCGTGTGCTAGGCGTTGTTGGTCTTGGGCAAGATATTTCTCAAGCTCGTGAACATGCGTATAAATCGGCTGCGAATATTCAGTTTGATGGCAAACAACTACGTTCCGATATCGCTGCCAAAGCACTTTTGTAGGCATTAAAAGAACAACGGTACTATCCAACATGTAGAAGCCTATGCATCACTACGCATGCGGATCATTCTTCCGATCGCTGTTGCCCTCCGATTTCTTCTGAACGCTATGAACAAGGTTGAAATCCGGGGCCAAAGCATAAGCTTCCGAAGTAGCTTTCCGTTGGAAAGCTTGTAGGTGAACGCTTCCCTTTTCCAGAATGATTCCGCCTTCTCCGTTGTAGATTCAAGTCCATTCAACCTATAAGCTGATTCCTGTATTCCACAGGGTCAGCCTTTTCAATTTGTGCGGGCACAAAAAAAGTGCACCCCCTAGAATGCATCGGATCTACCCAAGGGTTGATCCAATGTTTTTCTAAGGCGCACACTTTAATCTTAGTAAAGCCTCTTTCTATACCTAATAGAGCAAATTAATCGATTGGAAAATAGTGGTTGAATCTACAGCATGTCTGAGCGGAGCGAATGGAATTGTCTTGAAGAAGCGAAGCGCTCGCCTTTGAAATGGGATATCTACTACAATAATATTCATAATCAAGAAATCCCATTTCAACAGCGATCGTAAGGATAATCCATTCGCGTAGCGGCCATAGATGCTGTTAAATGAACTGTTTTCCAATTATTATTTCGAAATGTCAACAAACCCTTCCCCAAACACATCACGCACATCGTGAATGGTAACGAAAGCATTAACATCAATTGATTTCACGATCTTTTTAAGCGTAGAGACTTCTTGTTTGCTGATAACGATGTAAAGAATTTCTTTGGAGGATTTGGTGTAATAGCCACGTCCCGAGAGAACAGTGACCCCTCTTTCCATACATATCGTGACTTTCTCCGCGATTTGATCTTGTGCTTGGGATATTATCATGACAGCTTTCTTGGGATTCAGTCCTTCAATAAGGAAGTCCATCACTTTAGTAGCTACATATAACATGATAATCGTAAACATCAAGCTCTCTGCTCCAATAATGAAATAAGAAGAGAAAGCAACAATTAAATCGAAGAATAATAGAGAGTAACTAATATTCCAGTCCAAATATTTATTAGTCATTCGTGCTAGAATCACAGTGCCAGCAGTAGTACCACCCGCACGTACAATCATCCCGATACCAACACCTGTGAACATCCCTCCAAAAACGGCATTCACGATCAATTCGTTAGAAGAGATACTCCAATCTTCGGTTAAATGAAGAAATAGGGAATTAAATAGTACAGCAATAATCGTGTAGATTGTCGTTTGCTTGTCCAAGAATCTATAGCCTATCAAGAGTAAGAAAGCGTTGATAATTAAGTTGACCAGACCTGGAGACCATTGGAAAAGATAATAGAAGATGATGGTCAGACCTGTTACGCCGCCCTCACCGAATTCATTTGGAATGACGAATATATTTACTGCTAATGCGAAGAGAAAAGTTCCTACCATAATGTGTAGGATATCGATAGATTTCTTTTTCATAGTGTGGCCGCCTTTTTCATACTCAATGATGCTCTCATCTAACTGTATGATAATGTAGAACTAACAAAGAATAAATCGTAACGCTCCACGAATTATATGTCAATCATATTTATTGCATCATACATACGTGTGACATGGATTGCTTGAAATATAGGTTCGAAAAGAGTAGGGTATGAAGATGGGAATTAGAAAATAAACAGCGTAAGACGTTGTTTCATAACTATTGGAGTGAGAAGAAATATGAAAGAAACAAATAAGGATACAAAAGTTGGACATGTGATGATGGAGGAAATTGTTCGGGCTCATCATGTTTTGAAAGAAGTCATTGTGCGTACACCATTACAATGGGATGCGGTACTGTCGGCTAAATATAATTGTAAAGTATTTCTGAAAAGAGAAGATTTACAAATCGTACGCTCATTCAAAATACGTGGTGCTTATAATATGATACGCAATCTGTCTGAGGAAGAATTAGCAAAGGGTATCGTGTGTGCAAGTGCAGGGAATCATGCTCAGGGCGTAGCCTTTTCATGTAAAACACTAGGTATTCAAGGGAAGATATACATGCCTAGTACAACACCTAACCAAAAAGTGAAACAAGTACGTCGATTCGGTGGCGAGAACGTACAAGTGATACTTACGGGGGATACGTATGATGATGCATACACAGAAGCTATGAAGGCTTGTGATGAACATGGGTTGACGTTTATACACCCTTTTGACGAGACCCGAATCATTGCAGGAAACGGTACCATTGCTATGGAAGTGATGGAGAGTCTTGATACGCCAGCTGACTATGTATTTGTGACCATCGGTGGGGGAGGATTAGCCGCTGGGATAGGATCGTATTTCCAAACGGTTAGTCCACAGACGAAGTTAATTGGTGTAGAGCCGTTAGGTGCGGCATCCATGAGCGAGGCATTACGTCGTAATGAAGTGGTCACGTTAGATGAGATAGATAAATTCGTGGATGGTGCTGCAGTCAAGCGTGTAGGGAACTTAACTTATGAGATATGTGCCAGTACACTTGATGATATCTTGAAGGTGCCTGAAGGGAAAGTCTGTACTACGATTCTAGAATTATATAATGAGAATGCCATCGTTGTTGAGCCTGCAGGCGCGCTGACTGTATCTGCACTGGATTTATATCGTGAGCAGATTGTTGGGAAAACGGTTGTCTGTATTATTAGTGGTGGAAATAATGATATCGCTCGTATGCAGGAAATTAAGGAAAGATCTCTTATCTATGAAGGGCTTAAGCATTATTTCATGATTAACTTTCCACAACGTGCAGGCGCACTCCGGGAATTCCTTGAGGATGTGTTAGGACCCGATGATGATATCACGAATTTCGAATACACGAAGAAACATAATAAAGAGAATGGTCCAGCACTTGTAGGCATTGAATTGGACTCTAAAGAAGACTATGGCGCATTAATTGAACGGTTGGATCGTAAAGGGTTTGATTATAAAGAACTTAGCAAAGATGCGAACTTATTTAATCTATTATTTTAATGTTGTGTGATCTGATGAGAAAGAAGGAGTACGATTGTCACGTCTTGTATATATAGCACTTATAACACTCAGTCTCATATGGGGCGGTTCATTCTATTTTATCAAAATACTTCTTCACGACTTTGGTCCATGGAGTATCGCATTCTTAAGATCAGGAGCGGGACTTAGCATCATCATATTGATCATGCTTGTATTAAGAAAGCCATTTGGATTTCGAACGATCTCATGGATACCGATGGCGAGCATGGCCTTGATTAATACGGCTATACCATGGGCACTTATTGCTTATAGCGAGACACGTCTGCCAAGCAGTATGGCGAGTGTGTTGAATGCATCGACACCGGTGTGGACGATTATTGTGGGAATATTATTCTTTGGCTCTGTATCTAATAAAAGGCAATGGCTCGGGATAGGGATAGCAACCATAGGTATTATTGTATTACTCGATATCAATCCAGGAACGCTCGTTACGATGGATGTAACCGGCGTTGGGTGTATGATTCTAGCGACCATCTGTTATGCATTTGGTACACAACTATCTAAGAAGCTCATCACCAAGGGTTATTCCATGTATCAGATGACGTTTGGAACGCTTCTATGTACCATGATCGGAAGTGGAAGCATGGCGTTCGCTAAGGAAGGAATCTCCTTCTCACATGTGACGACAGGTTCAAATCTACTCATGATTATAGGATTAGGCGTGTTCGGATCAGGGATTGCCTATATATTGTTCTATTATATTGTGGAGAAAGGAAGCCCGGAGTTTGCTATGATGGTGACGTATTTGGTCCCATGCACAGCGGTCATTTGGGGAGTCACCTTGTTGAACGAGCATATCAAGTGGACATTGATCCTTGGACTGATGATTATTCTGGTTGGCGTCTTTATTGCGAGTCGAAGACCTAAGATCATCGAACCATTAAGCATAACCCACGCATCGGAAGAAGTGGTTCCTATTAAGTAAGATTATAAAAGCGCCCTTCTTGAGCGAAACCGTGAATGAACATAACTTCACGGTGCCAAGAAGAGCGCTTTTTTATTTTATCGAGTGACTGTTACTAAGAGAAGGGATAATGTTCTTTCAGATGTTTCTGTACGCTATCATTTAACTTGTAGTTATTGGATTTTAGAACATCCATAAATGATTGAAGCTTCTTTAGATAACCACTATTTCCGATATCACTATTCGCTAAAAGAGATAGATAAGTATCTTTGGCTTTTGCATCCATTACGTGTGAGTCATAATCGAATAATGGTGTGTTATTCAGACCATATGCCGTATTGATTACATAGCTCTGGTATAAGTTATCTATCTGTATTGTGCGATTGGAGTTCGGATGTGCTTGGACAAAAGCTTCTTGTGATAAGGCACGTTTGGTGATCTCTTCCCAACTAATAACGAGTGCAGCATCCTTTGCTGGCGGATTAGCCGATTCTACAGCCATAATATCGATATAAGTCTTAATATCGTTCATGACATAAGGACGATACTTAGCAAACCGTTCATAATCGATCTCAGGGAAGAACATCCCCTCTGCAGTCTCAAGCTTATATCCACTATCTAATGCACCCTGCAGAAAATTCCGTAACTCTTGGTTCGTCGTACGTGCGATTAGTGTGCTTAATGTATCTTTAGGTATATATATTTTAACTAATTTATTCTGGATGGAGTCAGCGAAGAATTGGTCGCTCCACTTCTGCCATTGCGCTTGAAGTGCATTCTCCAATCGAAGGGTCATCAGAGTTGCTTGATAAGGCGTAACTTCATAAATGTGAGATTTCATAAAGTCATGTGACTGCTTAAGGTGGTTAGGTTGTTGTACTTGCTTCACAAAAGTATTATACACATGTTGTGCACGATCTTTATTGATCATATATTTAGTCGATACAGCATTGTCGTGAGTAGATGGACTTGTGGAAGTCCCCGCTTGATCCGCCATAATGACGGGCAAGGAAGCCTGTATGGTAAGTGTTAATGCAATGATGGTTGCTGTCGCTGTCATTCGTTTCATTTTCATTAGGTTATTTCCTCCTTTTGAATAGTATGAACCAACCTAGTAAACCGATTGAAGCAATAATCAGACTAACCCAAGGCTGAATCGTAAAGACGGGTAATAGATTTCTAATCATATAACCAATCATTAAGATAACAACCATAATGACAACGTATATTCCGATAGTCATTAAATTAATGGTTGGTTTCTTGTTTTCCCCATCTTCTCCCCCTTTATTTAATAAATTGGTAACAGATTCTATTAGTAGAATAGAACCTACGGCAATAACGATAATGGTTAGTAAGCTGATCTGGTTGAAGCTAGACACGGAGCCTTTCATCCACAGCACAGTGAAACCTACGATAGCCTCCATAAAGAAGAATAAACTTAATGCAACCCACGCAATCATTACATAATAGGGGAAACCAGTCATTGTCTTTTGTATGGCAAAGGTTGAGATCTGTGTTCGACTGTATTCTTCAGCATCTTCACCTAATAATTGACGTGCAGTAATGCCTTTGTGTTGCGCGTCTAGTACTTCATGGGCTAGCTTCAATAACATCTGTTCACTTTGTGTTCGATCGACTCCGCTACTACGGACATACACAACGATATCTTCATAATAATCCTTATTCGTAGGATTCATGTGTTCACGTAACGTATTGTTTTCTTTAATCATTTTCTTGATGGACAATGCAACCCCTCCTATCTACGAACGCCTTACTTGTAATTCAAGTATAAGAATATGAAAGATCGAATGCAATGTATGGATGAATAAAGACGTGAATAGAGTCGAATACTAGCATTCACTTTTGCCTGTTATGGGTAATGACGGTATCATAGTAGGAATGATGCTGTCATTACCATAACGTTGAAGGGGTACATGATATGATAAATTTGCAAAAAATGCGTGAGATGATCAGCATATCTGATCATGATTCAATTGCTATGTTCTTGGGAATGTTCAGACCCATTGATATCGCAGAGAGTCTAGAATTATTGGATCGAGAAGAACAACTGAAATTCGTTGAACTGCTTCCATCGAGGGAGTCTGCTGAAATACTTGAATATCTAGATCCTTTATTACAATATCAAATTCTCTATCATCTAAAAGAGGAATTAACTTCCAAGGTACTCTATGAGATGCCGGGTGACGTAGTCGTAGATATGATGTTAGCCATACATCGTTATCAGGCAGAGAAATTATTAGATCTACTTCCAGCGGATTATCGTCAGAAAGTTCTAACGCTGATGACATTCCCAGAAGAGACCGCGGGAAGTCTAGCTACCATTGACTATATTGCTGCAACTAGCACATGGACGATCGAGACAACATTGGAACATATACGTAAGGTTGGGCATGATGCTGAGATTATGGCCTATATTTACGTCATCGGAACAATGGGTGAGCTAGTAGGTGTTGTTTCTTTGAAAAGAATTATATTAGCGGCACCACAGACGTTATTGAAAGAGATTATGGATGAAGCCATTTCTGTTCCCGCAACCATGGAACAAGAGGAAGCTGCAGTGCTTCTGTCCCGTTATGACTTGGTCGCTCTTCCTGTTGTAGATACGGAGTCTAGGCTGATTGGGGCGATCACCGTCGATGATCTCATTGACGTCATGAAAGAAGAAGCAACTGAAGATATTCAAATGCTCGGGGGAAGCCGACCGTTAGATCGTACGTATTTCAAAACCTCTGTGTTTCACTTATACAAGAAGAGGATCGTATGGTTATTGATCTTATTCGTTGCCGAAGCCTATACAGGTTCTGTATTAAGGTACTATGAAGCGACGCTATCGGAAGTCATATCACTAGCATTCTTTATTCCATTGCTAGTGGGTACAGGTGGGAACACAGGAACTCAGACGGTATCTACGTTGGTCCGTGCCCTTGCTGTAGGAGAAGTTGCCTTTAGAGATATTTTAAAAGTGGTCAAGAAAGAATTTAGTACTTCGTTCTTAACAGGGGCTACGATTTCATTGATAGCCTTTCTAAGAGCATCCATGCTCGGTGTCGGATCGGATATTGGTTATGTTGTTGCGATTACAGCGATGCTCATTGTGCTGTGGGCCTCACTAGTAGCTGCTATTCTGCCACTTATCCTGCATAAATTCAAGGCAGATCCAGCCGTCATCTCTGGACCTTTAATAACAACATTAGTAGACGGTACGGGACTAGTTATCTATTTCAGTGTAGCCAAAATGATATTAGGATTATAGACATTGGAGGATTAAATATGAATCATTAGATCATATTTATTGTCAAGATGCCTCCATAAGCTGTAAAATAGTGACTAGCAACACATACTGATATATGGAGGTTGACATCAATGACATTACCTTCTCTATTTGTAGCTCACGGCTCACCGATGCTAGCCCTAGAAGATCATAAATATACTCAATTCCTACAAAAACTCAGCTTTCAATTCAAGAAACCGAGGGCTATCGTAGTCTTCTCAGCACATTGGGATACACCTGATCAGTCGATGAGTGTAGATGATAAACACAGTACGATGCATGATTTCTACGGATTTCCAGAGGAAATGTATAAGCTTACGTATCCTGTGGAAGGCGATCCTGAACTGAATAAGGAATTAGAAGACATTTTCAAAAGAAATAATCTGAAATATGTCAACGAACGTGGACGTGGGCTTGATCATGGGGTGTGGATTATTCTCCAGAAGATGTATCCAGAAGCTAATATTCCAGTCGTAGAACTCTCTGTAGACTCAACACGCACACCAGAGGAACAATATAAGATAGGAAGTATGTTGGCTGAGCTTCGTAAGAAAGACGTGCTAATCATCGCTAGTGGTGGACTTGTCCATAATCTTAGAAAAATTAAGCATAGCGATCAGCCGGATCCTTGGGCCGTTGAGTTCGACAATTGGGTCGCTGAACAACTAGAGCAATGGAACTTGAAATCCTTATTTGAATATCAAGAGATAGCGCCTAATGCGGATCAAGCTGTTCCACACTACGGAGCAGAACACTTCATTCCGATATTCTATGCGATGGGCGCAGCAGATGATGAACGTCAGGCGAAACGGCTATTTCAAGATTATCAGCATGGCAATATTAGTCTGAATTGCTGGATGTTTGGCGCAGAATCGGATCAACTTGATGTTGAGAACAAGAGTGAAGCATAGAACTATATCTACCATAGAAGAGCAGGGCTTATCCATAAGTCTTGCTCTTCTTTGTGTCTACATTTAGTGGAGTAACACATGCTATGACGGCTGTCCCTATTAGTATTCTTAGCGAGTAAGGACAGACAAGGAACTTCTTTTGTGATTAAATGAGAAGAAGAGAAAATATATATTATAAGGGGGAACCATAATCTGATGAATCGATTGCAAATCAAACATATGTTACTTATTGTACTTATGTCTTTGATGATTACATCGTGCGCAAATGTCGAAACAGAAACAAAAATCTTACCGATTGAGAATCCAACACCCATTGTAGAAGACAATGATGTGGTTGAAGATATACCTCCAATTGTACATACAGCTCTATTAACAGGACTACCTGTAGACGTTCCAACAAATGCACGCCCCATCGCTGTGATGGTTAATAATGCGCCCGCAGCCAGACCTCAGTCAGGGCTTAGTAAGGCAGATATTGTCTATGAAGTGCTTGCAGAAGGTGGAATTACACGGCTTGTTGCTATCTATCAAAGTAATACGGATGCAGTTACCGTAGGTCCCATTCGTAGTATTAGACCGTATCTCATTGAAATTGGAGAGATGTATAACGGCTTGCTCGTACATGCTGGAGGAAGTCCAGAAGCCTATGCCATCATACAGAGACAGAAGAAAGAGGACTTGGATGAGATAGGCAAAGCAGGTTACTTCTTTTGGAGAGATAAGAGTCGTAAAGCGCCGCATAATTTATACTCAGATACGGACAAGCTACGAGCAGGCGCTGATAAATTGAAATATGCCCAAGAGGTGACCATCCCCACGTATGAGTTCAGGGATGGTAATGAAGTCATCTCAGGTGACGAAGCTAAGAAGATTGATATTACCTTTCTACAGAAAAGTTACGCTGTAACCTATGAATATGATGACACGATTAAAAAGTATAAACGGTTCATTAACCATAAGTCGCATATCGATTTGACGACAAATCTGCAACTTGAAGCTGCGAACGTTATTGTTATGGGTGCGGACCACAAGGTGCTCGATGATATTGGAAGAATCTCTGTTGATATCAATCAAGGTGGCGAAGCGCTAATATTTCAACAGGGTCGTATGATGAAGGGGAGCTGGATTCATCGTAAAGGGGATGTCATTCGCTTTATTCATAACAATATAGAGATACCGTTCGTACCTGGAACAACCTATATCAACATCGTTCCCAATAACCCTTCTTTTGACAGTCATGTCAAAGTATCCAACTCTTCCAGCACGGAATGAAAGTCGAATAAATTGTCACAAAAGAATGACTTTTGACACGAAAAATATGCTATTGTAAAATATACAGGCTAGCTCTGAAAACAATGCAATTTTGATTTCACAATTTAGTTTATAAATGTGGTAGAATAACAGGGTTGTCATCGGAGTTTAAAGGCTGTAGGCATGGCAATATTTCTGTAAAGGGGTAATCAAATGAGATTGAAGAAGAAGGACATTTTTTTTGAGACGATGGAGAATATGGCAGATAAGATCGTACAAGCTGCTGATTATTTTGCTGAAAATGTAGGTAATGTTAAAGATGTGAATGCGTTTTTCACAGAAATGAAGAAGTATGAGTCTGAATGTGACGAGTTCACACATATTATTATTCTAGAACTTAACAAAACCTTTATAACACCGATTGATCGAGATGATATTCTTGCTCTTACATCTAGTTTGGATGACGTTATAGATGGTCTTGAAGCGACTTCATCTCGATTCTATATGTATAATTTTGATGAAACAGATGAATATATCCTTGCATTTGCAGAGATATTACGTCAATCAGCTTATGAAATACAAAAAGCGATTCATTTGCTATCTCAGAAAAAACTGCTTGCTATACGGGAATACACGATTCGCTTGAATGACCTTGAGAACCAAGGTGACGAATTGCTAAGAATTTGTATTAAGAATTTGTTCGAGACGGTTAGCGATCCGATTGAATTGATTAAGAAGAAGGAAATTTATGAACGTCTAGAACAAACGACGGACACGTGTGAAGATGTGGCCAATATGCTGGAATCGATTATTATGAGTAATTCTTAAGGAGTTTAGGAACATGGAGACATCATTATTTGTTTTAGGTATTGTTATCTTTCTCGCATTAGCATTTGACTTCATCAACGGATTTCATGATACGGCGAATGCGATTGCAACATCCGTCTCTACTCGTGCTTTGAAGCCAAGAGTAGCTATTATTATGGCTGCTTGTATGAACTTCCTTGGTGCTATGATGTTTACTGGTGTAGCTAAGACTATTGGTGGAAGTGTTGCAGATCCTGCGACACTGGATAATGGGATAGAGGTAGTTATTGCAACTCTACTCGCCGCGATAATCTGGAATCTGGTGACTTGGTGGTTCGGTATTCCTTCGTCCTCATCACATGCCTTAATAGGTGCTCTAGCAGGTGCAGTTCTCGTGGGGGCAGGCTCTGATCATGTGAAATGGGAAGGTTTTCTTAGTATCGTTAAGGTTCTCATCTTCTCGCCATTAATTGCATTTGTCGTTGGTTATATTGTTATGACGGTATTGAAATGGATATTTGCCAATAAAAGTCCTCACACCGTAAATAAAGGATTCCGTTCTGCGCAGATCGTGACCGCAGCACTACAATCATTCACTCACGGAACGAACGATGCACAGAAGGCGATGGGTATCATAACATTTGCTCTTGTGACATCGGGCCGGTTAGATACATTAGAAGTACCGTTGTGGGTTAAACTATCAGCGGCAACAGCTATGGCGCTTGGTACCTCTGTCGGCGGATGGAAAATCATCAAAACGATGGGAACTAAGATATTTAAAATCGAACCGATTAATGGATTCGCAGCAGATATGACTGGAGCTTCTGTCATCTTAACAGCAACAGTACTTCATATGCCTGTAAGTACAACACATGCCATTACATCTGCATTACTAGGTGTGGGTAGTGCGAAACGCGTATCTGAAGTGAAGTGGTCATTGGCTGGAAGAATTATTATCACATGGTTCATTACGATTCCAATCTCAGGACTGCTTGCAGGATTAATATTCAAAATTTTATTCTAAAGATAAGGCCAATCGCTGAAGGTTGGCTTTTTTTTATATCTATATCATGCAAAGAACATGACTAGAAAGGACGAACTGATGATTAGAACAATGGCCATTACTCATTCTCATGAAGTCAAGATAGGGATTCCATTAGAAGAGATTCAGATGGAGGATTACGCATGGATGTGGGTAGATTTCAGTTCACCTACTGCCAAAGAGGCATCACTTCTGGAGACATACTTTCATTTTCACCCACTGGCCATAGAAGATTGTATGCTTGTATTACAAAGACCCAAGCTAGATTTCTATGATGAATTGCAATTTCTTGTTCTGCATGCATTGAATCCCGAGACTTTAAAGGCTGTTGAAGTGGATCTATTCTTAAACCATAATCTCCTCGTATCCTTTCATCACCAACAACTCAGCGAGATTGATGAAGCTTGGCAACAAGTGATTCAACATGCCCATGAACGTAAGATTTGGTCTCGAGGCCCAATTGGTTGTGCCTACACGATCATGGATATGATGGTAGATCGCTATTTCCCTTCGTTATATAGTATTGAGGATGAATTAGCTGAGCTTGAGAATGAAGGTAGTAACGAATCGGTGGAAGATCTAATGAATCAAGTGTTTGATCTACGAGGAAGGCTTCTTAAGCTTCGACGCACCATCGTTCCTATGCGTGATCTGATGTATCGGATCATAAATTCTAACCACATTAAGAATAGTGGGGAGCACATGATGTATTTTGCCGATATATATGATCATTTGATTAAGCTTACGGATATGATCGAGGCGGATCGTGAAATGACGGCTGATCTGAGAGATAGTTATATCTCCCTTAATTCTAACCGGATGAATGCCATTATGAAGACACTCACGGTTATCACCACTGTGTTCATGCCTTTGACATTGATAGCGGGTATCTATGGGATGAATTTCGATCATATGCCAGAGCTACATTGGCCATATGGGTATTACTTTGTCATGATAGGAATGTTCCTGCTTGGTGGTGGCATGGTACTCTGGTTCATACGTCGTGGGTGGTTTAAGTAAAGGTGATAATTTATAACACATAAAAAAGAACCCCAAATGGGGTTGCAAATCATTATAAACGAAAGATCATGCTTATGGAAGAATCTGTTTACCTCTTGTTCGTCAAACGTTTCTTGAACCGCTTCGTATTCTTGTTGGACTTTCGACCTGTAGCTTGTTTTCGCTTAGAGGTTGAGGACTTCTTGCGACGGCGTTTAGGTGGTGTATAGTATAGACTATCTTTATCTTCAGAGGACGCCTTTTTCTTGCCTTTCCCTATAGACCCCATCATGAGCTTGATCATGGGAGCCATTTGTGTGACACCTGCCATCACTTTTTGGAATTTGCCCATGGAGGCGACGATACCATCAATACCTCCCATTCGATCGATGACGCCTTTAAGTTCTCCAATATTTGCAAGAGAGAACCCACTTGCTGATTTCGCAGCGGGTAAGACTGTCGTTGTTGCAGCAACTGCCGGATTCATATATTCGGTTGTTCCTAATTCATTCAAGCCACCATTTCCTAGTAACGGTGTAATACCAGAAGGTTCAATGGTAGGAATCTCCCCCATAGAATCAATTCCGGGATACGGACTATTATATGAAGGCGAAGAGAAAGGACCGAGTGAACGTTGGTTACTCGGAGAATTACGATGATAATGCTCAGCCATGATTATCACTTTCCTTTTCGGATTGGTTTACAACACTGTATGTGGTAGGCGAACATAATGTAAGGGCGAATGCCTGTATAATACGGGATAAGAGCGGAAAAGGGCTTGTGCCCATCTGGCTATAGTTAGTTGATATCGCTTGATATAGTAAGAATCTATTCTTATAAATTTCACTTCTTTAGTGCGTGACATCGTTAATGCTTGAAAATATCACATCGACTAAAGTACAATGGGGATACATAGTAATAGTAGGGGATGATAAAATATGCAATTAAAGAAACTCAATGACAAGAACGTAGATCAATTATTTGAAGCTGTATTAAGTCTTAAGAATATAGAGGAATGTTACGTATTCTTTGATGATCTGTGCACGGTGAACGAAATGCAGTCCATGTCACAAAGACTAGAAGTAGCTCGCATGTTAGGTAAAGGATCTACTTATAATCAAATTGAGGCAGAGACTGGTGCAAGTACAGCTACCATCTCTCGTGTGAAGCGTTGTTTGAATTATGGTAACGAAGGGTATAAAATGTCATTGGAACGATTAGGGCGGTAATGATGAAGAAGCCAGGTATTCTAATTATCAGCCATGGTTCTAGAGAAACATCTTGGGTAGAATTAGTAGATATGGCTGTCCATCAATTACCGCTACAGGATCGTATTCCTGTGGCGGTTTCGTTCTTGGAGATCGTAGAGAATAGATTGATTCAAGATGGAATAGATGCACTTGAGCAACAAGGCGTGACTGATATTGTCGTTATACCCTTATTTGTATCCTCAGGAAGCACACATGTGGATGAAATTGCATTTGCCTTAGGAGCGAAGAAAACAGCGGATTGCGAGACTGATCTTGTACCTTTTCGTATTGAGGCTAATATACATTATGGTGTTCCGATGGATGATGATACAGATGTTGCGAATATGATATGGGATAAAGCGAAAGTTCAATCTGTTAATCCTAAGCGAGAAGTTATTCTTATTGTAGGGCATGGCAGTATTTATGATCAATTTAGACAACGTTGGGAAGATGGAATGTCATTACTAGTTGGAAAGATTCGTAACATCAGCACAATGGTTAATGTAGATTATGCATTGTTAAATCCAGATTCTGTGATAGATAAAATGTCATATTGGCAGACAGATCAAGGCTATGATGTTATTG
Organism: Paenibacillus sp. CMAA1364; assembly: GCF_054373195.1. Taxonomy (NCBI): domain Bacteria; kingdom Bacillati; phylum Bacillota; class Bacilli; order Caryophanales; family Paenibacillaceae; genus Paenibacillus; species Paenibacillus sp. CMAA1364. The sequence goes on along the minus strand of NZ_JBITNB010000028.1, from coordinate 15,767 downwards.
TTGTTCCACTCTTTCTAAGTGAAGGGTATTTCACTTCGAATGTTATTCCACAACGATTGGATGGATTCGATTACCGTTATACGGGTAAAGCATTGTTACCTCATCCCTTGTTAACGCATTGGTTGAATAAACAAATCTATGCTATGTTACAGAAGATCAAATAATATAAACAGGTGGTATCTTAATATGAAGAGAGCGAGATTAATATATAACCCTACCTCCGGTCGAGAGGAAATGCGTAAGAGACTTCCAGATATCCTAGAACGTCTTGATCGTGGTGGTATTGAGACTTCAGTCCATGCTACGACCGAAGAAGGAGACGCCACTCGTGAAGCTGCCATTGCCATTGAACGAGGGTACGATATGATCATTGCTGCAGGTGGCGACGGTACGTTGTATGAAGTAGTCAATGGCATGGCGGGTAAACCCAATCTTCCCCCGCTAGGGCTGTTTCCACTTGGAACATCAAATGATTTCGCTCGCGGGTTAGGTATATCTAAGAACTGGGAAGATTATTGTGATCTAATTATCGCACAAGAAACAAGACCTATTGATGTAGGGAAAGCGAATGATCGATACTTCATAAATATAGCAGGCGGTGGAACACTTACCGAGTTAACATATGATGTGCCAAGTAAGTTGAAGACGTTGATTGGTCAATTAGCTTACTATCTCAAAGGTATTGAGAAAATGGTGAGACTCTCACCACAAGAACTTATTATTAAAGCGAATGGACATGAGACGTTGCATGATGAATTCATGCTATTCCTCATCGCGAATACAAATTCTGTAGGTGGCTTCGAGTTACTTGCACCAAACGCTATGATCGATGACGGACTATTTGATGTGATTGCCTTGAAGAACTGTAATCTCGCTGAATTCGTGCGTGTGGCTAGTCTGGCTATCCGAGGAGAACATCTAAATGACAAGAAGGTCATTCATTTCCAAACGGATTATATGGAAGTGACTTCACCAGGAGAAGTGCTATTGAACCTCGATGGGGAACTGGGTGGCTCTTTGCCGGGAACATTCGAAATGCTTAAACAGCATATACAGATTTTTGCCAAATCATAAGTTAAGGAAAGAAGTGAATATAGCATCATGAGAAAAAACCGTAGCGGTCGACAATACGATCGCCGCAGCAATCCGACACCTATTCTCGGATTGCCGGTATCCAAGAATGATGATGTCGTCATCGACATCATCGGTATGAACCATGACGGAGAAGGGGTAGGCCGAGCAGAAGGCTATACCCTCTTTGTGCCGGGTTCGCTTCCGGGAGAACAGGTTCGTGTAAAGGTATTAAAGACGAAGAAGCAATATGGCTATGCCAAGCTACTAGAAATCGTTGTAGAAAGTCCTGATAGGATTACAGCACCTTGTACGATCTACGATCAATGCGGGGGCTGTCAGTTACAACATATGGACTACGATGCACAATTAGGGTGGAAGCGACAGTTAGTGATGGACAACCTGGCGCGTATTGGAAAATTGAATGTGGTTGACGGTGAAGATCCTGCTGGGGACGGCATTAGAGTGCTTCCAACGCTTGGTATGAGCGATCCTTGGCGTTATCGCAATAAAGCCCAAGTTCCCATTGGAGAATCCGAAGCCAGGCTTATCAGTGGGTTCTACGCACGCGGAAGTCATCGGATTATAGATATGCAGACATGTCTTATTCAACATGAGTCTAATGATGATGTTGTGAATCATATCAAAGCAATTGGACGCAAGTTGGGTATTACAACGTACGATGAAGAAACAGGACAAGGCTTGCTACGACATGTTGTCGTTAAGGTCGCGTTCCGTACAGGGCAAATGATGGTCGTTCTCGTAACGAATGGCCCTAAGATTCCAAATGTAGAGTCTTGGATAGCAGAGATTACGAAGGCCATGCCTTCTGTAACTAGCATCATTCATAATATCAATACCAAACAGACGAATGTCATATTCGGAGAGAAGACACAGGTCCTATGGGGCGAAGAAGTCATCTATGATTATATCGGTGATGTGAAATTCGCCATCTCGGCACGCTCCTTCTATCAAGTGAATCCGGTTCAGACGGAACGCTTATATGGCAAGACACTCGAATATGCGGGCTTGACTGGAGCAGAGACGGTTATCGATGCATATTGCGGCATCGGTACGATCTCGTTGTTCTTAGCTCAACATGCGAAACACGTCTATGGCGTAGAGATTGTTCCCGAAGCCATCGAAGATGCACGGGCTAACGCAGTGCTTAACGGCATGACCAACGTCGAGTTCGAGGTTGGAGCATCCGAAGATGTCATGCCACGTTGGAAAGAACAAGGCGTGGAAGCCGATGTCATCGTCGTTGACCCGCCGCGCAAAGGCTGCGATCCTCGCCTACTGGCCACCATCCTCGAGATGAAGCCGGAGCGACTCGTATATGTGAGCTGCAATCCCTCCACACTAGCGAGGGATTTGAGAGTGCTGGAAGACGGCGGATATCAGACGGTTGAGGTGCAACCGGTGGATATGTTTCCACATACGGTGCATGTGGAGTGCGTGGTAGTGCTATATCGCGAGGTGTAGCCCAATAATAATGTCGTAGCATTTATAATAAAGTCGCTACTACCCGCCCGCCCCCAGTTATAATAAAGTCTTAGCACTCTATCCCGACCCAAGCCCGCCCCATCCCATCAACGATTAGGGGACAACAGATCTATTAAATCTTTATTATAAATCGAGAAAAACGTGATAAAAAACGTGGGGAAATGCCTGAAAAATCGGTCAAAATGAGTAGAGAATTGGGTAAAAAGTAAGGTTTGTAGCAAGACTTTATTATAATGGGCAACGGTCGAATGCGGGTTGGCGGGTGTGAAGTATTTGTTACTTTATTATTACAGGACAAAGGGTGCCGAGTAGTTGAGCACCCTCTTATTTCACATTATGTTACTCTCTCTTGGTTTTAGATTCTAATATACTTTTTATACCATTGTTTACCCTTTCAATGTTCGATATAATGTTCTTGTAAATTAAATTGAATACAACCCTCATCCTATCAAATGGTGAGGTAGAGGTCGCGGTTGTTAGAAGTAAATCAGTGGAGACGCAGAGAACGTCATTGAAGCTGTTGAAAGGAACTACCGCCGAAGTTTGATTGCTGCTCTGGGCAATTGGGCTGGGACTGTTGCCGAAAGGTGCAGAACTGTCACAAATTTATGATAAGTAGATTTGTGATGAGCTATCTTCAAAGAAGATAAGATGGGAATGATATAAAACGTTCACCTCTGTGAGCGTTTTTTTTTGTGACCATAAGAAACGTATGTTGTGAGAGACAGTCACCGTTTCTTCTTATTTCCCACTCCAGAACAATGGATCGACATCATGATTAAGGAGTGTTTTAAATGTCATCAAACAATGCAACTGATTCACAGGAATTGAAACGCGGGCTCAAGGCTCGTCACCTCACGATGATAGCACTTGGAGGATCCATTGGTACAGGCTTGTTCCTTGCTAGTGGTAGTGCAATAGCAGAAGCTGGTCCAGGGGGAGCTCTTCTTGCTTATATAGCGGTGGGTATTATGGTGTACTTCCTTATGACTAGTTTGGGAGAACTTGCAACCTATATGCCAGAATCGGGATCTTTTAACACATATGCGAGCCGCTTCGTGGATCCTTCTTTGGGATTCGCCTTGGGATGGAATTTCTGGTTTAACTGGGCGATTACGATTGCCTCTGAGCTTGCAGCAGCAACTCTTATTATTAAATATTGGTTTCCTGATAGTCCTTCTTATCTGTGGAGCTTATTGTTCCTTACCATTATTTTCGGTTTGAATTTACTGTCTGTCAAAGGATATGGTGAATCGGAATACTGGTTTGCATTGATCAAAATTGCCGTTGTCATCATCTTCTTGATTGTTGGGGTGCTTATGATATTTGGTATAATGGGCGGCTCGAAGCCAACTGGCTTCAGTAATTTCACACTAGATGGTGGACCGTTCCATGGTGGTTTTCTAGCGTTTCTTGGTATCTTTATGGCAGCGGGTTATTCGTTCCAAGGAACCGAGCTTGTCGGCATTGCAGCGGGTGAAAGTGAGAACCCACGTGAGAACGTACCGAAGGCCATTAAACAAATCTTCTGGCGTATTCTGCTTTTCTATATTTTTTCAATCTTCGTAATTGGCATGTTGATTCCTTTTACACATCCGAGCTTGATGCAAGCTGGTATTGAGAATATTGCAGTTAGTCCGTTCACCCTTGTTTTTGAAAAAGCGGGATTCGCCTTCGCTGCTGCTATTATGAATGCCGTCATTTTGACTTCGGTGCTGTCTGCTGGTAACTCGGGGATGTATGCATCTACACGTGTATTGTGGGTACTTGCCAAAGAAGGCAAAGCACCTAAGTTTCTAGAGAAATTAAACAAAAACGGTATTCCTATTAATGCGTTGCTGGTCACTTGTGCAGTCGGCATGCTTGCGTTCCTAGCTTCCTTCTTCGGTGATGGGGTTGTGTATATATGGCTGCTGAATGCTTCTGGCATGTGCGGATTTATTACATGGCTTGGAATCGCAATTAGTCATTACCGTTTCCGTAGAGCTTTCGTTGCACAAGGTCGGGATTTAAGTGAACTTCCTTATAAAGCCAAGTGGTTCCCGTTAGGTCCACTCTTTGCCTTTGCATTATGCATGTTCGTTATTATCGGCCAGAACTTTAAAGCTTTCACTGGAGAAACGATCGATTGGTATGGCGCGTTTGTTTCCTATATTGGGATTCCGTTATTCTTAGGTGTTTGGTTAGGTTATAAATTTGTGTACAAGACCAAAGTCATTCCTCTTAAAGATTGTAAATTTGACTAGAATGAAGGGGAGTCATGAGCAAAGGGACAGGCGGACAAGTCATGTGGAATGCGTGGCGTTCATAGAGTTGAAAAAGATCGTTATCAGTAGGTGAAGTGGATTTAATCGAACATTGAGGTGTGTGTTATGTTCCACCCGAATCGTACATGTTACTGGGAGAGACCGTACGATGGAAGTTAATCTTTTAAACAGTTCCATTCAATTAAACGACCAGCATATTTACGGTCCTGAAGCGATCCTGCAAGAAGGTAAATAATAAGAGTGAAAAGCGGGTCGAAACGTGAATGGATATGTGGGGAATTCGAGGAATTATGGCGGGACTTTATTTTAATGGGACAAAATATGTTGGATTAAAATAGTTTTCGTAGTAAAATTATCTAGTAACACATTTGTCTAAAAGGGGAATACTATCATGAGCGACTATAATGCAGTATTAGCAAGAAATACGGAAAATGCTCCAAACGGTATCGGTCTATATTCACAAACTGTAGCTTTTTCTCATTACAATAATTTTTCAGCTCAATTACCTATCGAACCCCAAACCGGTGAATTGGTAGCTGGTGGTATCAAAGAGCAGGCTGAACAGTGTTTCAAAAATATCAAGGCAATTGTAGACAGCATCGATCATGTTATGAGCGATATTGTTAGAATCACTGTATTCGTTAAGAATATCAAAGATATTGACGCTGTAGACGAGGTTTATAAAACATTCTTCCCAACCTATGTTCCTACACGGACGAATGTGGCAGTTGCAGCTTTACCTATGGATGCTTTGGTGCAAATTGAAGCACTTGTCTCAAATGGTGAAGGTACAATTCCAAACGCACCACAAGCGGGCGACCTCATTAAGCTTACAAATAACACGGCAAATGCACCAACAAGTACGCTATCTACACAAACTGTGTCTTTCTCTCATTACAATAATCTTTCAGCTCAATTACCTATCGATCCGAAAACGGGTAGATTGGTAGCTGGCGGTGTAAAAGAGCAGGCTGGACAGTGCTTAAAAAATATCAAGGCAATTGTAGAAAGTATCGACGTTCCGTTTGACGATATTGTTAAAATTAATATCTTCCTTAAAAACCTCTCAGATATTGAAGTTGTAAACGAAGTTTATTCAACTTTTTTCCCAGACTCGGCTATCGCTAGAGCCGTAGCCTATGTCCCTGCACGGACAATAGTTGCAGCTTCAGCGTTACCTATGGATGCTTTGGTACAAATTGAAGCAGTGGTGTCACACGGAGATGGTACACCTCCACAAGCTGTTGAAGACAGACATGGTATCGTTATATGGGCAAACAACACTGAAAATGCACCAAAGAGTTCCCTATCTACACAAACGGTAGCGTTTTCTCATTACAACCACCTTTCAGCTCAATTACCTTTGGACCCTCAAACTGGTAAATTGGTATCTGGTGGTGTAAAAGAGCAGGCTGGACAGTGCTTAAAAAATATCAAGGCAATTATAGAAAGTATCGACCACGTTATGGACGATGTGGTTAAAGTAAATATCTTCCTTAAAAATATCGCAGATATTGATGCTGTAGACGAAGTTTACACAACATTCTTCCCAGGCGGTGTTCCTGCACGAAGAACAGTTGGCGTATCAGCTTTACTTAAAGATGCTTTAGTCCAAATCGATGTAGTTCTATCGAATGCTGAAGGAACACCTCCAAAAGCATAACAGGCATTTATTTGTAAATACAGGAACTATCAAAGTTACTTGTTAATTACGATGGTGAATGCAAAATTGCATAATCTCTTTATAAAAACATCAAGATTTTAGCCGATTATGGCTGAAATCTTGATGTTTTTTCAGTTTCCGGGCATAACAAAAAACTGGGTTAGCTTGCAAACTAGTCATAGTACCTTTAAGTAGTCAGTAAAAAAGGTTTCTAAGCGGCAAATTGCTTTCGGTATCCAAACGGAGACAGGTCGCCAAGGTACCCATAAGTTCTTTTTTCAAGTAGATTAGCATAGGTCTTCGTTGTGTATTGAACCCTCAGTCACAGCTCAAATTATGTCTTGACGGATATTGGGAATCGTTGTAAAATAAATCTAAAGTATAAACCTTTAAACTTTCAAGATAATTCTGATACTTTAAATAAAGGTGGAACTGATATCTGTTGTTCTATTCACAGGCGGATTGTAGTTGAAGTGAGATGAGTAAACTTTTTTATTTACCATGAAAGTTAAAACGATTAAACTTTTGAACTTGGAGGCATAGAAACTTAGATGAACATTCATGATGTAGCCAAAAAGTCGGGGCTCTCTGTAGTGACCGTATCCAGAGTTATTAACAATGCACCTTCTGTACGTGAGGGCAATCGGCAGAAAGTACTCAATGCTATGGAGGAATTGAATTATCAGCCCAATTCAGCGGCGCGGAGTCTGGTGCGTGGCAAGACGGGAGTCATTGGTATGTCGATTACCAACTTTAACGACTCTTTCTATGACCGTGTCATACGCGTGGTGAACCGGAAGTTGGCAGAACAAGGTTACTTCTTGGCCCTGTCCATAGCTGAGAATGAAGATGAAAGCGCTAACTTTCTATTTCAGAAGGACCGCGTTGATGGGATTATCCTGTTGTCTCCGCTTGAGGAAAAGGAATATGTGGAGGAGTTGAAAAGAAAGAATATTCCGTTTGTCTTGCTGGATAACCAGTTCGAGCATGAGGATGTTCCCAGTGTCGTCGTCGATAACTTTCAAGGGGGGTATGAAGCTACCAAGCACTTGATTGGCCTTGGACATACCCAGATCGCCTATATTGGTGGACCTTCGGTGTTCCTAAGTGTAGCGGAGCGTAAGCGGGGTTATGTACAGGCGCTGGATGAAGCGGGCCTAACGTCCTTCGGCACGGAATATTGCGGATTTACGGTTAGCAGCGGTTATGAGGTGGCCAATAGATGGATTCGTGAAGATAAGCTACCGACAGCCATCTTTTCCGGTGACGACTTTATTGCTCTTGGGGTTGTTCAAGCCCTGCGTGAGGTAGGAATTCTTGTACCTCAGGATATTTCCGTTGTTGGCTTCGATGATCAGCAGTTTGCGGGTGAATTTCATCCCCGATTGACGACAGTCAGACAACCTGAGGCGCAAATGGGTAGCATTGGTGTTGATTTACTAATGAAATTAATCAATGGGGAGGTGATTCCGGATGCTGTTACGAAGCTTGCTCCTCAGCTTCTCGTGCGGGAATCCACCGCATCTGTAAGATTAACCTAAATAATAGGAGTGAGACGAACTGTGAAGTACTTTTTGGGAGTCGATGCAGGGGGCAGCAAAACCTACGCAATGATTGCAAATGAACAGGGAGAGGTCATTGGTGTGGGCCGAGGTGGGAACGGGAATCATCAAAAGAATCGTCGTCAGGCGGAGAACAGTTTGCAGCAGGCCGTATCGGATGCGATTATGGCGTCAAGGCTGACAAAAGATCAGTTGGAGTATTCTTGGTTCGGTCTTGCTGGAGCGGACAGAGAAGTAGATTTTCAAATTTTACGACCGATCATCAGCAGGCTTGACCTTCCCCGAACTGAGATTTCCTGCGATACATGGATTGCCTTGCGAGCAGGTACAGAGAGTAATTATGGGATCGTGCTGATCTGTGGCTCGGCAGTGAATTGCGCCGGTAAGAATCCGCGAGGCGATACATACCAATGTGGTGGATTTGGCTACTCGTTCGGCGATTACGGCGGCGGCTATGATCTAAGTGTTGAGGTATTCCGAAGTGTTCTTCGGGCGGATGAAGGAAGAGAGAAAGAGACTGTCTTAAGCGAACGCTTAATTCATTTGCTGGGTTATTCCAGTGTTTCGGAGTTAAGAGAGGATTACCTAGATCATTCCAGAGACTTGCCTCCCCAAATTGCGGAGTTGCTGTTTCAAGCGGCAGATGAAGGGGATCAAGTTGCCATCGGACTGCTGATCAAGCAAGGGGATGAACTGGGGTTGGCAGCGGTATCGACAATTCGCCGATTGGCTATGGAAGAGGACTCCTTTGACATCGTACTTGCAGGTAGCTTATTGAGTAAGGGAGATCGATCGGGTATCATCCGGCGGGCCATTGAGCAGAGAGTGAAGCTTTCAGCACCAAATGGCACTTTAAGGATTCTAACCCGGGAGCCGGTTGTAGGCTCGGTCGTTCTGGCAATGGAAAGCAGCGGCATGCGTGTAAATCAGGAAGTTATTAATCGTCTATCACTGGTTCAGGAGGGACTATTATTATGAAAGAAACCTTGAAACTCGTTGTTATCGGAGCAGGATCGTCGTATACGCCGGAACTTATTGAAGGGATCATCATGCATCACAAAGAGCTTCCCGTTGGCGAAATATGGCTGGTAGATATTGAGGCGGGCAACGAGAAGTTACATACGATTGCAGAACTGAGCAAGCGTATGATTGCTGAGTCGGGATTGCCGATTAGCGTGGTTGAGACACTTGAGCGCAGGGAAGCCATCGCCGGAGCAGACTTTATCTGCACCCAAATCCGGGTGGGCATGCTGGAAGCGCGAAAATGGGATGAATTAATTCCGCTTCAATACAATGTCATCGGTCAGGAGACGACTGGCCCCGGAGGGATGATGAAAGGTCTACGAACCATCCCGGTCATTCTGGATATTTGCAAGGACATCGAGGAGCTAGCTCCGGATGCTTGGTTGCTGAATTTTACGAATCCGGCCGGTATGGTGACGGAAGCGGTTCATAAATATTCATCGGTAAAAAGCGTAGGCCTGTGCAACTCGCCGATCGGTTTTCAAAAGTGGCTCTCCGAGTTCTTTGAACTACCTGTGGAGAAGATCTATGCGGAGTTTGTCGGCATCAACCATTTGCACTGGGTATCCGATGTTGTGATTGACGGTAAGAGTAAGTTGCAGGAGCTCATTGATTACCCCCAGGGCTACAAGGCGAGCAATGTGCCATTTGATTCTTGGGACCACCGGTTTCTGAATGGTTTGAAAGCGATCCCATCTTATTATCTGAGCTATTACTATATGACTGACGAGATGCTTGCGGAACAGAAGGAAGCAGCAATAACGACCGGATCGCGCGCTGAGGTAGTGAAGAAGGTAGAGGAAGAGTTGTTTGAGATGTATCGAAATATAGAGCTAAAGGAAAAGCCGACGCAGCTGGAGCAACGCGGTGGAGCCTATTACTCGGAGGCGGCAGTGCTGCTGATGAGATCCATTTATAATGATTCCCGCGATATCCAGACGTTGAATGTGCGGAATAACGGAATTATTGACTTCTTACCGGACGATGCCTCCATTGAGGTGAACTGTGTGGTAACCAAACAAGGTCCACTGCCGATTCCGTTGCGCAGAATTCCACAGCCCGTCATAGGCCTACTGGCCGCGGTCAAGCAATACGAGAGCCTCACCATCGAGGCGGCAGTGCACGGAGACCGGGATATGGCTCTGCAGGCTATTGTTCATCATCCACTTATGCCTTCGGTCACCGTAGCTGAACAACTGCTGGATGAAATGCTGGAGAAGAACAAACCGTTTTTGCCGTTGTTTCACTAGAGTGGTCCAAAGGAGGAAAAGCGGATGAAAGCGGCCGAGAAACCGAGTATATGGAATAGATTTACTAGTCAATTGGATTTGCAGTCCATGGTATGGCCGGGAATTATCTTTGTATTTATTTTTAGCTACATTCCGATGTATGGCGTGGTTATGGCGTTCCAGCAATACGATATTTTTGGCGGCATGATGAAGAGCCCTTGGGTTGGATTTATGCATTTCAGAATGTTCTTCGAGGCGCCGGAGTTCTGGAATGTGATGCGAAATACCATTGTAATTAGTTTGTTTAAATTGATCATCTGTTTTCCTGCCCCAATTCTTCTGGCACTAATGCTGAATGAAATCGGGAATATGGGCTTTAAGCGCATTATCCAGACCGTCAGCTATTTACCGTATTTTCTGTCCTGGGTTATTGTATCTGGTTTTGCATTTTCGCTGTTATCCGTTGATAACGGAACCGTGAACTATGTGCTAGAGCGATTAAATCTAATCCAGGAGCCAGTTAACTTCCTTGCCTTACCCAAATACTTCTGGTCCATTCTAGTAAGTGTGAATGTGTGGAAGGAGATCGGATTTGGTAGCATTGTCTATCTGGCTGCGATTGCAGGTATTGATCCTGCCCTATATGAGGCCGCTTCTATAGATGGAGCAAGCCGATTTAAGCAAATTCACTTGATTACACTTCCCAGCATTACCCCCATTATTATCATCTTTATGATTCTTGCCATCGGCAGTCTACTCAGTGCGGGCTTCGAGGACATTTTACTGCTGGCAACCAATCCAATCCTGCGGCCATACTCCGATGTTATCGACACCTATGTGTACCGTGTAGGGATATTGAATGCCAGATTCTCTTATGCGACAGCGGTAGGGCTATTCAAGGCAGTAATCAGTGTCATTCTGCTAGTAACGGCTAACAAAATCGCCCGACGGGCAGATGTTAGTCTCTGGTAAGTAATGCTCCATAAACCCTTTAGGAGGGCTGAATAATGAAACTAAGCCTGGGCGACAAAATCATGCAGTGGAGCATTTATATCTTTTTGACGCTGCTAGCGCTACTCATGCTGTACCCATTTTGGAACGCGATGGTCATTTCCTTTAATCTAGGGAGCGATACGGCGCTCGGTGGTATAACCTTGTTGCCGAGAGCATTTACCCTGGAGAATTATTACATTGTGCTTCAGGATCATCGCTTGTTGAATTCCTTTCTGATTACCATTCTCAGAACGGTAAGTGGAACGGCATTGTCCGTCTTCTTCACGGCCCTGTTAGCTTACGGAATGTCCAAGAGAGGATTACTTTTTCGAAAACAATATATGGTGTTCTTCATGATTACGATGTTCTTCAGTGGAGGGCTCATTCCTAGTTATTTACTAATTCGCTCTCTAGGTATGCTGGACACCTTTTGGGTTCTGATCATCCCCGGTATCATCAGCGTCTGGAACATGATTGTCATTCGCACTTTTTTCTTCGCTCTACCTGAGGGGTTAGAGGAAGCGGCTAAAATCGACGGCAGTAGCAACTACGGCATTTTCTTCCGAATCGTCATTCCCGTCTCCGGCCCGGTGCTGGCAACAATTGCTTTATTCACCGCAGTTGGTTACTGGAACGATTGGTTTACGGGAGCGATCTATATTACAAAAGATCACTTGCTTCCTATACAGACCCTTCTTCGGCAGGTTATGAACTCCAACATTATGACTCAAATTGGCTCGTCGAATGCTATCGCACTGGATCACATGAACCGAAATCGGACGATTACCACGAAGTCACTGACTATGGCTACGATGATGATCGCTACCATTCCGATTATCCTGACGTACCCTTTTCTCCAAAAGTACTTTGTTAAGGGCGTAATGATCGGTTCAATGAAAGAATAGCAAACTCCATATTATGAAGAAAGAAGGGGAAAGAATGCGTAAACGTATGAAATGGCTATCACTTTTGCTGACTTCGCTGGTGCTTCTACTTGCAGCTTGTAATGGAGGGGGGAATTCTAACACTTCACCAAACACAAGCGACCAAAATCTGAATACCGAGGTCTCCGCAGATGACGGCAGCGGGATCAAGCCCGTCACCTTCAGCTTCTATGGAAACTACGACTGGCTGACGACATCACCATGGGGAGATAACGAGGCAACAAAATGGATTCAGGAAAACCGTAAGGTTACTGTTGAGCCGATACAATCCGGAGGTGCGGCGGGAGAAAAGCTCAACACGATGATCGTTGGTGGTGATTTACCAGATGTCATCTTTACGGACCGGGGATCTTCAGTGGAACGGTTGGTGCAGGCAGGGCAACTCGTTGCGCTGGATGATTATTATGAGAAGTATCCGAACTTTAAGAAATATGTGAAGGAATCCACTATGAATTTGCTCCGTTCAGAAGACGGAAAAATCTATCAAATCCCGAACTGGTATACATCCGGTCAATTCGGCAATGGCGGCTGGATGGTGAATAAAGATATTTATAACGAACTCGGTAGACCGGCATTGGAGACCTTTGATGATTTGTATCAATATTTGCTCATGGTGCAAGCAAAGTATCCGGATGTAGTACCTTTGGAGGTTGGTGAGAAGGGGGCAGGTCTGGAAATTATGTATGGTGGTTTCAGGGAGAACTCCACCAGTAAGTTCATTTCACTCATGGGACATCCAGAAGGCGACAAGTTGTCATCTATCTTGGACGATCCGGCTTACGAAGAGATGGTGCTGTATATCAATAAGTTGTATCGTGAACGGCTAATTACGCAGGATGCGCTACAACAAACGCAAGATGCTGTCAAAGAAAAGGTCAATACCAGCCGAGTAGCGGTCATGGTCGAATCCAATATCACTACGTATGGAGCTGAAGGACACCGAGCACTGACAGCGAAAAATAAAGACAGCGGTTATGAAATTATTTGGCCGATTCATAAAGCTGGACTAGACAAAACACATGTATTTTTAAGTGGCTTTGAGACGCTGGGTTGGAACGTTAATGTCATTACTAAAAAAGCCGAAGATCCAGAGGCTATCTTCGCTTACTTTGACTGGATTACGGGTCCGGAGGGACAGAAGGTGCTTTTCTTCGGTCCTAAAGGCTTGTTCTGGGATGAAGAGGACGCGGACGGAGCGCCAATCCCGAACGAGAAATACAAGACGACTCCTGCTAACGAACGTACGGAGACGATGAGAAAATTCGAGGACTTTAACTGGGCGGGGAATACGAGCTTTATTGATACGGCCAAAATGAGCCTCGAGGCGATGCTTTCTGCGGACCAGAAATCATGGGAGACCGTGGCGCAGTCCACGGTGACTTGGAAAACCGCACTGGACATTACAGAATTCGTAAATACCGATCCGCTTCCAGATACAGAGATTGGCATCATCGCACAGAATATTGGGGATATTTATACCCTTGCTTATGCCCAAATGGTTCTGGCGGAATCAGATGAAGGAGTGCTGTCAGCGCTCGAGACGGCTAAAAAGAACACCGAAAAAGCGGGATTAGATAAGTTGCTTAAGTTCAGAACCGAAAAATGGCAGGAAAATGTTAAGAAAATCAACGCGACGAAATAATGCTTGTTTGAAGGTTAAATAAGACTATTATATTGGAGGTATGATTATGGCATTTACGCTAAAATCAAGGTTCATAGCAGTGTTAAGCTTCGTGTTTGTTTCTTCGATCGCGGGTGGTTCGGTTCCGGTTAAGGCACAGGAGATCAATCCCCCTTTCGAGACGGAAGTTATTGTACGAACCGTTAACCAGTTCAAGAACTCGGCCGATATTCAGAATTTCATCGCGTTGTCTACAAGCTACGGTGTCGATGTCATCAGCATGAACGTGAAGCAGGATGAAGATGATGAGGTCCCATCCGGAAGTGTGTTTTATCAGAGTAGTATCGCACCTATCGCACAAGGCTACGAGAATTTCGATGCACTGCAGGAGGTGGTTACGGCAGCCCATGCCGCAGGAATCAAGGTTCATGCCTGGATTCCGCAGTTCCATGATCAGCAGGCATTCCTAGCGCATGAGGAATGGCAGATGCAGGCACTGGTTAACGGGATTCAGACACCGTTCACAGGTTCTAACGGCAACGAGTATTTCGTCAATCCGATTCACCACGAAGTGCAACAGTATGAGCGTTCCATCATTCAGGAAGTGATCGAGAATTATGCTGTTGACGGTGTTGTGCTAGACTGGATACGCTTCGATAATTACAACATGGACGTCAGTAATTACACGGTTGCTAAATATGAAGCGGAGTTCGGGTATTCCCCGCTTGATATTGATTTCGCTACGGATTCCCCTCAGCGTGAGCAGTGGAATGAATGGAGAACCGAACAAATTGGACAGTATGTAGGCGATATCCGTGCGGATATTACCCAATCCTCCAAACCAAATACGCAACTCGGTGTGTACATTTTGCCACCAGAGTTTACAGAGGTTGGACAGAATGTAGCGAAATTTAAAGAAGATATCGACTTTATCGCACCCATGGCGTACTTTGATGACTGGGATTTCAACAGTGATTGGGTATACAGTACTTCCTACGGCATTCTGAAAGAAACTAGCGACCGGATCAGCGGTAGTGACGTGGAAATTGTAGCAACGCTAGATAATGACTGGACCGATGATCAATATCAAGAGATTTATAAGGGCATCCGAGAGAATTATCCGGGCGTGAAACGCCTGTCGTTCTTTGCCTACGGGGCCTGGCCAGAAAGTGAACTGGCCAATATCCATGAACGTGAGACCTGGCCGACGCCGGGCTGGACGGCTCCTGTGGATCATGACTATCCGGCTCAGCTGCCAGCTGGATGGAAGGCGCGGAATATCGGTTCCATGCCTGGGAATGCCACCTACAATTCTTCCAACAAACAATTTACATTGAGCAGCAACTCTACGGATATTTGGGGAAATGGAGATCAACTGAATTATATATACAAGTCCATGAAAGGCAACATGGAGATCATCGTTAAGGTACAGTCGACTAGCCGTATGGATGGCTGGGCCAAGGCAGGCGTAATGATCCGCGAGACGTTGAATCATGATGCGAAGCATGTAGACATGATGCTTACCCCCGAGAATGGGGCTAACTTCCAGTATCGTACAGAGACCGCGGGTAATATGGTGGACCATACTGCAGCTGCATCAGCTCCAAGATGGCTTAAGCTGACCAGAAGTGGAAATACCTTCACTGGTGCTATCTCGACTGGTGGGACTAACTGGACAACGGTTGGAACTGTCCAGATTCCGATGAATCGCAAGGTGTATATCGGTTTGGCACTTAGCAATCCGGGGAACGACTTGAATAATAAGGCCGTGTTTGGAAATGTGAAGATTAAGAATTAAACTGAATACAAATGGCTGAGGAGTTTGAAAAGTTTAGGGGCTGTCCCAAAAGTAGATTTTCTACAAGCGAAGACAGACTCTCCGCATTCT
>NZ_JBITNB010000027.1:0-48365 GCF_054373195.1 Paenibacillus sp. CMAA1364 | reverse complement strand
GTACGTACGGTGGTGTGAGAGGTCGGGGGCTAGTCGCCCCCTCCTACTCGATTATATATATAATGAGTGTTTAAGTTTGTTGCAGTATTCTCAAGGGTTGTGTTCTCAATATAGACACGACAGGTTTCTGATATATAATTTCACGAGGTGCAACAACATAGAGATGGTTAATCGATCCTTTAATGATCGAACCGTCTTTAATAATCGCACCCTCACCAATAATCGCATGTTCAATGATGACATCACGACCCACTTTGACATTGGACATAATGACACTATGACTAACCTCTGAGTTTCTTCCGATATCAACCCCACTGAATACCACTGATTTTTTAATACTCCCATCAATAGAACATGTATCAGACATCATACAATTGATTACTTTACCTTTTGACGGCTGTTTAGGTGTCTTATTTGCACTGCTGGAACGACTATACATAGGCCAATCGGTCTTATGTAGTTCCCAATCTACTTTCTCATCTAAGATATCCATATGTGCTTCCCAGAAGCTCTCAATCGTGCCCACATCTCTCCAATACCCCTTGAATTCAAAAGCAAATAAGGGTTCGTCGGTAGATAACATATAAGGGATGATGTCTTTTCCAAAGTCGTGGGAAGAATGAAAGTTAGAAGCATCCTCGATCAAAAGTTGTTTCAAATATGTCCAATTGAAAATATATATTCCCATAGAAGCTAAATTACTTAATGGCTGTGATGGCTTCTCATGAAAAGAAGTAATCTGCATGCTCTCATCTATGCTCAAAATACCAAAACGACTTGCTTCTTTCATAGGTACTTCCATCGCGGAAATCGTAACTTTTGCATCTGTATTCTTGTGCTGAAGTAACATTTGCGCGTAATCCATATGATAGATATGATCGCCCGACAGAATAAGAATATGTTCCGGGTTGTGTTGGTCGATATATTCGATATTTTTGTATATGGCATCTGCAGTTCCTAGATAATCTGCTCCCGTTCTATGAGATGGCAATAGGGATACACCTTGGTCTCCGTCCTTATTTAATCCCCAAGGTTCACCGATGCCGATATGATCATGTAAAGAATTCGCTTCGTATTGAGTAAGAATACCAACCGTTTCAATGCCTGAGTTAACGCAATTACTTAGTGGGAAATCGATAATTCGATAATGACCACCAAATGGTACGGCTGGTTTAGCCATGTTGGTTGTAAATGGTGCCAATCTCCGTCCTTCACCTCCGGCCAAAAGCATAGCGATACATTCTTTTCTAATCATGTTGATTCCCTCCTAAAATGGTTGTGCAAAGTTGTGGTCTCTATTCCGTTTTATCCACATGAAAGGAGTATATTGAAAAAATCATGAAATATTACATTCATTTGTATAAATTTCGTTTATATTATTGGTCGAAGTGGAATAGGCTAGTAATAATGATGACTATAATGAAATGTAAAAGGAGATATATGAATGTCTTTAGCTAATCGTAATGATATGAATCTTTGGACAGAACGATATTTATTCCATAAAGGAAGAGCCAATCATACTTACCGTTTCCAAGGTGCACATCCTACGACGGAGAATGGAATAAGTGGGGTGCGTTTTACTGTGTGGGCACCTCGAGCAATGAATGTGGGATTAGCATGTGAGAACAATGATTGGAATGGGGTGGATCATTTATTAAGTAGGATACCCAATTCTGGATTATGGAGTCGTTTCTTCACAGATATAAATATTGGGAGTTTATATAAATATGAGATTACTGGACCAGATGGCGAAATCATGTTGAAGGCAGATCCATACGCATTTCAAGCAGAAGTTAGACCCAATACGGCTTCTATAGTGACTTCTTTGGACGGATATTGTTGGAATGATGCCAAATGGCGAGAACAATCGGGACAACCCTTTGATAAGCCTATGAATATATATGAAGTTCATTTAGGTACATGGAGGCAGAAGGAAGATGGGGCTTTATATTCTTACACGGAAATAGTGGATCTACTCATTCCTTATGTAGTAGAAATGGGATTCACGCACATTGAATTCATGCCGTTAAGTGAACATCCTTATGACCTGTCGTGGGGTTATCAGGGCACAGGATTCTATGCCATAAGTAGCCGATTCGGAACACCACATGAATTCATGTTATTGGTTGACCAATGCCATCAAGCCGGTATTGGTGTCATTATGGATTGGGTTCCAGCGCATTTCGCTAAGGATGCCCATGGTTTACGAATGTTCGATGGCACACCTTGTTATGAATATGAAGATCCTTTCAAAGCGGAGAGACCGGGATGGGGAACGTTAGCTTTTGATTATGCGAAGCCAGAAGTCATCTCATTCTTAATATCCAATGCGCTATTCTGGATGGAGATGTATCATATTGATGGACTACGAGTCGATGCAGTGACAAGTATGATCCGTCTTGATTTCGACAAGCCTGTAGCGGACCATCAACGCAATGCTTTTGGTGGTGTGGAGAATCTAGAAGCTATAGCATTCTTGAAACAACTTAACACAACGATCTTCCGTAACTACCCCAACGCATTAATGATGGCTGAAGAGTCCAGTGCATGGCCTGGCGTGACGTCTGCCGTAGATTGTGATGGATTAGGATTCAATTACAAATGGAATATGGGATGGATGAACGATACGTTGGATTATGTGGAAAGATCTTTTTGGGATAGACCAACGAAACACAATTTACTCACGTTCCCTATGTGTTATGCATATGCAGAGAACTTCTGTCTCCCCTTATCGCATGATGAGGTTGTTCATGGGAAGAAGTCGCTTTTGAATAAGATGCCCGGAAGTTATGAACAGAAATTTGCGGGATTACGTTGCCTACTTGGATATCAAATGACCCAGCCAGGTAAGAAACTATTATTCATGGGTGGCGAATTCGGACAGTTTATTGAATGGAAAGATCAAGAACAATTGGATTGGCTCTTATTAACTTATGATAAGCATCGTGAGACACAGACGTATACGAAGGCATTGAATCATTTCTATCTACAAGAAAAGGCCCTGTGGCAATTGGATCATACGATGGAGGGCCATCAGTGGATCAGTGCGGATGATGTGACACAAAGCGTTATCTCCTATATTAGAAAAGGAAACAACATGGAGGATGAGCTTATCATTGTGATCAATTTCCAACCAATGATTAGAGAGAACTATCGAATTGGGGTATTGCATAAGGGTGCTTATGAATGTGTGTTTAATAGTGACGATATGCGATTCGGTGGAGAGTGTTCTAGGATTGAACAATCCGTAGATACGGAGAATGTCATATGGCATCAACAACCACAAAGTCTTGAAATCATAATACCACCTCTAAGTATGGTTATTTATAAAATGAATGATAGAAGGAGTGAGGTTTAATGAGAGTATTATTCGTTGCTGCTGAAGCGGCACCCTTTATCAAAACAGGTGGATTGGGAGACGTGATTGGTTCGCTGCCCCAGGCACTTCAACAACAAGGCGTAGATATCGCAGTGATGCTCCCGAAATATAAACAGATCCCCCAAACATACCGTGATCAGATGGAACATCTGTGCGAAATTGAAATTCAGCTTGGTTGGAGAACGCAGTATTGTGGAATTGAAGTTTTAAAGCATGACGGCATTCTTTTTTATTTTATAGATAATGAATATTATTTTGCTAGAGATGGCATTTATGGATACATGGATGAGGATGGGGAGCGATATGCTTACTTCAATCGGGCAGTTCTTGAAGCTATTCGAGCATTGAACTTCCAAGCAGATATTATCCATTGTCATGATTGGCACACCGCGATGATTCCATTATTACTAAAAGCACATTATGGGGACGACCCTTTCTTCCATAGTACCAAGACCGTATTTACCATTCACAATTTATTATATCAAGGGACATTTTCTTATGACATATTAGGTGATTTACTTGGTCTAGATAACCAACACTATCTTGGTGTGGAATATTACGGAAATGCTAACTTTATGAAATCTGGCATTGAGTTCTCTGATCATGTAACAACGGTTAGTCCAACATACGCCAATGAAATTAAGACATCCCAATATGGGTACGGACTTAATGGAGTTCTGTCCTCATTAGGGAATAAGCTAACAGGAATCGTCAATGGTATCGATACGTTGAGTTATAACCCAGCAAATGACCCTTATATATACTCCAACTTCACAACGAATCTTGATGACAAGCTAGAGAATAAAATTGCACTGCAAAAAGAATTGAATTTACCTATCGCTCCAAAGATTCCTCTCATTGCTATGGTTACTCGGTTAGTAGATTCAAAGGGACTAGAGTTGGTGATCCGAATTCTAGATGAAATGCTGTATTATGATGATGTTCAGTTCGTGGTACTAGGAACCGGGGACCCCTATTATGAGCGGTGGTTCCGTGAAGCTTCGCAACGCTATCCGCTTAAATGTGCTTCACAGATTACATTTAATGAGGGATTATCACGTAAATTCTATGCAGCAAGCGATTTGTTCCTGATGCCTTCCAAATTCGAACCGTGTGGCATTAGTCAACTGTTAGCACTTCAATACGGGAGTATTCCTATCGTTCGAGAGACCGGGGGGTTAAATGACACGATCCATTCCTATAATGAATATACGGGGGAAGGCAATGGATTCACTTTTAATGCCTATAATGCGCACGATATGATGCATACTATTCGCCGTGCGGTGTCATTCTATCATCAGAAAGAAGCGTGGGATCAAATCGTGAAGAACGCATTTGCTGGTGATTATAGTTGGGGCGTATCAGCTCAAGAATATATTGAGATTTATGATCACGTATTGGGATAATATATATACGTGCAATGCAACCCATTAAATCGTTTAACGATTTAATGGGTTGCATTGCATAATAATGCATAAGGACTTATAATAGTCCAGTTGTTAAATACTTAAATATGCTGGAGGAACAGGAAGTTGAAGAAGATAACTCGTAGCATTGCCGTACTACTCAGTGTTGTTATCCTGTTAGTTACTGGATTACATACAGCAGATTATGTCAGTGCAGAAAAAGGAACTACGAAGGCTAAGCAAGAGATTGTACTTGGGACAAGTGCAGAGTTTGCACCTTATGAATTTCACAAGACGATAAATGGAAAAGATGAGATCGTTGGCTTCGATATCGAAATTGCAAAAGAAATTGCAAAGGATCTTGATGCGGAGCTTGTCATTGAGGATATGGGATTTGATAGTCTCTTACCCGCATTGCAAAGCGGTAGGGTTGACTTTGTTATCTCGGGATTAACACCAACAGAAGAACGTCAATTAAGCATCGATTTCTCAGATAACTATTATTTAGCGCAACAAGTTGTTGTGATAAGAGCAGAAGATCAGCAACAATTCACTACCATGAAAGAACTAGAGAATGAGAAGATTGGGGTTCAAAAAGGTTCCATTCAAGAAGAAATTGGGATGACGATTCCCAATGCACACCTCACATCATTGGACAAGATTCCAGATCTTATTCTACAACTACAAACGAAGCGAATTAATGCATTAATTGTAGAGGATACCGTGGCAGAGGGGTACCTTACTTCAGATATTATACTTGCAGATACCATTGTACCTGATGCTGATTCACAGGCAGCGATAGGGGTGCAGAAAGGCAATGTTGAACTGTTAGATGCCATTAACGCTACACTTGTTAGACTGAAAGATAATGGTGACATTGAACGGATGGTGAAAGAGGCAAGTCTTCTAGCCGCGGATAAGCAAGTATCTGGAAATATCTTAGATATTGCTTGGAAGTACAGAAGTTATTACTTAAAAGGGATCGGATATACACTTCTTCTTTCCTCACTTGGTGTATTATTCGGTTTCATTATCGGTCTATTTATCTCGTTACTACGTATGACCAATATTCGTGTCTTAAAGTGGATAGGCACCACATACGTAGAATTGTTGCGTGGCACACCAATGCTAGTACAACTCTTTATTATTTATTATGGGTTTGCATTAACGTTTGGCGTGAACTTCTCACCATTACAAGCCGGGATTATTACGTTATCTATTAATAGTTCAGCATATCTTGCAGAGATATTCAGAGCGGGAATTCAAGGGGTAGACCGTGGTCAGATGGAGGCGGCTCGTTCCTTAGGGATGAAGAAGAGTACAGCGATGCGTCACATTATTCTACCGCAAGCATTAAAGGCTGTCCTTCCAGCGATCGGAAATGAATTCATTACCATTATTAAGGAATCATCGATAATATCGGTTATTGGAATGGCAGATATTATGTACCAAGCCGGTGTTGTGAAGAACATTACGTATAAAGGGCTTAGTCCTTTCATTATTGCCGCAGTGATCTATTTCTGCATGACATTTACATTATCCAAGATTCTTAGAGTGGTAGAAAGGAAGCTGAGCGCTAGTGATAACCGTTAAAGATCTTCATAAATCATATGGAAAATTAGAAATCCTAAAAGGGATAGATATCGAAATTGCAAAAGGTGAAGTCGTTGTTATTATCGGCCCATCGGGTTCAGGTAAGAGTACATTGCTTCGATGTCTTAATTTATTGGAACAACCAACAGCAGGTGAAATTCTGTTTGAAGATAAATCCATCACAGACGCAAACCATGATATCAACAACACACGTGAGAAAATGGGTATGGTATTTCAAAACTTCAACTTGTTCCCACTCAAAACGGTATTACAGAATATCACACTTGCTCCAATGACGGTTCAACATAAGTCTGCGACAGAGGCAAATTTGATTGCTACTCAACTGTTACAGACAGTGGGATTATCTGACAAAAGGGATGTTTATCCGAACCAGTTATCAGGGGGTCAGAAGCAACGTATTGCGATTGCTCGTGCACTTGCGATGCAACCACATGTGATGTTATTCGATGAACCGACCTCAGCATTAGATCCTGAAATGGTCGGAGAAGTACTTGAAGTCATGAAGAAATTAGCTTTAGATGGGATGACGATGGTCATTGTTACGCATGAAATGGGATTTGCTCGTGAAGTTGGCGATCGTATCTTGTTTATAGATGATGGGAGAATTATGGAGCAAGGGACACCGGAAGATGTGTTCAACCATCCACAACATATCCGTACCAAAGAGTTCTTGAGTAAAGTTCTGTAATGAGATTGATATAAGTATTGGTAAAATTTATGGAGACAATTATGGCGAAAATGTCATGGTTGTCTCTTTTTTTCTGGAAAGAATCGTTGATAACACTCGGTTAAAGCCGTATTGGAAAAACTTACACGCGTAAAGGTTACAAAGTTGTGATATATTGTGAGTGCAGAAGAATTACATAATTTAATGTATGGAGGAAGGAACAACACATGAACATAAATTTTAAAAAGACAAAAATGCTTGCTGTTGCCATCGGAATGGCTTTCGTTATACAGAATACACCTGCTCACGCAGATGCGGTGCATGTCACGAAAGAAGGGGACACCTTTTTTACGCTGTCTCAGCAATATGACGTCAACCTCAAAGCATTAATGAATGCGAATCCTCTAACAAATGAATATAACATTTATGCTGGAATCAAGATGAATATTCCAACCGTGAAGAAGCCAATTACATCATCCAGTGTAGATGCAACAGATGCAATCATCAATGTGGAGCAGAATCAACAAGTGGTTGAAGCATGGGGGAAGACATTTAACTACAGCAAAACATTACAAGTGAAAGCTTCAGCGTATTCCTCTGCTGCAAGTGAGAATGGTAAATGGGGTGCTGTTGATTATTTCGGTAATCCACTCAAGTTAGGTACTATTGCTGTAGATCCTAAGATCATTCCTTTTGGCACCAAAGTATTGGTTACTGGTCATCGCCACGATGGTCTACCCAATGATGCCTTTGTAGCAACAGCTACAGACGCGGGTTCTGCGATCAAAGGAAATCGAATTGATATATTCATCCCTGGAAGTCAACAAAGTGTTCGTATGTTCGGGTTTCAAAATATTAAATTATATTTCATTAAGTAGATGAAGGTATCTTCTTTACATTGATTTGTAGTAGTTCAGGTACGGTTACGAATGAATACCCTTTACGTGTTAGCTCTTTAATCACTTCAGGAAGAGCTTGAACTGTTCCATTGAGATCAGCACCTACACCTCCACCAGCATGTTGAAGAATAATGGATCCTGGCCCTACATGGGTTAGGATATTCTTCATCACTTCCTCTTTGTTCAACCCCTTCCAATCTAACGAATCTACATTCCAATTCACAATTTTATATCCTTGTTTTTTGGCCCACTTCAACTGTTCTTCTGTAATTTCTCCATAAGGTGGACGAATGAGCTTCGGTTTATAATGGATTAATTGATCAATAATCTGTTCCGTATGTAAGATCTGCTTCTTGTAACTATCCATGGATATCTTCGTGAATAGGGGATGATTATAGGAATGATTGCCTATCGCATGCCCTTCACGATGGATTCTTCTTACAAGTTCAGGATGTTTCTTCGCGCGTTGTCCTACAATGAAAAAGGTCGCTTTCACATGATATTTAGATAGAATATCGAGGACGTCCGAAGTGAAGCGAGGATCAGGAACATCATCGAAGGTTAGCGCGATTCTACGTTGTTTCGGGCCTTTGGTTAACATAGTCTCTGGAAATTTACGATAAAGTTCAGATAATGTAGCAGAAGACTTCTTCTTCTCTAGTGTTGTCGTGGGTTGAGATGGATGGGTCGTATTTAGTTCGGAAGATGGAACTGCATACACTTCGAAGTCAGTACCGATAGAAAAAGTAAAAATCATAATCGCTAGACACAAAAATCTCATCAGCTTCTTATTGAACATTTATTATTTCCCCCAATCGATCGTTATGGTTAGAATTCACCTATATTGTTATTCACCTAATGTGTTAATATTATGCATAGAGAGATAAGTGAAATAAGTCACGTAATCATACTAGAATGATGCCGATAGGAGGCGTGTGTACTTGGGAATTGTTATTTCAAATCAGAAAGTATCTGAACAAGTGTATTTGATGAACGTTGAGGGAGATTATGAGGGTCAGATGGGTCAATTCTATATGTTACGAGCATGGGGTAATTATCCAATACTCTCCAGACCGATTAGCATATTTAATAGAACGGATCGAGGTATA
This sequence comes from Paenibacillus sp. CMAA1364, assembly GCF_054373195.1. Lineage (NCBI taxonomy): Bacteria > Bacillati > Bacillota > Bacilli > Caryophanales > Paenibacillaceae > Paenibacillus > Paenibacillus sp. CMAA1364. The sequence continues at coordinate 39,291 of NZ_JBITNB010000027.1, read as the reverse complement.
GAATTTCTGTACCAGGTGGTCGGAGAAGGCACGACACTACTTGCCGCTCTTCGTTCAGGAGATCAGATCTCGCTTGAAGGGCCCTACGGTAATGGATTTCCAGATGTACAAGGGAGCGTTGCTCTTGTTGGTGGCGGAATAGGTATCGCACCGCTCTACTATTGTGCACAGCAGATTAGTAATACAGACATCTATTTAGGATTTAGTAAAGAACCATACTTATTAGAACATTTCAGTTCCGTAGCGGGTAATTTATATACCAATATTGGAGGATACATCATAGATGATGTTGATTTCCATCAATATGATGCCATATTGTCCTGTGGGCCACATGGCATGATGAGAGCCATTCAGTTGAAACAGGAACAAACGAAGTGCAAAGCAGATGTCTATATTTCACTTGAGAATCGAATGGCTTGTGGGATTGGAGCTTGTCTAGTATGTAGTGTTGCTTGCAAGGATGGACGTAAGAAGGCTTGCACAGATGGACCTGTATTTCCAGCAGGGGAGGTATGTCTGCATGATTAATCTAGCTTGTAACATGGCTGGCGTAGCATTTAAGAACCCGATTGTCATGGCCTCTGGTACATTTGGATTCGGTAGGGAATATGGAGAGTTAATTGACCTGAGTAAGATAGGCGGACTAAGCGGGAAAGGTCTTACGCTAAATCCGAAGGCTGGAAATGAAGGGCTACGTGTATTCGAGACACCATCTGGGATGTTAAATAGTGTGGGACTTGAGAATCCAGGGATACCTTATTTCCTAGAACATGAATGTCCTTATTGGGAGACACTAGATACCGTTAGAATTGCGAATCTAGGCGGGAATTGTCTAGATGATTATGTACAGGGCGCACTACTTATTCAAGCAGATCATGATAGAAGAAAAGCGTTAGGCCGTGTGGCTGTTGACATGATTGAATTGAATATCTCATGTCCAAATGTCAAAGAAGGCGGTATCGCTTACGGTGTGAAGACGGTGGCCGCACAAGAGGTAGTTAGACAGGTAAGAAGCGCAACGAATATGCCATTGACGATCAAATTGTCACCGGGGGCTGAGAATTTAGTGGAAATGGCTCTCATGTGTGAGGATGAGGGAGCCGACGCACTATCACTCATTAATACCATATCAGGTATGAAGATTGATGTGCATCGTCGTTCAAGTGTGTTCCGTAATGCTTATGCAGGACTGTCAGGACCCGCTATTAAACCGATTGCGCTTCGCATGGTTCACCAAGTGGCACAGCATGTGAACATTCCAATTATGGGTATGGGCGGCATTACATCTGCAACAGATATAATCGAGTTCATTATGGCAGGCGCCTCTGTTGTACAGGTTGGAACTTATAACTTCATGAATTTACGTGCAGGTCATACTTTACTTGAAGGTTTGGAACAATTCATGCATGATGAGAATATTAAATCATTGGATGAGATTCGAGGAATTCTATAAATCATTTATAAAGGTGGGTGGTCATGATGAAATTCAATCCCGATGATATTCAATTGAAGGAGATTCATGTGGGACGAGATGTGATGCTGATCATCACAGGTGGCGATGCACATATTGGTGCTGTATCAACGGCATATCCTACCCCTGAGGGGATTGATATACAGACATCGAATATTCCAGGTCATAAAGAATATACGATAACAGAAGCTTTAGCACAACAGGCGGTAGAGGTATTGAATAGGACGGTCACCGTATCAGCAGGCATACATTATGACGATCTAACGACAGCTGAGATTGATGCCATCGTAACCATCGTCCAAGCCAAAATGGATGTTTACTTAAAAAAAATGAAACGTTCTTAGTTGTTCATGCGTACATCTTAGTATGTAGAAAAAAATATTCCTAGGAGGAATGAAATTTATGTCTATGTTCAAAAGATTGCGTGATGTAACGATGTCCAATATTAACAGTATGATTGATAAAGCGGAAGACCCTATCAAGATGACGGATCAATACATCCGTGATATGCATGAAGATTTACAAGATGCAGAGAAAGCCGTAGCTGCACAAATTGCGATAGAGAAGAAATTCAAGCAACTTTTCGAAGAACAAGAAGCGTTAGTGAACAAGCGTACATTACAAGCCCAGACGGCTGCACAAGCTCAGAATGTAGATCTTGCGCGTCGTGCCTTAGAAGAGAAGAACGCAGCAGAACAGAAGATGAATGAGTACAAAGTGAACCATGATCAGAATAAAGCATCTGCTGATAATCTTCGTGGGAAGCTTGAAGAAATGCGTAAGCAATTGACTGAAATGAAGAACAAACGCGAAACATTAGTTGCACGATTCAGTGCCGCTAAAGCTCAAACAGAAATCAATAAAGCCATGACAGGGTTTAGTACAGATTCTGCGGCCAACGGACTCAAACGTATGGAAGATAAGATGCTTCAGATGGAAGCACAAGCGGAAGCTAGCAATGAAATGTCTTCAAGTGAGAAATCTTTGGACGATGAGTTCGAGAGCTTGAACAAGGATAAAGCGGTTGAAGATGAACTTGCAGCGCTCATGAAACAATTCGGTAAACAAGAATAGTTAAGTTGACCCATCATAATATGTAGTATGACCGGCGAAGGAGCTAATTCATTAGAACAACTCCTTCGCTTTTACATGAACAATATTAGAAAAAGAACGCAGAATGGAGTTGAGTTGTTATGGATTTTGAATATTTATTAAGAGTACTCGTATGGACGGGTGTAGGTTCACTCTTACTTTTCATTCTGTTATATGTTGACTCCTTATTTACGAAGTACAATGATTTCGAAGAAGTGAAAGCTGGTAATATGGCTGTTACGACTCGAATGATTCTAAAACTTTTAGCACAGGGATATATCCTGTCTGTATCGATTTCGACTTCTAATCTACTTGTTGAAGCCATTATTGTCTCGATTATATCTTTTCTTGTATTGCTTGCACTGGAGACGCTTGTACGCGTATTGCTTAAAGTGTGGGCGAACATGAATCTTGATCTAGGTACACAACAAGGTAAATTAGGGTATGGATTATTTGCTGGATCGTTGCATATTGTTGGCGCTCTAATTATTACAGCTTGTCTGTAAAAGACTAACTTAGATAAGGGGTTACAAGATATGAGTATGTGGACAAGAGTGAGTAACTTATTCGCTAAGCCTGCACCGCCAATACGTGAGAAAAGTATACTAGAGCTTGCTCCAGGAGATATATGTGAAGTGTCGCTAGTGACCTACGAGGTGGTAGGACGAGTTCATAATCAAAGTCGAAATGCCGTTGTTCTCACATTACAAGATGGTCAAGAAATTGGTTATCTTCATATTGAGCAAAGAGAAAATATACGGTATGCATTGTATAAGCCGATTGATGGAAGATTAGATCACCCCAATGAAGTTCCTAGTATTATCGATTTGGATGATGTTGAATTTCACTTGGAGGAAGAATACGAAGGCCATGTGCTTGTCACGGGTAAATCCCCTTTCATGCAAGCTGGAGAGCAACATGTGTGGCAGTATCAATCTGACGATAATCAGCTACTACGAATTGAATGGCAGAATGGAAGATTCATGATGTACGATGGTGAAAGTATCATACCAGCAGATGTAATGATCATTCGGGCAAGCTAGGAGTGGATCAGATGAAGAAACATTCACTATTATCAATAAAGTGTTTGCTCGTTCTTGGTTTATTAGTATCTTTACTGAGCGGTTGTGGTTCTAGTGGCTGGGGCGATTTAGGGACAACATTGAAGTCGTATCCACTGGAATCTGTGAATAAAGATGGTGCTGCAACATCTTATGTCTATCGGGCAGAAGGTCAGACTGTACCTGAGGTTGCAACGGATATATCTGAGGAGCGTAAGCCAGATCAGATCTCAGCAGAAGATTCGGAGCGAATGTTCCTCGTATACAATAATGAGTGGTACCATTTACAACAGGACCCAGATCAACCTGAGGACACTTTGATCGAAGTTGATTCTAAGGAATATGTCCAAAAGAATTATAACTCGAGCTTCCTTGAGGGCTACATCGCTGCAAGTATTATCGGTAACTTATTCGATTCATTTGGTCGAAGTGGTACTTATCGTGGATATGCTAGTAAAGATGTATATAAGCCCAATCAGGGGACGTACACTAAACCAACAACCCAGGATAAGAAAATGACGCCCCCACTCACCGTGGAGAAAAAGGGTCTACTAACGCGACGTGGAAATACGAGCAGTTCCTCGACTAGCAAGCGAAATGACGACACGATATTCAATCGAGGTTCCACACCAAGTAGGGGAAGTATTAGTAAGGGAAGCGATAGTGGTAGTGGCTCTAGTATTTTTGGTTCTTCGAAGAAATCGATTAGTAAACCGAAAACAAGAATAGGTTCGGGTAAAATTAGCAGAAGAGGTCGAAGGTAGTTCATATATATTCTTTGGTAAAGGCGACTTCCCATTCACAATTGAATGAGAAGTCGCTTTTATTTGTTAGGTTCAAACGCATTATTTAGAATTGTAATAAGGTACCTATTAATAAATAATATAAAGCAACCTTTCCCCTCAACATAGCGTTTAAGATATGAGCAGTATTATTATGATGGAAGTAGAGGTGATACTATGAAAAAGGTTGTTTTTGGGTTTATGTCTATGTTATTATGTTTTTCCGTGTTATTTAGTCCAGTCACGAATGCGGCAGCCACAAATGCAAATGTTATATTGAATGGTCAACAAATGACTTTTAACCCTGGTGCTGTTGTTGCTAATGGGAGAACGATGGTTCCTTTTCGGCAGTTATTTGAACAATTAGGTGTCTTAGTTTCATATGATGAGAAAATTGGATCTATCATTGCTACTTCTAAGGATACGAAAATTAAGTTGACTGTAAATTCATTAAATGCATCTGTGAATGGAAAAGAGTATACACTGACCCAAGCACCAGGTATTGATGGAAATGGCGTGTTATATGTTAATTTACGTTTTATTAGCGAGGTATTGGGTTATGAAGTGCAGTGGAACCGTTCTACACTTACTGTAGACATTACTTCGAAGTAAGATGAACGTAAAGTAGTCCCTAACGTGTTAGAAGGTAGACCACTGACAGACTTATGTTTTTAATTTTCGTGAAATGATTATTAATCAAAAAGGGCAGTTTTCCATTCAATTATGAATGAGAAGCCGCCCTTTTGTATTGTAATCTTTGTTCAACGGACGTTGCACGGCATTATAACTACAGATACCTATGTTGATTCCACACGACGTTCAATCGCTTGAGACATGGTCTTATCGGTGAGATGTGTATATACTTCTGTTGTCTCCGTCGACGCATGTCCTAATTGTTCTTTGGTCATGTAAATATCGTTCTGTAGATAATAGTCGGTTGCGAAAGAATGGCGTAGTTTGTGAACGGTCAGGAAGGGCTTACCGAATCTAGTTGCATACTTAATAATCATGGCTTGGACAGCACGTTTCGTCATACGCTTTCCCTCTTGTTGGCCATTTGGAATCGTAAGGAATAGAGCCTTTTCCTTCTTGGGCGCATGGTAGCGGGTTTGCCTCAGACTAAGGTAAAGGGATAGATCATCTTGCGCTTGCTCACGGAAATAGACAGGCGTTTTGAACGTTTCGTCGTTATGCCCTTTTCGAAAAATATATAATAATTTGTTGTTAAAATCGATGTCATCTGTATTCAGATTGATGATCTCCGATACACGAAGTCCTGAATTTAGAATGAGGCTTGCGATACAAGCGTCTCGTTCTTTATTCAACTCATAGGAATAGAGCGCTTGTTTGTTATTGGCGACATCTATTCCGTAACCTACCAGAATGTATGCAATGAATTCTAGTAATTCATCATCTTCAAGGATTTTCCCCTTTAATTTAGCAGCGGTATCTTTGGGTTTGTGTATGCGTTTGATTTCTACCTTGGCCATAATGTTACGTTTCAGTAATGGATAGAAGTCTTCATCCTCCGCGATCTGACTTAAATAATGAAATAACGAACGCAGTGATGATAACTTACGAGAGATAGTTACTTTGGAATTAGCACCCTCACGACGGGTCGTGAGATAGAGTCTATAACTTACAACATTCTCCATACGAAGCATTTCCAGTTCGCTTAGCGTTACTTTCGAGTTATGTTCGGCTTCAGAGAGGAGTTCACCACGCAACCAGTTGAAGAACGTCTCGTAATCGCGTATGTATTCTAGCAATGTAGAAGGAGATAGATCAGGTAATTTATAATCGATGAATTGTTGTACGAACCAAGGCATACCGAGAACCAACTCATCGAGTCGTTTGCGGTCAATGTCTTTTTGTATATTCACGGATGCACCTCCTTAAGGATAAACACTACGATCTATTTTACCATAGGAAGCCATAGAAGTCTTAGTTCGCTGTTGTAGGAAGATGTGGGTAAGTATGATTGCGAAGTCGTGTCAGAAAGCTATAATAGAAGTAATAGATAACCTATATTGGGGTGAACTCATGGACATGAAGTTGGAATTGGTTCCAAGGAAACGTAAACGTGTCATTGATCATTTGATGCAGTTCTATTTATACGATTTCTCTGAATATCTGGAGATGGAGTTGACGGATTCAGGTGACTTCGAGGGATACCCGGATTTAGACACCTACTGGGATTATGATCATGGCAAATACGCATTGATGATTTCTGTTCATAACAAGCCTGCAGGTTTTGCTCTGGTCGAGCGACTTCAAGATTCCTCCGAAGGGGATTACTATATGACAGAGTTTTTTGTTATGAAAGGATATCGGCGTACGGGTGTGGGTCGTTGGGCGGTGAACGAGATTTTCACTCGCTATAGAGGGAATTGGAAAGTGACACAATTGAGCAATAATCTACCCGCACAGAAATTCTGGCGGAAGGTGATTGGGGAATATACTCATGAGGACTATGTTGAGAAAGTACATGCTGATAACGCCAATATAAGCCAATATTTCAAATCATAGAGCTTAACCACATCATTGTGACTAAGGAGAGACATCATGGGGATATGCTGGTCGAATGGCATAATTTATACGATGAAAGAAGAAGGAGTTACGGTAGAATCTGTATACACGGAGTCGGGCAAGATCATAGCTACGGGCAGCAAAATGTACATAGAAGATAGATTCCGTGGTCACATTGATCAGTGGATAGATTTAAAAGGGAAAACGATGTTTCCTGGATTTATGGATAGTCATCTACATCTGATTGGTTATGGTGAGTCTTGTCTCAAGCTGGATCTTTCTAACATGAATAGTAGGGAAGAGGTTCTTGAAGCGGTTAGACAACGTGTGCATATGACCCCTATAGGTTCATGGATGATTGCCGAAGGATGGAATGAGAATCGTTGGCAAGTTTTAAGCCCTATAACTAGAGAAATATTGGATGAGATCTCACCTAATCACTCTGTTATTTTAAAAAGAATATGTCGCCATGTATTGGTTGCGAACACAATGGCGATAGAAGCGGCGAAAACAGATCAAGCAGATCAAGCGGAAGAACATCAACACGGTATTTATAAAGATACCGCACAAGAAGTTATTCTAAATGCAGTTCCAGATATCACAGAATCTTATCTTGAAGAAGCACTAACATTGGGTATTCAACATGCATGGAGCCAAGGGTTAGTGGGTGGTCATACGGAAGATTTGAGCTATTATGGTCGTTGTTCTAAGCCATTAACGGTATTTCAGAATGTGATCCACAACAACGCCATGAAATTCAGAGCGCATCTACTCATACATCACTTGGTGGTGGATGAGTGGAAGACAATACCCTTACCGCTAGTTAAGCAATCATCATTTCTAGAATTTGGCGCCATGAAGATATTTGCTGATGGGGCATTAGGTGGAAGGACAGCGTTATTAAGTCATGCATATGCAGATGATACGGATACACATGGGACGGCGATACATACGGATGAGGAACTGGATCAGTTGGTTCGTATAGCACGATTCTTTCAGATGCCCATTGCTGTTCATACGATTGGAGATTTAGCTGCGTCTAAGGTATTGGACGTCATTGAACGTCACCCTGCGCCGACAGGTACAAGAGATCGATTGATTCATGGATTAGTGCTTAGTCACGAATCAGTAGAACGCATGAAGACATTGCCGATTGTGATAGATATTCAACCCTCATTTGTTCCTTCGGATTTCCCTTGGGTGATGGAACGATTGGGACAAGATTCCCAAATGAACATATATGCTTGGAAGACGATGTTAACCAACGGGCTTCATTGTGCAGGTGGTTCTGATGCGCCAATTGAATCGATTTCACCATTACATGGCATACATGCCGCAGTGACTAGAACCAATTCAGACGATCCTAGTCGAACAGTGTATGAGCCGAGAGAGAAACTAAGCGTATTTGAAGCCATATCCCTGTATACGACAGGAACAGCTTATGCCAGTGGTCATGAGCATGATCAAGGGATGATTCAAGAAGGATATCATACTGACTTTACTATTCTGAATAAGGATCCTTTTCGCATAGAGATGGATCGATGGTCGGAACTTCATGTGGATATGACTGTTGTGGATGAGAATATTGTATTTAATAAGGAACGGTAGGATTTCATATGTAAAATCAACCAAGGAACTCATAAGAGTTCTATTTTCTAACAGTTTATTATACTATTTCACCATATGAAAAATTCACAATAATAGACCAAAATTAATCTACATCATATGCACGCTTGCATCATCCAGTGGAATTTATAGAAAAAATGAAATAAACGATATCTCCAAGACATGCAAATAGGTGATGTTTCTTATTCAATGGAGGAATTTAGAAGATCAAGTGATATAATAACCTTATTTAACTAATCAGAAAAAAGTCGGACGGAAATAAAACTAGCTGAATCCTATGAGGTACAGGGAATCAGCTAGTTCGTTGATGGGGATTGGATCAAAAACCCTTATCTGGTGAAAATACTCAGCCATTACTTGGTGGATGCCGGTACAGGTTGTCTTTCTTTCTTCAGCTCCGTCAAGAAATATTGCTTCAGCTCCACAAGTTTCCTTGGGTCTTCCAAAGAGACTTTATCTTTTAGATAACGTTCATTTAGATTGTCTACGGTTAAGGGGATCTTCTGAAGCGTCATAGAACGAATAGCATTCTTAACCATTCTACGTTCTTTGGCATTGGAATACACATCGACATATTGTTGCGTGTAACTGAAATCCAAGTGGTCGAAGATAGCGCGAAATACCTCGGATGTCATTATTGCATCATCTAAAGCTCTATGAGCAGTTCCTGTAGCAGTAATATTGAGGTCGAGCAGAGCACCCTCCACACTAACGTCATTTGTAACATTCTTAAAGCGAGTATAGCCCTTAAGTAAATCGAAATAATCCGCTGTCATCCAATACGTATCATCAAGCTTATGCATTCGTGTATCATAGACAATTCTTTTTAAATCTTCGCCACCCCAAGTGAAGAGTAAATAAGCTTCACTCTGATCTAACCACTGAATGAAATCAGTAATCACCTTTACGAAACCAGGTGCACGATCAATATCTTCCTGTGGAATGCCTGTTTTCTTTTTGATAAAAGAGTTTAATTTTGAGAAATAGACTGGCTTGATAAGTGCTGAGAATTCATTCATATATTCTAATTGCGAATTAAGTCGCACAGCTCCGATTTCAATAACTTCCATAGGTAGGTCACTTGCAAATTTACGACCGTTAAATTCTATATCCAATATAATGTAATCCACTCGTGAGGCCTCCGTTCTGTAACTTGTTCTATTTTATCAGTGTCACTACATAGTGTCTATGGTTAAATCAGTAACAGTTGAGGATCTTTGTACAATATTAAAAAGGATAGTTGAAATTAATATAAATATATGATAATTTATAAGTATACCATGTGTAACCGGTTCCACATTATGATGAAAGAGTACAGACACCAAATTTGAAATAACTAGTTTACTTGTTATACTAAATGAACAAGATAAGGGAAATAACACAAATATGCCATGCGTATTTGCTTCATAGAACGGGAAAGTACATGAAGTGAAATAATAGAAGAGGTGATATTGATGTTTAAAATTTGTGTAATAGGAAGTTGTTCAATGGATTTGGTCGTTACATCAACGATTCGACCAGGTGCAGGTGAGACCGTTCTAGGAGAGAGCTTCAAAACAGTTCCTGGTGGTAAGGGTGCCAACCAAGCCATTGCTGCAGCTCGTTTAGGTGCGAATGTAATGATGATCGGACGTATTGGCGAAGACCATTATGGGGAAGCTATTATAAATAATTTTCTTGAGAATCAAGTTGATATTACACATATGCACTCGGCTGTAGGCGTGGAGACAGGAACAGCCCATATCATATTGGCTGAAGGTGACAATAGTATTATCGTAGTCAAAGGAGCAAATGATCAAGTCACACCGGAATTTGTTGAACAGGCATTGGATAGCATTTGCAACTCGGATATTGTTCTTATCCAGCAAGAAATACCGGAGGAGACCGTTACGTATGTGAGTACCTTATGTCATAAGCACAACGTGCCATTATTACTTAATCCTGCACCAGCACGACCTATCAGTCAGGAAATTCTGGAGTACGCTACTTATTTAACACCCAATGAGCATGAATGTACCGTTCTATTCTCTGGAATGAGTAAGAAGGAAGCATTAATGAAATATCCGAATAAGTTATTTATTACGGAAGGTATTGAAGGTGTGCGTTATTATGATGGTACGAAGGAAATACTTGTTCCTACGTATAAAGTGGATGCTGTCGATACCACAGGCGCAGGAGATACATTTAATGCAGCGTTCGCAGTTGCACTAGCTGAGGGTAAATCGGTAGAAGATAGTGTGAGATTCGCTAACCGTGCTGCGTCTTTATCTGTGACAAAGTTTGGTGCTCAAGGTGGAATGCCTACACGAGCCGAAGTGGAAGAGCATTTATAATGAATCAAGTGAATTAGGTTATCGTATGATGACTTTTAATAACTTTATAATAACGTAAAAACTGCCTTCTCATTATTGGGGAAGGCAGTTTTTTGTGTATTGAATTAATAAATTTTCTTAAAGCTATTGACATGTTGGTGTACTATGGTAATAATACAGTTAGAGTGTATGAACTAAGCAGTACATACACCGATGAGGAATGCGAGGTAACAGGATGAAAATAAATGAAGACTGGACGGAAGTAGCTTTCAATGGCCGAGATCCGGTGTATCTGCAAGTTGTAAAACACTTCAAAGAACAACTTGTAACGGGGCGATTGGAAGCTGGGCAGATCATCCCTTCTCGGAGAGAGTTGGGGGCAATGCTTAAGATTAACCCTAACACGGCACAGAAAGCATATAAGGAAATGGAGGAACAACAGTTGATTGTAACGGAAGGAAATTCGCCAAGTCGAATTACAAGTGATGAACAAGTGTTACAAATGATTCGATCTGAATTAATTAGTGACGCTGTCGATGCATTTGTTGCATCTGTTCGTAAAATTGATGTTCCAGTAGATGAGTTATTGGATATTATCAAACACAAGTACGTTGAAGGGAAAACAAATGTAAATCACGCAACGTTGGGAGGTGACAGTCATGATTGAAGTTACTCACTTACATAAAAAGTATCGCGGTCGGAAAGTTCTAAACGATGTTACTTTTACGGCGGAGAAGGGTGAGATCACTTGTCTGATTGGCAATAATGGGGCAGGTAAATCAACGATACTTAAGACAATTATGGGATTGGTCCCGCTTCAATCCGGTACAATCCAGATCGATGGTAAACCGATATACCCTAGCATGTATGAGAAAGTATCATTTATTCCTGATCATCTTACGATGCCACTAGGCATGAAGATTTCTGAAGCACTTCAGTTCATGGCAGACTTCTATACGACGTGGAATGTAGATCGGGCTCAGGAACTCATGAAATTCTTTACATTGGATCCCAAAGAACGCATTGGTAACCTATCCAAGGGAACAGCGGCCAAGTTCAACCTAGCTTTGGGTCTTTCACAAGATACAGACTATGTGTTAATGGATGAACCGTTCTCAGGGATTGATATGTTCAGCAGAAGTGTGATTGCTGAGGTATTCACTAGTCATTTGATCGAGGACCGTGGCGTTCTACTCACCACACATGAGATTGCAGAGACAGAGCATTTGATGGATAAAGCTGTAGTGATGAACGATGGAGTCATATGTCGAGATTTCTATTGTGAACAAATGCGAAGCGAAGAAGGAAAGTCAATCATTGATGTGATGAGGGAGGTATATCAGCCATGAAGAAATATCTGAAACTCCTTCATATGGAGCTAGACCGATTTAAATACATTTTGGCAGGACTAATGGGAATAACCGCATTATGTCAATTTGGAGCCGTGATCTGGTGGAGTATGAATGAACTATCCCGAAGGGAAGAAATGATTAAGCAGTATGAGAGTTCAGTAGTGTTTAGTAGCTATTCTTTTGTGGATATGATCTCTAGCACACAAATTCTTTTTTTCATTCCGATATTGCTCAGCATTGGGGTGCTAGTCATTTATGTGTTTCTCATTTGGTATAGAGATTGGTTCGGAAGAAATGCCTTTATTTATCGATTGTTAATGTTACCTGGCAGTAGACAACACATTTATTACGCGAAAGCGACGGCTATTCTTCTGTTTGTATTCGGACTTGTCTCTTTCCAGCTGGCAATACTTCCTATCGAAAAATTGATTTTTAATATGATCATCCCCTCTGATATCAGAGAACCATCTCATTTATTAGATATTATAGGTGGAAATCAAGCATTGGCCATGCTTATACCTGAGAATTTCGATCAATTTCTACTTAGTTATGGTTTAGGTATGATCGCTGTTCTAGCTATATTTACTGCGATTCTGATCGAAAGAAGCTATCGTCGGATTGGTGTATTATATGCCATTGTATATTTAGCCGTTTGTAGTATAGCTACGTTATTCCCCATTTTCATTATGGAGATCAGCAACGGAAGTGGGTATTTATATCCCAATGAGATTTTTATAATCGAGGTACTGATGTGTATTAGTGTTCTATGTGTATCGGTGTGGTTTGGTTGTAGACTTCTCGCAAAAAAAATAACAGTGTAAGGAGGAACATAATGAAACGTTATTGGTTTTCTATCCTATTGAGTGTATTTATTGTGGTTGGAACGGGTACGTATTATATATTTGGCACAAATGAACAATTGCCAGAGTATAGACTTACGACTGTTCAAGGTGATGAGAAAGAAGGAGCAGCAATTCTTCTTGAAGGTTTTTATATGGAGAAATATCGAACCAAACATTTGAATATAACAACGAAAGGGAGCTTTTCTCCATCTGATCAGCCCTTGTACCGTCAAATATCAAATTCATGGTCAAATCAATTTCCATCAGATATCCGTCAGATCATCCAAGATCATCGTTCTTTCATGCGTGGGAAGGAGCGTCATTATAATGGTGGGTTGTATAAGGATGACAATATCATTATTTCAGTGGAAGCTGTTGTCCGTAATAAAGATGTTACCAAGCCACAACTTGCGCTTCGTATAGAGATTCTTGATCAAGAATCGGGCAAGACAATCCATTACGAGACAGTCCTAGATAATCTAACGTATTATACCTACAGCCATGTAGCTGATGTGCAGGTCATAGATAATGAGATTCATATCCTTACTATGCAGATTCCTGGAGAATTGGATAAATTTCAGAATGTAGGAGGCGAAAGTTCTGAACAATATCGTTATAATATTGTAGATATGAAGAGTGGTATTCTAAGAGGTGATGAGATATTAGACTTTGGAATTCCTACTGCGGATGATATGGAATTGTATTATAACAGCATCACGCATGCTGTACTTTCAGCCCCTAGTGATTACGCCCTATTTACTGTACAAGAAAAGAAACAAATTGAAAGAGATGAAAATTATCAAGAGAAATTAGTTGATAAGCATATGTACTCTTTTAACTATAGAACAGGTAAATTAAAAGAAATACCAGCGCTACAACATGCAGATAAAAACTATGAGCAAGGTGCATATCAATTAGAATATTTACAGGATAATGTTCTAACTACACTTATACTAGATTCGAATCTTATAACATGGTCACGTTACAACATAGATACAGAAAAGTTAGAACCAAGTAATTTCACATTGACACCCCCGCAACTTGGTGCGGATGCGATAATAGAATCAAGATTCATTCAAGGGGATCAACTGTATATCTTATACTCTAAAGATCAGATTCCTATGACTGCTATTGTAAATACATCCAATGGAGATGTTGTATACAAGGGGCAAGTTGTGTCGGATGGTGAAGCATCCGACAGTATGGAGCCAATAAAGAAAATAGAATTGCGTAATATACAAGCTATTGAATAAATGTAGAGAATAAAGAGCCTTGAATCTAACCTTCAAAGGCTCTTTATTTATATAATGTAGTGTTTTTGGAAGGAAACTGAAAACCTTCAGAGAATATAATACATTTGGGAATGATTAAAAGCATGTATGATTGGAGGTCTATGTCTTGAAACTTAAAAGTCTAGTGGAACAATTAACAATAGTCACCGTTCATGGAGAATTAGAAGTTGACATAACGGGCATTAGTATGAATTCACGGGAAGTGCAGCATGGTGATGTATTCGTATGCATATCAGGCATTCCAGGCATACAAGAAGATCGTCATCCCTATATAAATCATGCCATCGAAGCAGGAGCAGTCGCTATCATCGTTGAAAAGGACATCATCGCTAATGTCCCTACGATACGAGTACCGGATGCACGATTTGCGCTGGCCGTGCTAGCTTCACATTTCTATGGTTATCCAAGTCAACATCTCAAGTTAATCGGCGTAACCGGAACGAATGGTAAAACAACGACAAGTCAAATGATTGAATCGATTCTGACCTATTCTGGCTATCGGACGGGGCTCATGGGTAACTTTGGAACCAAAATTGGAAATACGATACATAAGAGTAACATCAATACGCAAGACCCACATCAATTGCAGGCCAATTTATCTAAGATGAATGATTGTAATACGGATTACTGCGTTATGGAGGTCACTTCACAAGGACTTCATATGGGGCGCGTCTTGGGTTGTGATTTTCGAACAGCTGTTTTTACGAATTTAATGGGTGATCATCTGGATTACCATGGAACGATGGACAACTATCTTCAGGCTAAAGGGTCTCTATTCTCTCGAATGGGTAATTCATTTGGAGTGGAGTCTTCGAAGCAGAAGTTTGCTATTCTCAATGTGGATGAACCCGCATCCGAAGTATTTCATAGCTTAACAACAGCACAAGTCATAACATACGGTATTCATCATCCTGCAGATGTGATGGCAGAAGACATTCGAATAACGACAGATGGAATAACGTTCCGGCTCATTTCTTTTGCGGGGACGACCATGATCACCATCAGAATGGTTGATAGATACCATGTCTATAACGCTCTTGCCGCTATTGCAACTGCTCTAGCTGAACACATCCCACTCGATGTGATACAAGAGGGATTGTATGAAATCAATCTAATTACCGTTCAGAAATGAGGAAGAAGAGCATGCAAGAGTTCGTCGGCTATTGTAATGAATGTGGTAACTCAAGCTTCTGTTTGGATGGATTTCTAAATGGCATCGTATTGGAAGACAAATCTTTATTATGCTTTGATTGCTCTGATCAGGATATCAGTGCAGAGATGGACGGAGGGGCGTAATGAAGAAGTTGGTAACTATCATAGCTTGCATTATAATGGTAACACTTATTTCTTCTTGTTCTTCTAAGTTGATTATAGGAAAGAATGTAGAGATAACTTCACCCGCTTATATGTACAATCAGGAGTTGAACATCAATAAGGAAGTCAAAGTGATGATGAGTGGATTTTTTAACGAGGAAGAGGACTTCTTTGAAGGTACATTGACAATAGAAGATATTTACTTTTCAAAGGTATTGTTTTCTTCAGGTACAGGCTTAATCTCATACGATGGGAAGGAACGGACATTCTCGGGTCAAATATATTATGATGAGCAAACACACGCTTACTCTATGGAGTTGAGCGACAAAGAACTCCTGCGTGAATTAACAGGTAATGTCCTCGAGGATGGTACATTGATTATTAGTTCACCTGCAGATACATTAGGAGATGCAATGGAGATCAATGAAGATTTAAAAGAGAAAACCTATAATGAAACATAACCACATTCAGTCACGTCTATGATGTAAGAAATATATAATGAAAGGCGGGGTTCATCTATGAAGAAATTAACATCAATCATGATGGTGTTCATGGTCATCTTGGTATTGACCGGATGTACTTCAACGGGTAAATCCAACCCAACAGAAGAACCAGTTCCACCAGATGAGAACACGGTATCAGAAATGCAGGAAGGATTTATTTTCGAAATAAAAGAGGGCAGTGTACTGGTATTAGACAACGTGCAATCAGAAGATTTCGACAAATCTTGGACGGACATATTTGAGGGTTACCAAGGTAACGCAATATGGCTTAAATCACCTCAAGCGGCAAACTTAAAAGTAGGACAGAAAGTGCAATATTGGATCGATGGGGGCGTTGAGGAGTCATTTCCTTCACAAGCGTTAGCCGAGAAGATTGAAGTGATTGCGGAAAGATCCTACGATAACAATGCTTTTAGGAACGTTAAGGCTACAGGTTCCAAAGGTAAATATACCATAACAGGTGAGGGTCGTGTGTTTGAAGCAACAATGAATTATGCCGTGTCAGACGGTCATAATTATCTACTGGAGAATTTCATGACGTTGGATATGGGTGCTCCAGAATGGTCGGCTTTTACACTGGAAATTCAAATTTCTGAGCATATGCTACCTACCAATGGTACTCTGATGTTGGAATTATTCGAACTTAGTGCCAAAGATGGCAGTGTCATACATCTGCTTGCTATTCCTCTTGAAAGTTTTCAATAGAAAAAATAAAAAGAGTGGTTTACATAATATTAATTATGTAAACCACTCTTTTTTTTGATGCTGTTATTTTTTAAAAAATTTAAGAAGCAATCAGTTTTTTGTCTTTAGGTAGTAAAATCGCAAGAATCCCTAGTAAAGGTAAATAAGAAGAGAGATTCATGACGAATTCGATGCTTGTGTGATCCGCAATGTTACCCATCACGGCAGAACCTAACCCACCTAAACCGAAAGCCACTCCAAAGAACAAGCCCGATACTAACCCAATCTTACCAGGGACTAATTCTTGTGCGTACACAACGATAATAGAGAATGCTGACGATAGGATGAAGCCCGCGAGAATACTTACGATTGGAACCCAAAATAATGATACATGTGGCATAAGCAACGAGAAGGGTGCCGTGCCAAGAATGGATAACCAGATAATATTCTTACGTCCGAATCGATCAGACAACGGACCGCCAAAGAATGTACCCACCGCTGCCGCCGCAAGAAATGCGAACAAATAATATTGCGCTTGCTGTACGGTGACACCGTGATTTTCAATTAAGAAGAAGGTGTAATACGATGTGATACTAGACATATACACATGTTTGGAGAACACTAGGAATACTAATACAGCTATTGTACCGATAACCTGTAATCGAGTTAGACTATGGTTACGCTGGGTACTTAACCCTTTATTCTTCTTAGTTGATGCAACATGCAATGATTGTTGGCCATACCACTGTGCTACTTTGAACTGGATTATAATAGCCGTTAGTGCTGCTAACGAGAACCAGATTACGCCGAATTGTCCTATTTTCACAAATACGAGTGCGGTCATGATGGGTCCTAGGGAACTTCCGATGTTACCCCCAACCTGGAATATCGATTGTGATAGTCCACGTTTACCACCACTTGCTAAGTAAGCTACACGTGAAGATTCCGGATGGAATACAGCTGAACCAATACCGATGGAAATGACCGCGAACATGACGATAGCAAAGTTAGGTGCGACCGAGAGTGTAATGATTCCAATCAACGTAAAACACACACCCAATGGTAGTATGTATGGTCGTGGTCGAATATCAGCATACAATCCAACCAAAGGTTGGAGTAAAGATGCCGTAATATTCATGGCGAATGCGATAAGTCCAATCTGACTGAAGCTTAGATTCATGGAATCTTTCAGAATGGGGAATAGGGCAGATACCGTAGATTGCATCGTATCATTTAATAAATGAACAATACTGATGGCGAATAGAATAGGGTATACCGTTGTTGCACTAGATGACCCAGCTGATGATTGTGTCTTAGATCCTGTCAAAATGTAAACCTCCTGAGCATCATGCATATTTATGAAAAGATGTGCAATGAAAAGCACCTATACCATTATCAATGATATTGTTTAGTTTGTCACTGATTAGATGAAATGAATCAGTAATTATGCTAAAATAAACAGCGTATAACATAAATTATACGCTGTTTCATTTTAAAACCATTATAATAAGGTTGGGCGACCACCAATGCAACAAAATTGACTCCTTAAATAGGAAAACGGACACCTATTTGACATAGATGTCCGTCTGTTAAGTTCAAGATATATTGTACAAGTAATAAGTAGAATCAAAAGACTAGAATCCTTCTTTTAACCATGTTGTTGCAATTTTTATCGCAGCTTTTTTCGCATGGGTATCCGCTAATGCATTTAGCATGACGAAATCGTGAATGATCCCTTGGAAACGAATAGCTGTAACATTGACACCTGCTTCACGTAACTTGTTGGCATAGGCTTCACCTTCATCACGTAGTACATCTGCTTCACCTGTCATAATAAGAGCATCGGGAAGATCTCGAAGTTGCTCGATCGACGCTCGTAGTGGAGATGCTGTTATTTCATCACGATCTGAAGCAGATTCCGTATACTGATCCCAAAACCATTTCATGCCATCACGTTGTAGGAAATAACCTTCAGCGAATTCATGATATGAATCTGTGTCGAACGAAGCATCGGTCACTGGATAGAATAGTAATTGTTTCTGTATCTTTGGACCTTTACGCTCTTTGGCCATTAATGTGATTGCCGCAGTCATGTTGCCACCAACGCTATCTCCAGCGACAGTTAGTTGATTTGAGTCAAGACTGTGTTCTGTTCCATTCTCTGCTATCCATGTCAGAACTAGATATATTTCTTCAATAGCTGTTGGATATTTAGATTCGGGTGATAAGCTATAGTTAGGAAATACAATGGCAGCATCGGCACCAACTGCTAATTCTCGTATTAATCGATCATGTGTATGATCATTACCAAATACCCATCCTGCCCCATGAATGTAGAGGACGACAGGTAATGTCTTAGAAGACGAATGTAGTGGACGTACAATTCGAACAGCTATATCACCATTTGGGCCATCTGAGATGGTGATATCTTGTACATCTGCTTCAGGCTTAGCAATGTCACCAGATTGTACCTCATCTACAGTTTCACGTCCCTTTTTAGGACCAAGATCCGAAAGGAATGGGGGTTTCGAATTATCATCTGCAAATTTCTGAGCTTGGGGTTCTAGGATTACATTTTTATTGTTGTTCATGATCAATCGACTCCTTTGTTATATCATAGTCATGTTCATGTTCATTAATACTTAACCATATAATTGATGCACGAATCGAAAGTATTCTATGGTAGAATGGATTATCGTAGTGAATCGGAGGTGGTGAAGCATGAATGTAGACAACGAAGAATATGAAGAAGCGCTGGATGCCTTCGGCATCTGGATGAAAGATGCCGGGTACACAGCTCACACACAGAAGTCATATCTTAGTGATGTAATCGAATTTTTAAATTCATTACAACATAAATCTTTAGAGAACGTGAAGAAGTTTCATGTTATCTCATATTTATCCTCTGTTCGTGAACGTGGTGTGAGTGATGCGACACGTAATCGTAAACATGCGTCAATATCTTGTTTCTTCAAAGCTTTAATTGATTTGGAATTACATCATATCAATCCAGCTGTGGATGTTAAGAAATCAAAGACAGACAAGAATCAAACACCAGTCTACTTGGAAGAATCCGAAATGTTGAAATTCTTCAATGTGGTGGAAGGGAAATACCGTAAACGTAATTTGGCTATATTTTTATTGATGGCATACATGGGATTGCGCGTAGGAGAGGTACATGCGTTAGACATCGCCAATTTCAATGTTGAACGTCGGTTGCTTAACGTATACGGTAAAGGGCGTAAATGGCGGACTATTCCTGTGCCGGAAACCATCTGTCCCATGATAGAAGAGGCTATTGAAGAACGGATTCAGCCTAAAAGAAACAAAGAAACAGCGATGTTCATCTCACAAAAAGGCAGAAGGTTGTCTATCCGTGCTATTCAACAAGCCGCAACGGACACATTCGATCGGTTTCAGTGTGATGTCTTACCTATGCATCGCATGCCGTATTCAAGTCACAAGCTTCGTCATTCCTTTGCAACGATGCTCCTAAGGAAAGGTGCAGATCTGAGAACAGTACAGGAGTTACTTGGTCATTCCTCTATTCAGACAACTACAGTGTATACTCATATTACAAGTAGAGAGAAAGAAGAAGCCATGTCGAAATTGAAGTTAGATTTACCGGATCCTATAGCAGATAGAACTAAAATTGGATAATATAGCTATCACGGTACTCAAAATATATTTACGCTATTTTTTAGTTTACATAATGTTTATTATGTAAACTATATAAGATTAGGAACTTTAAAAATTTTATATAATGTAGTTATTAAGAATATATCCCAATATTTCATTAAAGGAGTCCAACATGCGATTTAATGTACAATACCTATCATTTTTTGTTATACAGGTGGAGGGCCGTGATGGTCAGACGGTTAAGAATTATAAACACTATCAAACACTAGATGACCAACAATACTTAGATAGCGAAATTAGCAAATTTCTTGATGGAGAATTTGCCCGGACAGCGAAACGTAAGGTAGAGAAGAACCCTAGTAGTGAGCAGCCCCCTACAAAAATTGGACGTTTTATTGTTGAGCCAGGTCATGATCTAGATAGCAATCCCAACTTCAATCTATTTCTACGTCTTCGTACCACAGATAATTCAGAAGATTTCAAAAATGCTTGCGATGATCTAATCCGCAGTTATTTGGATACAAGTGCTGTTCGAGGTGGTGCTCTTATTATCGTACAAGCAGTACTGCCAACACATTTGGATGATCCCTTTATATTTGTATTTAAATGTGACTTTGAACAAAAGATTGCACGGATATCAGACGAGAAGAGTCTTGTCAGTCAAGTTGAAATGGCCATTAATGCGCGCAATATGAAATCAATTCAATATCCGTACATGCCAGAAGAAGGGATTATAGAAGATTGGGAACTCAAAATCCATCAATCCTCACATGCTAGATATTTCGAAGACTTTCTGAAATTTGTAACTTATGAGCAATCCATTCCAGAGATCGTAAATGAACATGTTATGGATTTCGTTCAGACGTATTATGTTGAGACGAAATGGCCTGACGCAAGTCAAGAAGAACGGCATCAAGAAGAACGTGAATTAGAACTGTGGGCAGCAAGTGATAAGCGGAGTTTACATGAAAAGTTAGAACCAGAACAAGTGATTGAAGCAGCATCCCGAATTGTTGAGATTAAGCCGGAAATAGAAATCAAATTCAAATTAGATGAAACGTTAATCAAAGGATTACTGTCGGATTATGGCTATAAGATTCATCTTACAAAGTTAAATGATGGCTATGCTGTTATCATTGAAGGAGATGCCTTTACTTTTGATAAAAGCTACTCCCCCGTTGAGTTGTTGCAGCCTGAAAGTTTTCGTGTCGTATCCGAAAGACTATTACAACCACGTAAGGAATTAGACCCCGATGGATTGGATAATGAGGGTAATAGGTAGGATCTCGAATATAATTAATCATACTAATTAATTGTTCACTGAAAGGAAAAATATGTTCACCATATCATCTATCATTCTCTTTATGAGTACATCTATTATATTAATCCTCATCCCAGGTCCAGATCTTATCTTTGCCATAACTCAAGCTATATCGAATGGAAGAAAAGCTGGTGTGTATACGGCTATTGGGCTCAGTCTTGGCAATATCGTACATACATTAGCGGCAGCGCTTGGGCTTTCTGTTGTTATTATGACATCTGCAACGGCTTTTCTCTTATTGAAATGGCTAGGTGCCATCTACTTATTCTATCAAACATATAAATCTATTAAACACAGGAAGATACATATTCAGATCAACATGGATGGTAACAAAAACAAACGCAATCTATTAATCAAAGGATTTACGATGAATATATTAAATCCGAAGGTAGCCATATTTTTCTTAACTTTCCTACCGCAATTTGTTAATTATGCAGCAGGGCAGGTACCTATCCAAATGATTATCCTTGGTGTGATCTTTATTATTCTTTCCGTGATTATGTTTACTTTTATAGCTTATTTCGCGGGGTCCTTTAGTCAGCGATTAATTACCAAGCCACGGTATAGTGAGATCGCGAATATCATCGCTGGTTTCATCTATTTAGGATTAGGAATGAAGCTGTTAACTATTGTGCAATGAAATTTTGTTATCTCCATTTAAATCATGTATAATTATATACTGATACTGTTGAAATCATATATTTATAAGGAGAAGATGTTGTAGTGGAAAGTGATAGGCCTGGGTTAAATTTATTATTGATTGCATTATTAATTGCGTTAACTGCTTTCTTCGTAGCTGTAGAATTTGCAATGGTACGGCTTCGACCAAGTCGAGTGGATCAGATGGTAAGTGAAGGTAGGAAGAATTCTCTTGCTGTCAAAAAGGTCGTCGACAATTTAGATGGGTATTTATCTGCATGTCAATTGGGTATTACCATTACGTCACTTGGTCTCGGTTGGTTAGGAGAGCCTACGGTTGAAAGTATTCTACATCCTTTATTCCAGAAGTTAAGCTTATCTCAAGGTTTTACGGATATACTTTCCTTCATCATTGCATTCGTATTAATTACGTACTTGCATGTCGTGGTTGGTGAATTAGCTCCAAAGACGATCGCAATACGCAAGACCGAGACGATTGCATTGTTAACTGCACATCCGATCATTTGGTTCGATAAAATTATGAGCCCATTCATTTGGTCATTAAATGGATCTGCTAATCAATTGGTTAAACTGTTAGGTGTCAAGCCTGCAACGGAACATGAAGAAGCTCACTCTGAAGAAGAACTTCAGATCATTATAAATGAAAGTTACGAGAATGGTAAGATTAATAAGAATGAATATGGTTATGTGAATCGCATTTTTGCTTTTGATAATATGTTAGCTAAGGACATTCTTGTACCTCGTACGGATATGGTGTGTCTATTCACGGATAAAACACAACAAGAGAACATGGCAACGATCATAACCGAACAATATACGCGTTTTCCTGTCGCACAAGAACATAAAGATAATATCATCGGTATTATTAATACCAAACAATTCTTTTTGGCGTATAATAGCAATCCTGATATTGAAATATCTACGTTAATGCAACCTGTCATGTCAGTACCTGAATCAACTTCTATAGACGCCTTGTTAAAAAGGATGCAACGAGAGAGCACTCATATCGCTATCCTAGTCGATGAGTATGGTGGCACATCAGGTATGGTGACCATTGAGGATATATTAGAACAAATTGTTGGTGAAATTCGGGATGAATTTGATTCCGATGAAGAACAAGAAATCAACAGAATTGAAGACAATCATATTATAGCAGATGGTAAAGTATCTTTAGTTCTCATTAATAGTCTGCTACTCACAAGCTTTGACACCGAAGAATGGGATTCAATTGGTGGTTGGTTGTATGGTCATCGCTCTGAACTAGAGGAAGGCGACCAATGGCAACACGAGAATGTTACATTTACCTTGCTAGAAAAAGATAAACATCGTTACTGTAAAGTTGAATTATTCGTTCAATCTTAATGGACTTGAACAAAAAGACAACCAACATGGTTGTCTTTTTGTTTGCACATATGATTAGACTAATGAAATGACTAAAGTAATTGACAATGTGTATTATAAAAGTTAATAATAAAAATCGGCATAAGAACATAGAAGGAGAGAGATTATGGATTTATTTCGCAAAAAATCGGCATTAAGTTACATAGAAGAAGGGGAAGCAACGGATCAATCAAATAAGTTAAGTAAATCGCTTGGAGCTATGGATTTGACCATATTGGGTGTGGGAGCAATCGTGGGAACAGGCATATTTGTTCTTACAGGAGTTGTTGCTGCGGTTCATGCGGGTCCAGCGCTTATCCTATCATTTGTTATCGCTGCAATCGCATGTGTATTAGCAGCACTGTGTTATTCGGAATTCGCATCATCTGTCCCAGTCTCGGGCAGTGCATATGCCTACAGCTACACAACGTTTGGTGAGATGTTTGCCTGGATTCTTGGATGGGATCTAGCACTTGAGTATGGTGTTGCAGGGGCAGCTGTAGCCAGTGGATGGTCAGGATATCTAAAAGGTCTATTGGATGGCTTCGGCATTCATCTTCCAACTGCCGTATCTGGATCATTCGATATGGCTAAGGGTACATATATTGATCTACCAGCCGTTCTAATTATACTCCTCATATCCTTTATGTTGAGCCGTGGAATTAAAGAAACGGCACGCTTTAACACGATCATGGTTATTCTAAAAATAGCGGTAATTTTGTTATTTATTGGTGTAGGTATTTTCTATGTCAAACCAGCGAATTGGACACCTTTCTTGCCCTTTGGAATGACAGGTGTATTTAATGGGGCAGCCGCTGTATTCTTTGCTTATATTGGTTTTGATGCATTATCTACAGCTGCAGAAGAAGTGAAAAATCCACAACGAGATTTACCCATCGGTATCATTTCATCGCTTGCCATTTGTACGGTTCTGTATATCATCGTATCATTAGTGATCACAGGTATAGTCCCATTCGAAATGTTAAATGTAACAGATCCTGTTGCTTTCGCACTAAGGTATATTAATCAAGATTTCATAGCAGGGTTAATATCATTAGGTGCAATTGCGGGTATGACTACTGTTCTATTAGTATTGATATATGGTCAATCCAGATTATTATTTGCTATTTCGCGTGATGGCATGTTACCCAAATTGTTATCTTCCATTAATCCCAAAACTCAGGTACCTATCATTAGTACATGGATAACAGCCATTATTATCGCCTTATTAGCAGGATTAGTTCCTCTTGATAAATTAGCAAGTCTAACGAGTATAGGAACACTATTTGCATTTGCAGTTGTTTCATTAGGCATAATCGTATTAAGAGTAACAAGCCCAGATCTACCAAGGGGATTCCGTGTTCCATGGGTGCCATTTATTCCATTGTTAAGCGCTGGTGCTTGTATCTATTTAATGTTCGGTCTAAGTAAAGAAACATGGCAAGGATTTATGATCTGGCTGGTAATAGGCGTTGTTATATATTTCAGTTACGGATATAAACATAGTAAATTAAATAAACAGAAGTAATTAAGTACTTAGCCACATGAGTTATTAATGTCATTAACCAACTATCTATTATGACATTGTTCATTTATATACGTAAAAACACTGGTTATGACGTATACGTAAAAATGTTATGTTATAATGTTGAATTGTATGATCGAACTACTTTTTTTTGGAGGTAGAAATGATGAAGTCACCAAGACATATCGTTCTAACACTATTTCTTCTATTCGGTATATGGCTTACAGGATGTTCTAATGACAATGTTACTTTACCAACACCACAACCAACTCAAGAGGATAACATTGAAATCGAACAAGGGCAGACGCTCAACATCGTTGAACCAGATACAGTGGACGTCACCCCTGACGAGAAAAGTGAATATCAGATACAGACACGATTGATGGGATTTCAATTATTGGATCAAAATACTGGCTTGGCATGGGGTGTTACAAGAAAGTCACTCCGGCTATATTTGACGGAGGATAACGGCCTGAGCTGGATTAATATTTCTCCAGCAGAGAATGTTAGATTCACGGATATTCCTAAATATGGTGTAGATATATACTTCTTAGATCAGAATAATGGTTGGATTATTCGTAGTGGACAAGACAACAAAGAAACCCTTGTTCTTCGTACAACAGATGGTGGGAAGCAATGGAAGATATCTTCCTTACCTAGAACAGATTTGATTAAAGGGGTCTCTTTCTCATCTCTCAGTCGTGGTTGGATCATTACATCTTCCGAGACCTTAAAAGGACAAGAAGAGAAATATTTATACAGAACAGACGATGGTGGTGCGAATTGGACAAAGATCATGCAGAATACAGGATCTTCAACTTCCACAAATGACACAATGGGGTCCATCTCTAATAAAGGGTATATACAAGATATTACCTTTGTGGATGCTTTACATGGTTTGGTTATCTTACAAGATATGCAACTTCCTGTACTTTATATAACTAAAGATGGTGGCAACACATGGAATCCTAAATCTGATCTGCTAGATATGAACAAGATGGGATCGTGTAATAACGTGGCTCTTAATACAATTCGTTTTTTCGATCGAACACAGAAGAATGGCTTTGTTCCTGTACAATGTACAAATGACTCTGGCACGAAATTCAATGCATTGTTCACAACGGACAATGGACGGAATTGGAGATTCACTCCACTCCATTTGAATTGGGTACAAGGGTTGAACCACGACCTTGCACCTATATTTATTAATGGGGTAGAAGGGTGGTATTTGAAGGAATCGAGTGTATACCACACAATGGATCAAGGTAATACCTGGAGGGCACTACCTTTTAGTGAAGTTCTCCAGAACAAGATGAAGAAGTATCCTAGTGTTATTAAGTGGGATTTCATTTCTTCCGAAATAGGTTGGATTTTATTGGAGAATAAAGATGAGGAACGTTCTTTATTGTTACAGACGAATAATGGTGGAATCAGTTGGAAAGTATTATAATAATGGCTAGGATGATCATGTTTATTGATTATGGTCATCCAAAATTTCATTAACAACTAATTTTAAATAAAAAAAATTTAAATTAAGTTTTAAGTTTATGTGAAATAAATCACAATATAAAAATGAGACATATGTTATATTATAAATATAAACAAGAAAGATAACTAGATGGGAGTGGGATAAATGACAACTATCAATAATAATATGGATGAGACAACAAAGAACTATCTCCAATTCTGCTATACATGCGAAGATGCTCACTTATGTACTACAGAAGAAAAGTGTAAATCATGTTGGGCTGAACAAGCTATGACGGAAACAACCGAATTGAACGAAACTCAGAACTATTTACAAATGATGCACGCCTAACTTTCATAAGTGATTATACGAAGAGATCGGGATTCTATTCCGTATCTCTTTATTTCATTTCAAAGAAATGATCAATTTCTAGCGGGTATAGCATATACTTGGTAAAGAAGAGCTTGTTAGCATTGAAAGTATGGATGCAATACATAGGAGGGAGATGAATAGGGGTGAACTCATTCTGGATGTTTGACTTTGTTGGGACGGTCATGCCAATCTTCATCATTGTGTTCTTGAGTATTCTGTTATTAACTGTAGGAAAGGGTATTCTACGTTGGAATAATAACAATAAACAACCGTTGCTTACTGTGGGATCTCGAATTGTTAGCAAACGAAATGAAGTGAATCACCATCATAATCATCAGAATGACCATATATCAAGTTATACTCGTACTAATTATTACATTACTTTTGAAGTGGACAGTGGAGATCGGATTGAGTTCGTCGTCAATGGCGAAGAATATGGTCTCTGTGCGGAAGGCGATACTGGACGGTTAACATTCCAGGGCACACGATATATGGGTTTTCATCGCAATCCACGTTATACAACACAAGAAGAGATCAATGGGAACCGACGGAGTTATGAATAGTATGGACCAATGGATATGAATAGATGAGCTTACTTTAGATGTGAAACATCTCGAGTAAGCTCTTTTGTCGTCATATTACGAATTTGAAATATTATATATCTATAAATTAAGCACCATCTAGGCATCTGTACATAAGATAATGTGAAGTAAATAAGTCCCTAACCAAAGGAGGTATGAAATATGCCCGCTGTTAAAGCAACAACTGCACATACCAAGTTATTAGCACGACTGATGAGAGCTGAAGCCGAAGAGGATGGGGAAGCAGGCATGCTCATGGTCGGTAATGTGGGGGTTAATCGCGTACTAGGTGATTGCTTGGATTTCGGTGATATCCGGAACTTACAGGATATGGTCTTCCAGAGCCCCGGCGGCTTTGAAGCTACACAAAAGGGTTATTTTTATCAGAATGCAAGAGATAAAGACATACGCCTAGCTAAGAGAGCTATCAATGGGGAACGTAGATGGCCCGCTAGTAATGCACTTTGGTTCTTCCGTCCCACGGGAGACTGTCCTGCTACTTGGTATAACCAGCAAAATACTGGCAGGTATAAAGCACATTGTTTCTTTACACCTACGCCAGGAGATTGTCCTACCGTATATTAACGTTGTTAGAGCATATGTATGAAAGACCATGTAGGAAGACATTAGATATACTGTTTTTAATGACTAGGAGGAATTCAAATGATCATGCAACCTTTTCAACCGGTAACTTATAATTTCGGGAACGACAGAAGCCCACAAGGGAATAACATGATGCCCCCAATGGGTGTAGGTGGAACTTATATGCAACCTCCTCAAGTATCTAGCGGTAATCCTATGACCCCGTCAGGCAACGTGATACCGACGAATCCACCGATGTTCGAGCAATCTTATATTGAGAATATTTTACGCTTAAACTTAGGGAAGATTGGTACATTTTATATGACCTATGAGAATAACAAGGAATGGAATGCCAAAAAGTTTCAAGGGGTTGTGGAAGCAGCTGGACGTGATCATATCATAATTAGCGAAAAGGCAACGGGACGTAGAGTTATTCTGTTAACCATCTACTTAGATTATATTACCTTTGATGAGCCAATTATTTATCAATATCCTGGTGTAATTGGAAATCCGCCACAAGCTAGAGGTTAAATATCATGTAATTCACATAAAAGGGGTGCCATTTCGTCTGAATTGACGAAGGCACCCCTTTTAGACGGTTAAATGACTGTTTTCACATGAAAACTCAATGTTTCTGTATAATACAGTCATACCTTAGTGTTTGACTGTGTAATGTATAACTATATAATTAAATATAACGTACCATATTAGGTGGAATGGAGATGAGGAACTTGGGGCATTGATGCTGCTTAGAATAGAACCGATTATGCAAAGTCATATTATTCTTAAAAAACGAAGGAGGTGTACCTATTCGTCAGTGAAGGATTACGACGAATAGGAATGAGATTGGACCCATTACCGAGTGAACTGAATATTTTAATCATTTTTGTTTTAATCATGTTAAATGGTTTTTTTGTATCTGCTGAGTATGCCATGGTCAAAGCAAGGAGTAGCCGCATGGATGGACTTGTTGCGGACGGACGTAAAGGAGCAATTTTAGCTAGAAATATTACAAATAATCTTGACTCATACTTATTAGCTTGTCAACTAGGAATCACAATATCCTCTTTAGGTCTTGGATGGATTGGTGCACCCGCAATCGCACGATGGTTACATCCTCTTTTTAGTGTTTTCGGATTTGGTGAGACGCTAGTATATGGTATCTCATTTACGTTATCATTTGTTATCATTACGATTCTTCACTCTGTCTTAGGGGAGATTGCACCGAAGACTTTCGCTTTAAGAAAAGCCGATGTAGTCACATTAATATCTGCTGGACCAATCACGCTCTTTTATAAGATCATGTCCCCATTTATATGGGTACTTCATAGTCTAGCCAACCTTATCTTAAGAGTCCTACACATTACATCTGAGACAGAGTTAGGAACAGCTCACACAGAAGAAGAAATACGTATATTAATGCAAGAGAGCAGTAAAAGTGGATTAATTAACAACACAGAACTAGCACTAGTTGATAATATATTTGGTTTTGCTGAAACAACTGCACGTGAGATCATGATTCCGCGAACTGAAATGATTTGCTTGTATAATCATGTCCCACGGGAAGAGAACTTAGAAATTGCATATGATGCCATGAGAACCCGCTACCCTTATTGTGATGGGGATAAAGATAATATCATCGGATTTATTCATATCAAAGACTTAATTAGAGCCAATGATATTGAATATCCATCCATAATTCGCCCAATAATAACCGTACCTGAATCCATCCACATCAGTACCTTATTGAAGCTGATGCAACGTGGGAAATCTCAGATTGCTATATTGATTGATGAATATGGTGGTACTTCTGGATTGGTAACAATGGAAGATATCATGGAGGAGATTGTAGGCGAAATTCAAGATGAATTTGATGAAGAAAGACCCGTAATTGAGAAAATAAATGATGATGAATTCTCTATCGATGGATTAATGTTAATTGATGAGATCAACGAGCGTTTCGAACTGGATATGGACACAGCTGATTATGATACAATTGGTGGTTGGTTATATTCACGCTTAGACACGATTCCGCCTCAGAAGGGTCAATCCGTAGAATTTGACGATCATATATATATAGTAGAAGAAACAGATAATAAGCGTATATCCAGAATATTGTTGCATAGAATGGCGTTCCAAACAAAATATGAAGGTGCTTAAATATTTTTTTGATAAAATCTATTAAATTGCGTAACTACTCTCTGGTTGCCTGCGTTTATACTATATCCCAGGATAATTCAGAGAGGAAGATGTATGATGATTAGTCAATGTTACAAGAGAAGCTTCATGGTTACCATGTTAGTCGCATTCATGAGTATGTTATTTGTTATGGAGGCAAGCGCCAGTGAAGCTAAAGTGCCAGGCGCACTTACAACACCTCCTCCGCAAGAAATGGTTAGTCCATTAACATTCAATCCAAGTTTCAAATATCTGTATGATGGTCAACTGTCTCTGAATGCCATTGGTAATTTGAAAGTAAAACTTACCGTGAACACAACAGCTTATGAAGTAGTGAATTCGATAGGTGCTGATGTTACGATTCAGAGATGGACAGGGAGTGATTGGGTGTCTGTACAAACGACGGTTCTATCGACGACATCCAGCGATATGTATACAGGATCGGCCAGTTGGATAGTCACGAAAGGTTACTATTATCGAGGCAAATCGAACCACTGGATTTGGAAGGGTTCCCTTAAAGAAGAATCTGTCTTGTATACTGCATCATCATTAATTACAGAATAATAAAGAACAAAATAAGAGGGTGGTACCAGCGAAGCTGATATCATCCTCTTATCTTGTTCATCAACAGCTATATACAATATATTTTCACTTCATTTCAGCCAACCAGGTATCTAATTGTTTCTGTACTTCTTTCTGGACCTCGTGGATACCAGATTGCTCTAATTCTCCATTGAACTTATTAAGAATGGTGTCAACATCAACGCTACCCGTCATTAGGCTCGAGTAATATTTTTTCCATACCATCTTGATATGTTCGGTTTGGACAGTCATCTTCGATAGATCAGGTGTGAATCCAAGCAAGGTAGATTTAACCACGTCATCATTGTATTTACGGAATTGTTCCCATTTATCAAGTGGATCTGGGTTGTCACCGCCCATAGTGTTCAGAATAAACCAGTTCCCCTGTGTGTACTGCACACCTGAATAGCTTGCTGATGCATCTAGGATTGGATTCCCTTGGCTATCTTTGCTTGGAATCGGGACCGCCTGGCCGTATTCATTCAGCGTATAATGTAATCCTTCGATACCATAATTAAATAAGTTGCGTATTTCAGGATCGGTATTCAGTAGATTCAAGAATCGAATACATTCTTCAGGATACTTAGTATTGGCATTCACAGCCATGATTCCAGCGCGAACTGATTCCGTAGTGACGATAATAGGTGTGATAGGGTTAGATACTACTGTGTAGCCACGATCCTTACTCCAAGTCGTCTCAGGGAGTGGACCACCACCAGAAGACTTCCAGAACACTTTAGCGCCACGCTTAAGTCCACCAGACTCCCATAATGCTGCATCTTTATTAATATAACCCTTTTGGTAATAATGCCGTAACGTGTCTAATACTTTGCGAGCTTCCATGGTTTCGAAGATATTTACGACTTTGGGGCTCTGATCTAATGATTTAACCATCAAAGGAACTTTATTGTTCAGAATATATTCATACCCATCGATGGCGAAGAAATTATGTGAATCCAGATCCAATTCCATAGGGACGTAATCAGGTTCTTGCTGATGAATCATCTGAAGTACAGGTTCTAGTGATTCTAGCGTATTGTACTTGGTAATATCGATATTGTACTTATTTACTAATGAAGCAGGGTACATCCAATGATCACGCACAGCTAATTCCTTATTGGTTGGCACACCATAAATACCTCCGTCGTTCATACGAACACCTTCCCAAAAGATGGGGTCTATAGTATCGTACATTTCCTTACCCAGACCTGTTAAATGTTGATCAAGTCTTAACCATGAACCACTCATAGCCGTAGTAGCATAACTAGGTGCATAAGCAATATCGAATGGGGCCCCTACAGAAATAAGTGTATTTAACCGATCCTCATAATCTTGCCAGCCTATTTTGATGTAAGTGATCGTCACACCAATTTTACGAGCCATGATTTCATTTATTTTATCATTTACGATCTGAAGATCTTGATCCGGTTCTCCGATCGTGTAATAGATGAGATTGACAGTATCACCATCATATGGACTTGTCATAGTGATATTAGGTTGGAGGGAACATCCCGTCATATATGCTGAGATAAGAAATACGAGACTTATCATTAGTAAGATGTACTTGTGATTTGATCGCTTGTGCATAGATATTCTCCTTACTAACTGAATTCGTTGTTATCTTTTAACACGCAGATCAGAGGGAGACTTTCCGAAAAACCCTTGGAAATGTGTGTAAAAGTAATTCAGATTGTTATATCCGACGGAGAGAGCGACACAAGAGATTTTATCATCTGACGATTGTATTCGCTCTCGTGCGAGTAGCATTCGATAAGCCATCAGGTATTCTGAAAACTTTATGTTCGATTCTTTAAGAAATAGTTGCCCAAGGTACGTACTGTTCATTTGGAAGCGATCTGCGACCAATTTCAAGGTAATGTTCTGATTATACTCCGTCTTAATCATCAGTAGAATACGGTTAAGCAACTTGGATAATTGATCATAGGGTAGACCGAGTACCGGATCTTTGTTCACACTATCGCTATTCACATCACCTATGCAGCCATGAAGATCCTCTACAATAATCTTCTCAATCACTTCTTGTAACTTGAAACGTTCTATCGGTTTGAGCAAGTAGTCTCTGACACCACAGCGAATGGCTTCTTGAGCATACTTGAACTCACTATGACCGCTCATGATGATATATTTGGTTGGTATTTGGAGCTCGTTAAATCTATGAATCAATTCATAACCAAGATTCTTGCCAACGCACACATCAAAGATAGCAACATGTGGTTGTAGTTCTATAACCTTGGATAGGGCCACCTCCGTTGATTCACAGGTCTCGATTCGAGTGAAGCCATATTGTTTCCAATCCAAGATTCGCTTCATTCCCTCCAAGATCTGAGGTTCATCATCCATAATCAACAGTTTGTACATGCTCCATCACCTCTTTTGGAATCCGTATAGTGATCTTAACGCCAGCTTCCTTATTGTTCTCAATCTCCAAAGTAAAGGTATTGCCATAGAAAAAATGAAGCCGTGTGTAAACATTACGTATTCCTATACCTACGTTATTCGATGAAGTATCATCTATGTCAGTCATTGTGCTTCGAACGGTATTTAAACTCTCCACATGAATACCAAGTCCATTATCTACAAATTCTAACACATAGCAATCTTTGCCTTCCCATCCATTCACGATATACAGATTGAATTCTTTACTAGCACTAAAGCCATGTATGAAGAAATTCTCAGCTAAAGGCTGCATCCAGAATTTCACCGTTGGGATCGAGAGTAACTTCGGTTCCACATTGATTTGATAATAGAATCGTTGCGGATATTTAAATTCCATAATCTCTAAGTATCTTTGAAGTAACTCCAGTTCACTTTCAATGGAGATAATATTATCCTTTTTGACAATTTCGCGATAGAGCGATCCCAAGGTTGCAATCGCATCAGCCGTATCTCTGTCTTGATTAACGAGTGCAGTAGAACGGATGACTTCTAACGTATTGTATAAAAAATGTGGGTTGATTTGATTCTGGAGAGCTTTCATCTCCGTTTCTTGTTGTTTTAGCTTAAGTAAATATTCGTTTCGAATATGTTTATCCAATTGCTGAATCATATCGTCTAATTCTCTAGCGATCATGCCATATTCATTTCGACGATAACGAGCAGGGTGGTTGGGGGTGAAATCAGCTGATTTCACACGTCCAATGGATTGAATAATGCGGTGCAGGAAGCGAGCATCATCTCGCATGTTATATACAATAAGCAACAGTACACTAATCATAGTCGTTAATACGATTAGAAAGATGGTCAAGAGCATCCTGGCATGCTGTTGTATCAACATTGATAAATCAATGAGACTAACGAACTTGAAATTGAACTTGGTGGAAGAGAAGGTAACGTAATATACTTTCTTTATGAATCCTTTTGAGATAAATCCATGGCTACGTTCATTCGTCGCTGCAAGAAGGGCTAGATCCCTTATTCTTTCTTGGTTTTGTTCGTTACCGATCACGAATACTTCACCGGTCGCACTTACGGCAGCTCCAACTCCAAATCGATTATTAAGTATGGACTTGAAGATTTGTTGACTATTGATCAAGAAACGAAGCTCTCCTAATTCTTGGGGTCCTTGTGCCGGATCAGATAATTTCTTGCGATATACAAATCCATTGAGAATGGTATCTTGAAAAGCTTCATCCGTATGGGGTAGACCGAACTTGAAGCTAGAAATTCCGTTATCATTGAAACGAATAATATTACCGTACTCTTGCGTATGTAGACTGATTTGTGTGATTTCACCTTGCGCCCAACTGTATAAATAGGTCTTAATATCTTCTGGGAAAGATAGCAATGGTTGTGAGTAATGGCTGTTAACCAGCCTGCTTGTTAAATAGTCTTCCGTACTACTACTTAAAAAGCTACGCACATCATTCATAAGATTGGGGTTAGAATAAATACGCTGCATGTACGCTTGAATTCGATCATCATCATACTGTAATTCGTTCTCTATACCTGCGAACGCATTGGCAGCCTCGATGCGCGCATCACCAACCCATTGATTCAATAGCATCGCACAAGTTAGAATACCCAGCGTAAGACCTATCATGAGAACAAAGATGACATAGGCAATAAACTTTTGTCGATATATCTTGATTTGTAAGAAAGAATTCATAGGACACCTCAATTGCAGTAGTACATCTCAAGTAAGCGCTTACTATATTATTTTAACATGAATAGTAGATGCTTCATAGATAACAAGAAGAAGCATCCCTTATAAAGGTTCTTCATAAGGGATGCTTCGGAGTAATTACTTACTTGTAATATTCATTAATTTGTTCTTGGGCAGCTTTCATAATCGTATCCATACCAGCAGACTTTAACTCACTCGTAATCTTCGGTATCATTTTCTCAGGATCGGATGCACCTGTAATGAGTTCATATCTATACTTATCCCATACCGCTTGGCAATTCGCTACTTCGGTCTGATAATTACTGATATCTAATGCGAATCCAAGTAGGGAGGAAGAAGTCGCTTCTTCATTCAGCTTTTTAACTTGATCCCATTGATCTTCAGGAGCCCCTTTGGTTACAGCTAGATTAAAGAATGTAGCTTGTGAATAGGCAGCTAGCGGCCAAGTATCGGAGATGCGCTCAATAACTTTTTCACCATCAACACTCTTGTAATCCACATCTAGCTCTCCGAACGCTAACATGTTACGTAGCTTAGAATCTGTATTGACCAATTCAATATACTTGAGTGCTTCACTCTTATATTTCGAATTCGCAGAAATGGCATTTAGGGAACCTTGGATCGTACTCGTAGTATAAATAGGGCCATAGTTCTGTGCCATCACATACTTGTCAACAGCATCATTAATCTGCCAGCCTACTTCTGCACCTGGGAATGCTTGTGCTGCAAAGAATGCTCTACCTTTCTCATTCTCTGTTTTTGTTGGAGCATCTGGGTTGATGATGCCATCCTTATACCAGCCATGTAAGATCTTAAGATCGTTCATAATGTCAGGCTGTTCGAGAACAGAGACAACAGTGCGCGATGCATCATCCGCTTTTACACCGACAGGAGGGAAGCCTAGGGTTAAATCGTCATATCCTCCAAAAAATCCGTTCAATCCTTCACCTTGCGTCATTGGTAATGGGTAGAAGTTCTTACCTTCACCAGCTTTCATATCATGCAATGGCTTATCTAGGTCTTGTAATGTTTTGATATTATTATAATCAATATTATACTTCTGCACATATTTATCATCGTATACCCAATATTGTGTTAATGCTGAGTCCTTATACGTTGGAACGGCATAATACTTGCCACCAATCTTGGTACCTTCCCATACTTTTTCAGGAATAGCCTTATATAACTCTGGTGATTCACTTTGTACAAGATCCGTAATATCGGCAAATGCACCCATAGCTACTTGCTTGCTATATTTACCGCTATTGGTGAACATAATATCGAACGGCTCACCCGTATTCACAATGGTGTTAATCTTGGTATCCCACTCACCCCAACTGGCTACTTTGATATCGATCTTCACACCAATCTTCTCAGCTGTATATTCGTTCATGGCATCCACAGCTTTGCTGAAGTTGTTAGGTACTTGGCCACCAATGGTCCACCATACTAACGTTGGAATATCCTTATTGGATGTTGCGTTGTCCTTGGGTGTTTCTGTTGTTGGCTTAGACTCATTCTTTGGAGAAGCAGTATTCGAATTACCACAAGCAGCAAAAACAGATACCATGAGTGCTAGAACACAGAGTGTAGAGATTAACTTGAATGATTTCTTCATTTGATTTCCCCCTTTATTGAAGTTGTATTACCATAAGCGTTATACAGTGATATATCATAAGCCAAGCAAGCTTGGTTTATTTCGTATTAACCTTTGACCGCACCGATCGTTAATCCAGAAATGAAATACTTTTGGAAGAAAGGGTAGGCGAAGGCAACAGGTAGTACAATTAGGATGGCTACAGCCATACGAGCAGATTCTTTCGGCATTGTTGCGACGAGCATCGCATAACTAACGCCCATGCTGGAAGCGTTCTTCGCAAGTGCATCTACATTGCTCATCAAGCTGTTAAGGAGTGCTTGTAGAGAGTACAAGTTCTGGTTATCGATATATAACATGGATTGGAACCAGTCATTCCAGTAGCCGAAGCAGAGGAACAATCCAATGGTTGCTATTACAGGCAAGGAGATCGGTATGATAATGGAGAAAAAGATCCTCAGCTGACTTGCACCATCAATCTCAGCAGATTCAATCAATCCATCGGGAATCGTACTTTTAAAAAATGTTTTACAAATAATGACGTTGAAGGACGAGACACAAAGCGGTAGAATAAGTGCCCAAATGCTATCCTTAAGACCTAACAGATTGGCGTTAATGAAATAACTAGATACTAACCCACCATTGAAGACCATAGGGATAAATACGACCCAAGTCAGAAAGTTCTTTAGCTTATAGGTTGGGCGAGAAATGACATAGCCCATGGACGTCGTAAGCAACACACCTAATACAGTTCCAACGGATGTGACTAGAACAGATACACCTAGTGCTCGAAGAATCATCGTGCCTTGTTTGATAATATAGCCGTAAGCCTCGCCAGACAGAGCCGTTGGGAACAGATGATATCCTGTTTCTCTAATGGATGCCTCACTTGAAAGTGAGATGGAGAGCACAACAATGACAGGTATGACGCAAATGAGCGATAGAACAATAAATACCAAGTTGAAAAAGAGGTTCACCCATCTATTCGTGCGGTTAAATTTCTCAAGTCCTGTTTCATAAGTAGTACTCGTTGACATCACAACACCCCCTTACATCATCGCGCTATCCGGATCGATTTTACGAACAATCCAGTTAGCCGTTAGTATTGTTGCACAACCCAAGACGGACTGTACGAATGCAGCAGCAGATGCCATTCCAACCGTAGCGGTTTTCAATTGTTTATACACCATGACATCGATGGTGGTAGCTACATTAAACAGCGAATTTGAATCTCTCGTAACTTGATAGAACAATCCGAAATCGGTATAGAAGATGCGTCCAACAGATAAGATAAACATCATGACAATGACTAGTTTGAGCATTGGTAATGTAATAAACCTGGTCTGTTGCCAGATGGAGGCACCATCAATAACAGCTGCTTCATAATAGGTGCTGTCAAGACTTGTGATCGTCGCTAGATAAATGACCATGCCATATCCCAGACCCTTCCAGACATTTAAGAAAATTAAAAAGTATGGCCAGTAGGCTGGCTCCATATACCAATTCACGGGATCGCTACCCATATTAATCAACATGGAATTGACAATTCCCTTATCATAACTTAGGAAAGCCCACCCGACAGCAGTTACGACGACCCAAGATAAGAAATAGGGGAGGAACATCATCGTCTGATAGACTTTACTTGCTCTACGACTGTGTAGTAGACCAATCATAATAGCGAAGAGAACAGGTAATATAATGCCTAGAATAATAAAGATAATATTGTAACCAATCGTATTTCGAATAATGATCCAAGCGTCATTCGATTTGAATAAGAACTCGAAGTTCTTCCAGCCAACCCATGGACTGTTGAACACATTACTCAAGAATCCTCCACTAATTCTGAAGTTCTTGAAGGCGATAATGATCCCGAACATCGGTAAGAAACTAAACAGGAGGTACCAAATCGTAGTCGGTAATGCTAACAGGGTGAGTTCCGTATCCTGCTTGTGCCAGCTGCCAAGTAAGCGCTTACGTTTTTTTGGTGATTCCATTTTTGAGTCCATGTCGTATACTCCTTCCGGCGTTATCTTGTTTGTGTTGAACTTCTTGATCTAATTGTATAGGATGAACAATCCATAATTCTAGACAACAAACTTGATACCGTAGTCAACAAACGTTAGGTTTGGCAGATTAAAAGAATATAGTTCAATTAATTTTGTAACATAATTGGATTTCAAGAGTTATAAACGTGAAGGAGGTGAAAAGGCATGAACTTCGAGGAAATCTATGACTTATATTTTCAAGAAGTGTTTTTGTATATAAAGTCCATATCTAAGAATGAAAGTACAGCTGAGGAAATTACACAGGAAGCATTTTTTAAGGCGTTAAAGGCAATTGAAAGTTTGGGTCTGTCAAATCTTTTGTGTAAACTCTTTTAATAAGTCATCTCCCCGAGGGGA
>NZ_JBITNB010000026.1:0-50081 GCF_054373195.1 Paenibacillus sp. CMAA1364 | reverse complement strand
TCGTAAAAGCGATAGCGGTCGCCTTGGTCTCCGAATTTCAACCGCTGAGCGGTTTTAATCCGGAAATTTGGAGACCACAGCGATTGGAGAAATGTTCCGTTCGCGTAAGCGTCCCTTCAGAACATCTAACTTTCTCCTACAAAAAATAAATGGGGTGCCCCTAGCCATTTTAATGACTTATGGGACAGCCCCGCTTCATTTATAATATATACGTCTGAATGTCTTGTGCACTACTAACTTACTGTAATTGAAATCTGATCTTTGGACTGCGGAACCAAGATAGCTATAATTCCACCATTTGAATTAGGATAAGGCCGAATAACCATTTGATAATCATCTGCCCCTGACACAACTACGTTTGCTTTAGATAACAATGCAGCACGAGGATGATAGATCCATGTCTCCGTACCAGAAGACACGTAGTCTAATTTAATGCTGTCTGTATCATAATTATAATGATATCCTCCAAGTACCCCCCCGGTTACCTGTGGGTAAGCACGATTCAAGACCTTCGCATATGGTGTTTCCTTAAACCCTTCAGTCCAGCACCAATAGGTATTGCTCCATAGATACTGTTCAAAGATAGCAACCAGCGATTTGGTTAGTTCAAAGGTCGCTTGATGATTCGTGAATGCCCCCCACTCTCCTATCAAGGTAGGAACGTTCAAGCGTCCCTGTACCTTGCGATGGGTAGCAAATATGAACTCAACTCGATCCTGATTATATATTTCGTAATGCTCG
The DNA here is from genome assembly GCF_054373195.1 of Paenibacillus sp. CMAA1364. Lineage (NCBI taxonomy): Bacteria > Bacillati > Bacillota > Bacilli > Caryophanales > Paenibacillaceae > Paenibacillus > Paenibacillus sp. CMAA1364. Next base: position 49,340 of record NZ_JBITNB010000026.1, on the reverse strand, counting down.
GTATCTACGACCAAATCGTAGCCATGAGGGGTATAGACCTGATGATGAAGCGTCTCTCCCTCTTCATTACGAACTAGCTCCAACCCAGACTCAACAGCCATATTAGCGAAATAACTTGTTTCTAACATCAAGAATCCATCGGGAACAACCGAGCGAATCGCGGCGGCCGTTTTGTTGAAGAAGGGCCCCATCACATCACGTTCGAATGCTTGCGAAGGTTGCTTCGCACTATCGACTAGGGCTTTATAGATATTCATATCCGCCATACCCACGAGTATCTCTTGCTTTTGTTCCTCATCGAACCAAAGCGAAGATAGTTGCTTCATATTAGGATCTACCAATCCCATCACAGTCTGTGCATAGGTGGCGATAAATGCACCAAACACTTCCTGCCCACTTGAGCCCGGATAAGGTTCATTCATCATGTCATATCCGATGATGTTGGTGCAATCAGAGAAGAACTCCGCTGCATGTTTCCACATCGCTGCATAATGATCTTGTAATCCTATGCCATCTACAGCAGGTGAGTTATCCCAGAAATGATCTAATGCACGGTTCAGAGCGGGACTTTCTAAATAGGCATCACTCCATATTTGGCCTACTACATGCGGGAGCCCATCCGATATGGTCGCCCACTCAGGTGCCCCATCACTATAAAGCGAACTATACAAATCCTGATGCATATCCAGAAATATGTAGATTCCGTTTGCATTTGCCCAAAGGATTTGCTGCTTAATTAATGCTAAATAATTATCGTCATAGACACCAGGATCGGGCTCAACCCCATCCCATATCAGACCCAAGCGGATAACGTTATAACCTTGTTCATGATACCAAGTGAAAAGACTCTCATCGCAGGGGTATACATAACCTTTCACTTTATCTTTGCATACCAAGTTAACACCATTTAGTATGATATGTGCACCGTCTTCATTGATTATTCGCTGTCCATCTGTACTTAGTTTTTTCATCATTATTTCACCCTTCCTCTTTGTCAGTTACAGGAATATAGATTTCAATATAGTGTTTGTTGTACTGATTATATAGATTTATTTCAAGTGAATTCCCCGCTATCTTTAAACCTCGCTTATGAATAAATATCTCCATCTGCTTGTAATGCTCATCTAAATCGTTATACTCTTCCTTCCGAATGATCACGCATTTTCGTACACTTAGACATGACTCTAACTTCTGGAAAACACCCATATCATCCTCAATGGGAAAGGTGGACAGAATACCATTATTCAAATAACTATGATAATTACCCTTCATTAGGTTTTCCATCGATACGATCGAGATGGCATGGCAAAATGCGAGCAACTCCTGATGGGCGCTAATTTTACTTATGTTGCGTTGCACTTTATTTCCGATTTTCTTATCTGGACTTTCCATAATAGAATCGGTCAGAAATACCCAGTACGGATTCCTTTTCACAAGTTCAATAACATCCGTATCTTCAAACCGTTGAAACTGATCCTTTAGAAAGTATAGTTTCTGAGATAAATGCTTCAAATAAGTCAACTGTTGATCCACTTCCTGTTGCTTCTTCGAGAGTAACTCACGCAGATCCTCCAGACTATCATCCGTGAGTAGTCTTTGAATGCGTTCGATAGGAACATCCATTGCTCTTAGCATTCGTATCGTGATCAAGGAATCGAACTGACCAAGAAAGTAATAGCGGTAGTTATTCGCGTCACGATCTTGTGATGAGAGTAATCCAATCTTGTCGTAGTATCGAAGTGTATCAATCGGAATATTCAGAATATTAGATACTTCACCAATCGTAAATTTGAGATTTAACATCGTCTGTTCACCTATGAAGAACCTCCCCTTCTTGCATGATCACTGAATGCGGATATTTCTTCCTCCCTCTTCTTATCAAATGGATAGAAAGCCATCGGAATAAGCCCTAGGAATACAGCTATAAGTGGAATCAATCCCGTAGCTAATCGAATACCGAATATGGCAGAATCAGATTGCGTTTCCGCAAGACCATCGTATCCATACGCTCCGATAACATTGATAAAGACTACAGTCTGTATGCTAGAAAAGGCGATTGTAAACAATGAGAATAGACCGTTAAATAGTCCTGTTTTCCTAACACCCGTAGTCCATTCATTCTCATCAATGATCAAAGCACCCATCGGTGACATCGCGGTTCTGATGTAATTCACTGTGATGACAATCATGATATAGGAAGCTACTACACTCCAAACACCGTTTGCTAAGAATATTCCCCCATAGCCGAGAACAGCAGGGATGGTTCCCCAGTAAATGCTAATTTTTGTTCCATATTTTTTAACGATATTTCCAATGATGGGCAAGAACATAAGAGCGATAATATGAGTGCTGGCATCTACAATGGTGGCTACCAACCCGCTCGATTGTAATACATGATCCATATAGTAAAGGTAAGGCGTGAAGTACAAACCTATGGGAGCCGCCGTGATGATGGAGTAGAGTACATACGTGAGGAACGGACGAGATTTAATAAGTTGCCAGGAGTCTTTCCAGACATCCGTTGATTCGAACAGTTCGTGGTTGAGCGTTTCATATAACTGTGCATCATCTTTGAGACCCCTCAAAGCTATCACGAAGAAAACGGTTTCAATTAGAATTACGCCAGTAAAGACTGGGATGATGACTTCACGATTTCCATTACCAACCAACAATAATGTTGGAATCATCGTAACAAAAAAGGACATCGCTTGTGAGACATAGTTTTGTATAATGTTGACGTCAACCCGCTCTTCTTTGGTTGGTGCAACCATTAATGTGTACGATTGATATGCAACACTATAGGCCGTTGCCGCGGTATCATATACAAATAACTCCACCGTATACAACATAAAAATCATCCATTGATCCCAAGAGGGGCTAGACAGCATCATCGCAAAAGAAGATATGATCATAAATGGTACAGTGACTCGCATGATGTAGACATATTTTCCACGTCTTGGGTTATGCCGCATTTTATCGATCCATACGCCTATCATCGGATCATTAATGGCATTCCATATATTGTAGATAATGTACACCCAACCTACATACGTCGGACTAAGACCAATAATATCTGTATAGTACTTGATAAACACATTATGGATTAGAACACTCCCTACGGAAAGAACAGGTCCCGGAAGAGCAAGTTGCCATTTCTGACCAAAGGACAGACCTTTACCGCTGAAACGAAAGGCACTGCGTATAGAGCCGACGAACTTTCTCAAGAATATCACTCCCTTCTTTTCAGCAGCTCCAAGATCCATATCACTTTTCAACCTATTTATTATCTATAGTGTCATTATAAACCATCGAGTAACTCTAGGTTCAAGAACTAATTTCATTATATTGTTACACCCTATAACACGATTTAAATGAAAAATGAGATTAACCAGACATAGCTGGCTAATCTCATTATAAATACGATCTGGAATACTAAAGTTCTACTGTGTAAGATATCATCAAAAATACCAATGGTCTCTCTTCAGAATTTAGACTCCGTATCTAGACATTATCTTTCACCATTCGCTCATATAGGAAGTCGACGATATGAACCGCGTTCATATTTCCGCCTTTGGCATGTCTAACGATTCCCATCTGCATCTGCATCAAGCAGCCTGGGTTACTCGTTACCATGTAGTGGGCTTGGGTCGCATTCGCATGCTCCATTTTGTGCTCCAAAATCTGATTAGCCATCTCCGGTTGGGTCAGATTATAAATACCTGCTGATCCACAGCAGGATCCCGCATCCTTCATTTCCACAAAATCGATATTGGAAATTTGATTAAGCAGCTTGCGGGGCGCGCTGCCCCCCTTCATGACATTCTTCAGATGGCAGGAATCCTGATAGGTTACGCGAGTGGGTTTGTCTGTGGCCACATCCATGAACGATAATGGACGCCCTTGATCAAGGAGAAGGCTGCTTATATCCTTTACTCGTGTGGCGAACCATTCAGCACTTTCCTTCCATTCAGGCTCCTCATGCAGCAGATGATCATACTCCACCAATATAGCACCGCAGCCTCCGGCATTCGAGACAATATAGTCAACGCCAGCTTCGCGAAAAGCTTTAATGTTCGATTTGGCCAGTTTCTTTGCTTGATCACTCTCCCCACTATGTGCATGCAGAGCACCGCAGCAATTTTGGGTTTCTGGGATCAGAACCTCGAACCCCGCATGTGCTAATAATTCAACTGTTTTACGATTCGTTTCCGTGAACAGAGAATCCATCAGACAACCCCGGAACATGCCAACCGTCGCTACTTTCTCACCTTTGGCGAGAATTCGCGTACCTAGATCATCGACAACACCTTTTCCTGTTACTTCAGGAAGAATCCGTTCCATATCCTCCAACTGCTTGGAGAATAGCCCTACCGTACCTGTATTCCTTACTAGCTTCTGAAGCCCGGACTGCCGATAGAGTTTAAGCCCTTTTCCCATCATCTTCATGCGTCCTTGGTGAGGGAACATTCGCTTAAGCAGAACATTGCGCGCTACTTTAACCCAGGGGCGATGCTCCTTTGTATGATCCTCAATTGCATCCCTCGCTTGCTCAATAAGCTGACCGTATTTCACATCAGCAGGGCAGGCAGGCTCACACGCCCGGCATCCGAGGCAATGATTCATCTGCTCCTCGAAGCGGACATTCGGCTCCATTATACCGTCTACCGCCGCCTTCATGAGTGCAATCCGTCCGCGTGGTGATTCCGCCTCCAAGCCCGTTTCCTTAAAGGTGGGACATGCAGGCAAGCAGAAGCCACAGCGCATGCAATTCGTTAACTGCTCATAGTCCAGCTTGAGCTTTAAGGTCTGCTGCAGAGCATTCGTTGTCAGCTGCTTAGCCATGCTGCAGCACCACCCTATGACGTGTTTCTTTGGCGAAAATTTTACCAGGATTGAGAATATTGTGAGGATCGAATGCCAACTTTATATTTTTCATAATCATAATCCCTGCACTACCTATCTTCCATTCCAAGAACGGTGCTTTAACCATACCTACACCATGCTCCCCTGTGATCGTGCCTCCAAGTGCAATCGCAGCTTCGAAAATTTCCTCGAAAGCCGCTTCCACGCGATACACCTCCTCAGTATCCCTCGCATCTGTTGTTGCAGTAGGATGTAGATTACCGTCTCCCGCATGTCCGAATGTACAAATTTGTACGTTATGCTTCTGGGCTATCCGATTAATCTCCAAGATCATCTCGGCAATCTTCGAACGAGGAACCGTTGCATCCTCCAAGATGGTTGTCGGACGTAATCTTGCTAGTGCTGTAAAAGCACTTCTCCGTGCGCTCAACAGCTTCAATGCTTCCTCTTCTGTATCGGCTACGCTAATCTGGGCAGCATTTTCCGCTTCGCATATCGCAGTAATGAGAGCAATATCTCGTTCAACCGTCTCCTCGTCTCCATCTTGCTCGATGAGAAGAATCGCATCCATATCTAGCGGGAGCCCTATCTTGGCAAAATCATCAACGACGCGGATCGTCGGATTATCCATGATTTCCAGTGTAGCAGGAATAATCTGGCTCTCAATAATCGATGACACCGTTCTTGCGGCCCCATAAATATCCTTAAACATGGCAAGCATCGTCTTCTTATACTTCGGTGGAGGAATGAGCTTCAAGGTAGCTTCTGTAATAACCGCAAGCGTTCCTTCTGAGCCAACGAGCAGCTTCGTTAAATCATACCCGGCAACATCCTTCATCAGCTTGCCACCTGTACGTAGAATTTCGCCTGATGCCAGCACACATTCAAGTCCCAGCACATAGTCCTTCGTTGTCCCGTATTTCAAGCCACGCAAACCGCCTGAGCATTCTGCGATATTGCCTCCAATTGTGGAAATCGCCATACTGCTTGGATCGGGAGGATAGAACAATCCTATCTCTTCTATATGCTCAATGAATTGTTTCGTAATGATGCCTGGCTGCACAATAGCTGTCAGATTCTGCTTATCAATCTCCAGAATGGCGTTCATCCGATGCATAACCATAACGATCCCGCCTTGGACAGGAACCGTTCCCCCACACAGATTCGTACCTGATCCTCTGCTCACAAGAGGAATTCGATGTTGACTAAGAACCTTCATAATTTGGGATACCTGATCAGTATTTGCCGGATAAATGACGCCATCCGGAAGCTCCTGCAGCATCGGCGTACCATCATAAGAATGCGTTACAACTGACTCCATGTCGTCTTTGAAATAGCTCTCACCAACAATTTCCCTTAACTCTCGCTTTATTTGATCGTTCACATTTGTTCCCCCCTGTAACTTTTATGGTAATCCATAATTCATCATGTCATCTGATGACTTTACCTATAGTTTAGCGTATGATTGAATAGATGTATATACTTTGATTCGGAGGTTTACTATGAATTATCAATCAGTGAAGCCACAAAAGGGTTCGGAAATCGTGATGCAGCATATTCGGGAACAGATACAATCGGGGGTGTTCGCTCCAGGAGCTAAGCTTCCGACTGTCGTGGAATTCGCGGAAAACTTTCAAGTCGGACGTTCGACCATCCGAGAAGCGTTGAGCGGTCTTAAAGCGATGGGATGGTTAACGATTCGCCATGGTGGTGGTTCGTTTGTGAGTGAAGAATTGCCAAGAGAGATGGATTCTGAGACTTCGCGGGGGTTATTCTATCAGACGGAGCTGCTTCAAGAGGTTCTTGAGGTTCGCAAATTTATAGAGGTTGGATGTGCAACGCTTGCGGCCGAGAGACGAACGGCAACTGATTTAGAACAAATGGAGCATGCCTTGCAGCAGATGGAAATTAGCTTAGGGGATGAGCAATCTAGTGACCAAGCAGATATCCACTTCCACCTCTGCATTGCAAGAGCTTCCCATAATACATTGTTCACCTCCATGATGGAGTCCTTGTCGGAACGACTGCAAGCAAGCATGAAGGAATCTCGCCGTCTCTGGTTTTTCGCTGACCGCGCAACGGCTGTAGCACTACTGCAGGAACACACTCTTATATACGAATCGATTAGAGATCAGAACAGTAAACTAGCCGCTGAGCGCATCATAAAGCACATTAGCAAAGTGGAGCAAGTCGTTCAGAAGCTTGGCGGAGGCCACTGATCAACATGTATTATATAATTTACTAAAATGAACCTTAATAGATAAAAACGAATACTCATTTAACTTTGAATGAGTATTCGCCTTTCTACCCTCGATCCTTCTTTATAATAACCCTCCAACTAAAATATTCGCGAAATCCTGTATATTTCTCGTCAGAAATTGAGTGTCCATATACAATCACTTCCAGAATGGCAGTCGTTGCAGAACCACAAGCATGATAGTGGTAATACCGAACAACCAATTCGAATCCTCACTTCCCGCCTCACACAACAAACAACCAAATTCCGACAAAAAGAAAAGAAGCCTTGCTCAGCAAGGCTTCTTGGGAGAGTAAGAATGGTGAGGCCAAGAGGACTCGAACATCCACTTTTGTTACATCACTAGAATCTGAATCTAGCACGTCTGTTAATTACGTGATTATCTATTGAATATGGGTAGTAACCCCCCTTCATTTATGCCAACGGATCAATACGCGGTTCGCTCGCTAAGTGGTAAATATAATTACGGTCTAGCTTGACCACATTACGATTAGGACGACGAATCATAACCTGTGTCGCATCCCAAGCCACCACAATACCCCTAATATCGTTCTCTTGCATGGAGTCACGCACCACTCGAACCTTCTCACCTTTCACACGAAAAGCATCCAATTCCTCATCACTAATCATTTCTTACAATCAACTCCCTATAGTTATAAAAACAGACCTAAATGATCACATTTAGGTCATATCATCCTATTCTAATTTATGAAATATCCATCCTAATTTAACGTTGCGCATGTTCTTTACTATCATTCTTCTCGAACCAGAAGTCTAGCACTGTCGCAGACATCACTCGGCTATTCAAGTACGCAACTTGCTGGGGTGTGAATATGCTCTGCCATTCGAAAGATAATTCATCACACATGCGCACAATCGTCAATAACTCTGACCAAGCAACATATCTTTTGTACCAAAAAAATTGAGGGTGTTCCAGCATATAGGGATATAAATCATCAAATTCTGTGTGTTTACAATCTACCGCTCTTTCGAAATGTGTCTTTGCAACGGCCAACTTATCGACAAAGAATTGTTCAGTTAGTGGTTCCTTCCCCATTGTGTTGCCTCCTCTCTCTTCCTTACTCATTATATTATAAGCTATTCATACACGACTTGAAAGGTACTGTGAATATTTGGGCTTTCCTGATCCTATTTATTCAAGAAAGGTAATCTTTCCATCACTCAATGATGCGATCTGCACTAAGGATTCAACCCGTATCCCTTGCTCTCGAATCGTCCGTGCTCCCGCTTGGAATGATTTCTCAATCACAATGCCTAATCCAATTAATTCTGCCCCCGAACGCTCGATGATCTTGATTAGGCCTTTGGCAGCATCACCATTGGCAATAATGTCATCAATAAAGAGAACGCGATCTTCCTGTTTCAGGAAACGTTTCGATAACATCATGTCTGTCACAATACCTTTTGTAAATGAAGGTACACGCTCGCAATAGGCATCTGGATCAGCGATCAGCGTCTTCTTACGACGTGCGAATACGAGAGGAACCCCTAGTTCATAAGCCGTTGCGAAACCTACAGCAATACCCGAAGACTCAACTGTGATTACTCGTGTTATACCTAAGTCTCTGAACCGTTCTGCAAATTCTCTACCCATTTGCATTGTCAATTCTGGATCCACTTGATGATTCAATAATCCGTCAAGATTTAAGACTTGATCAGACATGACCATACCTTCTTCTATAATTCGTTCTTTCAATAAATTCATAACATTCATCCTCTCCATGCCAAACCTTTGTCGTTAAAATACCATAGAAACAGCCTAAACTTCAAGTGTATTTGGACATGTTGTAGTCATGTCCTACTCCTTTAGTTCATATCTTGTACTAATATGAACTAAAACATTAGGGGGAAACTATGAAGAAAATAGTCCGTATCATGCAAATCGCATTTACTTATATAGGTACAATCGTAGGAGCAGGATTTGCTACAGGGCAAGAGATACTCCAATTTTTTACGCAACATGGCAAATGGGCCACCTTCACGGTCATTCTCTCAACAATCCTTTTTATATGGTTGGGTACTAAGATGATGATCATCTCAAGAAGAATACATGCTAAATCATATGAAGATTTGAACAAATATTTATTTGGTCCCAGAACCGGTAGTTATATCAGCATCATCATGCTCTTTGTTCTCATTGGCGTAAATAGTGTTATGTTAGCTGGCGCAGGTTCTGTTTTTGAACAGCATCTCAATCTGCATTATCAGACTGGTCTGATCATTACACTGATTGGAACCTATCTTTTGCTCAACCGTGGAATAAATTCCATTATGAATATGAATAGTATCGTTGTACCCATGATGCTAACCATCTCAGTACTCATTATTTCTAATACATTAGCCATGCCTAATTCCTTACGTTTTCTTGAATTAACGACAGATAGCAATATGTCTATGGCCTGGATATCTCCAATACTATATACAGCATTTAATCTTGTCATGGCGCAAGCCATACTTGTCCCGCTTGGTAGCCATACGGAAAGTATAGCTACCATTCGAATAGGGGGGATTATTGGTGGATTGGGCGTTGGATTTATGTTAATGGCAGCCCACTTCGCCATGTCCGCTCAAATGCCTGGTATTATGCAATTTGAAATTCCTATGGGTAGAATCGCTTTTCAATTAGGTGTCGTTGTACAGTTCATTTATATACTGCTCATATTCCTAGAAATATTCACAACATTTGTAGCAGATATCTATGGTGTGACGTTACAACTACAACAACGTTTTCAGATTTCTCCCAAAATCATTTCCATAGGCATCATGCTAGCTTGTTTCATGCTAAGTCAATTTGGATTTAGTAATTTATTATCTATCCTGTATCCTGTCTTTGGGTTCCTAAGTTTGTTCTGGGTATTTAAATTGATGGTTGCAAAGAAATAAATTGTGCATTTGGCATAATATCACGCATATGTTGTGCGACATATGGATGACAAGTCATCATAATGATCTGCCTTGTTGTTGATATTTCATTTAATAAAGACAGCGCCTTTATCATTCTTTGTTCATCGAAATTAACTAGAATATCGTCAAACAGTAATGGTATAGACACATCGGAATTCATCGTATTAGCAAGCGCAAGTCGCAAAGCTAAATACATTTGCTCTGCCGTCCCGCGACTTAGTTTGGCACTCTCCATCCAAGCTTGGTCGCGGTGCTCCGCTAATAGTTCTTTACCACCCATCTTCATGACGATACGGGAATATGCACCATTTGTCAGTTGCTCGAAATAAGTCGATGCTAACTTCAACACTTGTGGTTGTTTCTCTTCCTCATAGATCTGTCGGGTCTTTGAGATCATTTCTGAACATATCGACATCACAGCATAGTCCGTTATCATTTCTTTCAGTGTTGCCTTCTGTTCTTCGAGTTGTTGGATCGCCGTGTCTTGAAGACATTGTAATTCTAATTGATCCCGCTCCTGAAGCAGTCTTCCATGCGTTTGTTGCAAGTCATTCCATCGCCCCTCAATGACCTTACATTGCGCTTCAGATTGTTCACACGCCTGTTCTAACGCTGTCTCATCATGTGTGTCTAATATTCGGATAATCATTTCTCTTGTGTCTTCATGTATACCACTGAACATAGAGACTTCCAACTGAAGGATGTCCTTACTCAATTGCTCGATTTGCTTATGGACTGCACCACGTCTTAGGAAGTCCTCCCCATGATCAGCTTCACCTAGCATAATAAGCTCTTGCTCTAAAGAAGAAATACGATTGAGTTCATCTGATACAAGCTTCATTTCTTCTTCCAAAGTTTCAACTTTTGCAATGATTAATTTACGTTGACTGATGACTTCCTGATACTGATCCCATTCATTCTTCATCCACTCCATCCGCGTAATTAGAGATCGTTCATCTTCAACTGGACCCTCTGGAAGTATATTCTTACATTGTATTTCATAATCTTGACAATCTTTATCCAGTTGTTGAACTTTCCGATTGATCTTATTGAGTTGGTCCATATGATCTAAAGCTTGCTCAGCCAACCCATACATGTCGAGTACGGCTTCTGGGGAGAGATCGCAATGGAGATCACGTTGCTGTAACCACTGTTCCCATTCCTTCCCCAATTGAATGAATTTCCGCTCTTCCATAACCATTTTCTCTTCTATGATAGTTAGTTCTAGCGTTAATGTACGTATTCGATCTTCATGGGGCTTGCGTTCATTTCGTAGCTTATCTATGTTTTGTTGCCAAACAAACCATTCATCTATCAACTTCCGTAGTTCACGTATATTTGTCTCTAATTCAGTAGCAAGGATCGGCTCACCATTTGAAATTCCATTCCCTGTTTTATGGATGGGCTTGTTGATGAGTCGAGATATTAACTTTACAACATCCTCAATATCTTGTCTTTCCTCTTGTAGTACTAAGGATTCCGTTCGTCTGCCTCGTGGTGGTGCTGCTGTTGGTTTAAGAATACCATTCCATAATAGGACGGTAACCACAATCAGTAAGGCTATCATTGAAATAATAGCAGGTATAGCATATCCCATGTTCCATACGAATATTGGAATCACCAGTGTAACAATACAACTTCCCCATAGAAATCCACGAGTGATGGCTCTCCATCGTTGGTGTATTATTTTATCACTCTCAACCTGTCCCATAGATGATAACCTAACCATTCGATTCTCACGCCAACGATCCACAGCTTCTATAATAACATTCCATACCTCTGTCATCTCTTCAGGACGTTGAGGTATTAGCATCGTAAATCTACCACGTCCATGATCCAATTTTTCTTCGTACGCGAGTTCAACATTCCCGTACATCATCTCTGAAGAATTCAGTTGTTGCCTTAGTTGCTCTGTCTGTGAAGCTAAATTTTCTATTCTTCTATCGTAACTTGTAAACCCTTCTGAATAACGGCGGACAGCCTCACGCTCTCCCACTGAAGTCGAGAACTTCGCAAGATCACTGTTTGTCCAACTAGAATCAATCTGCCTAATGATACGTTGTAACCGTAAATCTAACATGGATGACTCCGCTTGTAACTCTAATAAATCCCGCGTTTTCGCTTCATAGGTTTCTCTACGAGCAATTAAACGATCAATAGCTACACCTTGTTCATCAAGGAATTGATCACAATGCAAGACATCAAGCTGCGCTTGCCATTCAGATTGATTGCGTAATAATTTCGCTTGGCGAAGATGGGCAATATTCGATTCACCTTGTAAAGAGTCCCATCTTGCTATACCTTCAGTAGGAAATGTCAGAATTTCTGGTAATGATAATCTCTGAAGTCTAGCTTCCGTCCACTTTAGCCAAGTGGGTCTGATCTCCTTAGCTCTATTTAGTAGTAGCAACCGTTGCGCAGCGATATGTCTTGTTTGCCCCTGTGTCTCTAATAACTCAACAGTTTCGATCCGTGTTGTAGCATTATCGTTATATCTTTTCAAAAAGGAACGACTGTTAGATATTTCTTTCTCCAATTGCTCGATGGATTGTAGTACTTTTGAAATCTCTTGTACTCTGCCTTTTGGCTTATATAACTTTTCCATTTGTTGCGTTAGCTTTCGTTCGGCTTGAACAATCTCGTTACCACCACCAATACCTGCATGAAACAAGTAACTACTCATTTCATCGGATTGAAGTGAACGCATCTCCTGTAATTCACTTAATGATATGGCGAATAACTGATTGAACATATTACGGGATAATCCACCAAGTAGCTCACGTTCCATTTCTTGCTGACTAACCTGTTGTACTTGACCGTTGTATTCACTCTTTACGATAGAGTTCTTCTCCATGCGGCTGTTAGAATGACTTGCACGCTCACTGGTTGAAGTGAATCTAGAAATGGTCCATCTTGTGTCCATATCGTCTATTAAGGTTAGGATGCCACCATGAACACCACCAGATAATGGTTCATATCTCTCCGTTGGATAGGTGCGACTAGGAATTCCGAAGAACATGGCACGAACGAATTGTTGAACTGTACTTTTACCCGCCTCATTAGGGCCCATAAATATCGTGATTCCTGGATCAATCGAAATATCTTGGTCCTTCAACCGTCCGAACCCATGAATTTGAAGCCTCTCAATTCTCATCCGTTTCTGCCTCCGTCACTTGTATGATCGATCAGTAACATGGCACCAAGCTCACGAGCACGTTCTATCCAATCCTGTCTTTCCTCATCAGTAGCTTCTTGTACCATCTCTCTAATGATGCGATTACTCTTAAGTGGAGCCAATGCTTTATCCAATAGTTCCTCATGTTGAACTATCTGATTTGATAACCGAAGCATCTCACCTAGAAAGTGATCTTCAAGCATTAGTTCAGATTGATTAATTTCTATTCCCGATTGAAGTGAAATACGTTCACACCATACCAATCCGGCGAATTGTCCTCTTTGGGCTCTTTCTATTTCTCGACGTCTTAGCTCCTCTTCCATTTCATGAGCAACATATCCACTCTCTAGCTCTCGATGGATCGGGCTTCGTCCCGTCATTACCCAACGAACGATACTCATTCGATCGGGATGTAGAAGTCGAAGGCTGTCCACTTTCTCCTCCACCCGCATCCGCCAATCATCGATATCGTTAATATCTTGTATCGAAATTTCTTCTACAACATAGCGCACTTGATCCAATATATGAAAAGATAAATCCACCAATCCTTCTTCCGATACTTCCACAACATAGCAGCCTTTGGGTCCAGTCTCCTTTACACTTCTGCCTTGAATATTACCTGCATAGACGATATGTGGATATTCCTGTATCACTTGCCGCTGATGAATATGACCCAGTGCCCAATAGTCATAACCAGAAGATGATAATTGTTGCCTAGTACAAGGGGAGTATGTTTCGTGTAGCGGATCTCCATCAACATTGGCATGAAGTACAGCAATATGGAATAATGTTGAACCATCTATTCTATGAAATTTCAGTGCGGTGTTCTCCGTTACTTTGGAAGTTGGATACGAGATCCCACTAACGATCGCAACCTCACGTTGATCCTTGCGTCTTCTCGCTGTGTAACTAGCGACCTCTGAACCAAACACATGAATATAGTCAGATTCTTTGATATGTAGTCTCGGAGCATCTAGCGGATCATGATTACCATGAATCACATACGTATGTATGCCATGATTAGCAAGCTCCTCAAATGCGGTATGCAGAGCTAGATGAGCTCTCAAGGAGCTATCCGCTGCATCGTACACGTCGCCACTAATGACAATGAAATCTACTTGTTCAGCAATGGCAACGTCGATTAAATGCCGAAAAGCAGTGAATGTAGACTCCCTTACATGCTGGCGTATATGATCTGATAAACCTTTAATGCCCGCGAACTTACTATCCAAATGTAAATCAGCTGCATGAATGAATCGAAATGGGGTCATTCATCCTCACTCTTTTCTATGATCATATTGTAAATAAATTTTCTTAAGGATATTCACTACGTGAGAAAGAGCATAATCAGTTTTTGCTTTCTCCCATGCTGAACGAGCCAATTCATTTCGATAATTCGGTTGACTTATGACTAGCTCCAATGCGTCCGTGAGCGCAATATAATCTTCCACCGGTACTAGCAACCCATTCACACCATCCACAATTTGTTCAGAAATACCACCCACGTTAGTTCCAATAAGTGCTAGGCCACTCAGCGCTGCCTCAGCAAAAACAGAACCGAATGACTCTGCTCTAGATGGCAATACGAATATATCAAAGAAAGGAATAAACACCTCAGGATGAAGTGTATAACCATAGAAAATTGTTTCATTATAAACATTAAGTTCACGTGCCAATTCCTCTAATTCTTTACGGTAAGGTCCATCCCCAATAATATGAAGAACATAATCGTAACCTCTAATTTTAAGTTCAGCACACGACCTTATTAGAATATCTAATCCTTTTGCTGGCACTAACCGGCATACCGTTACAAGTTGAATAATCTCGTTGTTATGAGGTACTGGAGCGAAACGTCTCTCATCGAATCCGTTTGGAATAACTTGAATAACTTCTGGATGATTAACATAGGACGATAGATAGGTTGCAAAAGATTGTGATACCGTCATCATTCGATCACTTTTAGACTCTAACTCACGATATAACGATGTCAGAAATTGATGTTCGGGTCCATCCTCTTGAATGGTACCGTTTAGAATTAACTCTCTTTCATAACTAGAATGTATCGTTTGAATTAATGGAATTTCAGGAAATAGCTTTTTCATAGCTAGACCCGAAATTGGATGATGTGCATGTATAAGTTCATAGGGTGTTCGAATCCGCATTTGGGCCCACCACAGATAGTCCCTATAGGTCTGAATATATTTAGAAACGATGATATTATCTTTGTAAATCGTCCAGTCGAATGTGTCGAACACAACCTCTTCTCGACCTTTGTCACGTAACCTTTTCGGTAACCAGAACATATCCATATCCCACTCGGAGCTAGTGAAGCGTTCCTGCATATAAGGAATCATAGAGGAGACACCACCAGGTTGTTCTGGTGGAAAGAATAAAGCTTGTAACAATTTCATGAAGCATATCCTCTTTTCATTATGTCATTACTGAACTATTTATCTAAGGGTTTATCCTATGTATTCACATTGTATTCATCATGATGACCTTATGTTTCATTATCGCATACGTAGGGATCAACTTCCATTTCAACCTGATACAAAATGGCTGTGTATACCCTTGTTAGGTATACACAGCCATTTATGATTTATAAGCCAAAGATCAACGTCTGCTTCCTTTGACTAAGAGAGACAGTATTTCAACAAGGCTGAATGTACACCATCTTCATTATTGGATAACGTTATTTCATCTGCCGCTGCTTTCACGTCCAATGGCGAATTATCCATTGCGATACCTTTACCTGCAAAGGTCAGCATAGAAATGTCATTATAATAGTTACCTATCGCCAATATTTCTTCTTGTGCAATACCACGATTCTTTGCAAGATGCTTCAGAGCATTTCCTTTAGATGCTTCCTTACTCATCACATCAATGAAGAAATCTCCACTACGTAACATCGTAAGATCGAATGTCCAACGACTTAATTCTTTATATATTTCATCCATAGCATCCATCTCATCGAACATGGTGAATTTGACAAGCGGTTGCTTAATTTCGTTCCAAGTTGGTAATTTCGTTGGTAAAGTCAAATAATTCTCATACATTCCTCGTATGATTTCATCTAGACCATCCACATTATCTACAAACATTTCAAATGGTGTACTCACATCAAAATGAATACCTTTGTCACGACAAAATTCTATGAACGGCATTAAGGCTATGTAATCCATAGATGATTGATGCACAACTTCTTTCGTATCCACTTTCACTGTTGCCGCTCCGTTATGACTTATGACATAACCTGTTAATCCCATCTGTTCCATAAAGGGAATCGTGTTCTGTGGTCCTCGACCTGTGCAGAGAATAATCTCTGCGCCTGTCTGTGCTACAGCTTGTACAGTCTCCATCGTTTGTTTCGTAATTTCATGATCATCATTCAAAAGCGTTCCGTCTACATCTAATGCAATCCATTTGTATTTCATAACTGCCATCCATCCTTTTGTATTCTCTATTTCTATTTATCTATCATTGTTCTTTCCTAACAGAATCAATTCATCTAACGTCAATTCACGATATTGTCCGATGTCAAGGGTTGGATCGAGCGGCAACTGCCCCATTTGAACACGCTTTAGGTATACAACTTTTTTACCAACGGCTTCAAACATTCGCTTCACCTGATGAAATTTCCCTTCATGGATCGTAAGTGAGATGCTAGAGATCGTAGTATCTTGAACTTGTTCCTGACTTAATACGACTAACTCCCCTGGTAAAGTGGTGTACCCATCGTCTAAAGTCACGCCACGTGCAAATTGAGCGATGTCTTGCTCCCCAACATCGCCATCAACACTAGCTTCATATGTCTTTGGGACATGCTTCCGTGGAGATAATAAATCATGTGCAAACTTCCCATCGTTTGTTAATAGCAGAAGTCCTTCCGTATCTTTATCAAGTCTTCCAACAGGGAAAGGCTCGAATAAGGCATGTTCATGATCTAATAGGTCTATCACTGTTTCATCATACTTATCTTCAGTCGCAGATATGACCCCTGGAGGCTTATGTAACATGAGATAAATAAATTCTTTATAGACTATTCTTCTACCATCCACTTCAACCGTATCATTGAAAGGATCGACATGCAAGCCACTGTCCTTCACTGTAGTCCCATTCATCGTAACCATACCTTGCTTCACGATTTTCTTGATTTCGCTTCGAGAACCAAAACCAAGATGAACGAGAATCTTATCGATTCTTTGTGTTTTACGCATACTACGATTCATGACTAATACACCCTCAATCTTTGACCTTTGATATACAACCCCAAATTATTCCAACATATTACTTGTCTGAAACAACCCGCTATAATCTCACATAGCGGGTTGTTCATGGGTAGTTCACACACGCCTTCTATTGAATCATTATATACAGCAATACTTATTATTCTATATTGAGCGACAATTTAGATGGTCGCTTCGGTCCTCTACGCTGCGGGATAATAGGTTGAATATGTAGATGAGCCATATCAACGTTCTGTTGCAGTTGTGGATCTAAGATGAGAATGGTCAGATCATAATATGGGAAGGGAATTGTCTCGAACTGATCCAATTGAGATGCGTATTGACGCACTTGAGTCACTAACACACCCAAATCTATGCCCAGTGATACGCATGGATATTGTTCTAACTGACTTAGGGCTCGATACATCATTTTCCTTGCACCCGTAATATTATGATTCCGGAAATGATATAAACCTACCGCTACCTGGAGTAGACCTTTGTATAAAGGATCTTTATCTTTACGAAGCCATAATTCTTCTAGCACCTCATGGCATTCGAAGTAATCTTGGTCACGATTGAAATACACAAGATAGGATACATATAACTCCTCATACTTCATCTGTATTCGCACCTTTTTTAGTCACGGCTATAAGCTGTTTAACCTCATCTAAAAGGGACTTCATATCATCCATATCTTGAGTTCGCCAAATATCGTTAAACCGATCTTGAAACGCAATAGCCTCATTTACTAAATGATAGAAATACAACTGGTGAATCAATGACAATACCTGTGTTGTTACATTAGATTCATCTTCAAATTGTTTCTGTGCTTCCAATATATCTTCCCGTATACTCGACATTTCATTATCTAGTGTAGATGCGGCTTCTCCTGCCTTTTTCAACCTTTTACGAATATTATCTGGAAGATCTTCAGGATATTTATAACTAAGAGAATGCTCAATCGTAGCCCAGAAATTCATTGCTAACGTTCTAATTTGTATCTCAGCCAGTACAATCACTTGGCCAAGCGCAGTTTGTACAGGATACTCTACAATCATATGGAAGCTGCGATAACCACTTTCTTTGTAGTTCGTAATGTAATCCTTCTCGTATACTACAGTTAGGTCTTTGCGTTTCCTAATATATTCTGCAACACGTCTGATATCCACAACGAATTGGCACATGATTCGAATACCCGCGATATCCTCAATACCTGTCTCCAACTTATCCATCGATACATCTAACCGTTTAGCCTTGTTAAGAATGCTAGATATCTTCTTAACGCGACCTGTTACAAATTCTATAGGTGCATATTCTTCACGTTTCTTTAGTTCAGAACGCATCGTTTTGAATTTAACCTTTAATTCCTCTACGGCCTGCTCATATGGAAGCAAGAACATGCCCCAATCTCTATTGTCCATTTTCATAAACGAATGAACCTCCTGTCTTTCACCTTCAGTTATGGTCCGCGCCTACTGCTTCTGATATATGGCGATATCCATCCTGAAGAAGGTGTTTTCTCAACTCTGCATGAATTCTTCGATTCACATCTGGTCCTTCATAGATAAGAGCTGTATAGATTTCTACAAGACTCGCACCAGCTCGGATCTTCTCATAAGCATCCTGACCCGTAAAGACTCCTCCTGACCCGATGATGGGTAGTGTTCCGTGTGTTTGTCTATAAATACGAGAGATAATTTCCGTAGAACGTTTACGAAGAGGTTTACCACTTAATCCACCGGTTTCCTTCGCATGAATATGGTTAAGACCTTCTCTAGATAATGTTGTGTTTGTAGCAATAACGCCTGACACACCACTAGATTGAAGCACTTCTACCATAGATTCAAGTTCAGCATCACTTACATCTGGTGCTATCTTGACTAAGATGTGTTTACTATTATTATACTTGCGTCTTTGTTCATTCATCTCATCCATAATATAGGCAAGTAACTTCGATAATTCACTACCATATTGCAGATTACGCAAGTCAGGTGTATTCGGTGAACTAATATTTACGACGAAAAAGTCGCCATATGGATATAATTTGCGTATACATTCCTGATAATCCATATACGCTTTATCGTTGGGAGTTTCTTTATTCTTTCCTATATTGATAGCAACGGGAATACGTCGCTTCTGATTCGATGATAATCTTCTTGACATCGCTTCTACGCCTTCATTATTGAATCCCATACGGTTAACAAGTGCCTCGTCTGGAGGTAATCTGAATAATCGCGGTTGATCATTTCCTGATTGTCCCTTGGGTGTCACGGTACCTACTTCCATAAATCCAAATCCAATCGATGAGAATCCTTCAACAGCTGCCGCATTCTTATCTAAACCCGCAGCAAGACCAATAGGTGACGGGAAATGAAGTCCAAATAGATCTACAGCAAGTTCAGGTGTCTCTTTTACGCCCCATAGCGTGCGTAGCATATGGGTTGCGAGTGGAATATTACTAGCCGTATGTAGTCCCCCAACGACGAGATGATGTGCCTTTTCAGCATCTAGGTTGAACAATATTGGTTTTGCCACTTTTTTATATAACATAGGTAACATTCATCTCCATCCACTGTTTTTCTCTATCTATTAGTTTATCCTTTTACAGATCAAAAAGAAAGTAATCTACCACTTACTCCCTTTTTTAATATAATTCATGTTATAGCTATTTATTTAGAAACCCTTTACAATCAAATGAATGAGTATAATTCATAGAAAGAAGGTTATTGTTATGGCAATCAAACGCAAACCACCAACGATACATCATACACAAGAAGAAGGAAATAAGAAAGCGCTTCTTTGGGTTGGGCTAAGCATCATTATCGTTACTATTGCATTAATCGTTCTACTCATTCTAAACATCTAATTCAACCATCGATATATTTTGTGGGGGTTACTCTGATTCTGTCTATGCTGCGATCGATATCGTTGCTCAGGAATGAGTTCAGCATCAGGGAGTACCCCTTTTCCTATACTTACTTTCGTACCCATCGGAATCAGGTCAAATAACTCCTCGACATCTTCCTTCTTCATTCGAATGCAACCTTTTGATTCGTCACGACCAATACTGGCTGGTTCATCCGTTCCATGAATAGCATAATTACTTGTTGATAATTGCATACCACGACTTCCGAACTCCCCATTTGAACGTCCATTTGGATTTACCACTTTATCACTGATAACAAAGCTACTTTCTGGTGTCTTATCGCCGCCTAATCCCACTTCATAATTACGCAGTATCATATTACCACTTACGACAGCAAGCCTATAATTTTGCTTATCCACAACGATTTCTAATGGATGTTCGAAAAAAATATCATCTCCGAATACCGACTTATTCTCCTTACTTACCTTACTATCCAAGGTCTCTTTATCTTGTGATCCTATATTAGCGCTATCCTCAGAATGGGTTGAACTTGCTCCCATGGCCATATTTATCTGATTAAAGTTCTCCTTCAAGCCTTGTGTTGAACCTGATATTCTATTGTTTGGAAAAGGTTGCACCAGTTCATTGAAGCTTGTAGGATGTCTTCCCTTTTCTTTTGTGAAGAACCCAATGGCATTCGATAATATAGCTAATTCTTCTTGCTTCTTCGTCCACAATTGTGCGGACTGCTCGATCTTCACTGCATCTGGTACGGTGCAATCACATTCTTTAGAATCATAAGATTGATAGACAATCTGTGTATCATTGGTCTTCATCATCGTAAACGATAAGGGCATATTGCGTTTCCATATTAGCCATTTATCCTGCTGTTGCATCCCAAGTACTGCAACCTTTGTAGGTAATGATCCTGAATAAGACATGATCTTCGCAAATAAGTCCGCTTTAGCATTGTTAGAACCAGCAAGATGTGCTGTGAATTGATATTCCACATTTGGCTCAGGTTTGTTTACAGATACGTTATCCAATACTTTTTCTGGTTCTTCCACTAGATCATTCCAATCTACCCCAACCTCATTTTGACCCGGCGCATGGATAGATGGTGTGAAGATTAAGAGTAACATCACCAGACTCAGTAGAAAAACCTTGAATTTATACGTGCGTCTCTCTTTATGACGTTGTGTTTGAACAATTCTATCTTCATATTCTTTCCATACATCGTCAGGAACCTTACTTTTCTCAAAAGCCTCGTATACCTCACTGGATTGATTGAAGCAATAATTAGCTTTACCTTCTTCGCCATTCTTTTCATATTCCTTGCCTAACAAATACCAACCCATCTTATTCTCAGGGTGTAATTGAACATATTCTTTGAGATAAATAGAATCTTTCATCTTATCTGATCCCCCGAAATACCTTTTTATTATTATATCGGCATAAATGCATAAAAAAATAGACATCCTCACCTAAAACACCATTGTGAGAAATGTCTATTTCATTCTAAATCTTACTTGCATTAGCCTTCTTTATTAAAAGGTTCATCCGCGATCTTGATAGAATCTGTAGGACAACCATCACAAGCATCATCTAAATCATCATACATATCTTCCGGAATAACAGTCACACCACGGTTAGCATCGTCTTCATAGATCACTTCTGCAATGCCTTCATCATCATAATCATAAATATCTGGTGCTGTTGCACCACATGCACCACATGCAATGCATGTATCTTTTTCAACCCATGTATATTTAGCCATAATTTCTCTTTTCCTCCTGTATATCCATTCATAACAGTATTGTCGTCCAAAGACTTCTAACATAATATTAAACCATTAAAAATGAATTTTCAATTGAATTCATACAATATTACCATTTGATTTATGTTTTATCATGACTGATCGTCTTTTTTATCTCTGAAATCCATTTGTAATGACGTACCTCTTACTTTGTGGTTCCTAATTAATGCTGATGGATCATCACCAAGCATGCCTGCAGTAAGTACTGCGTTCTCTCCATACTTATTCCTTAACTGATCCATTGCTTTGGTCAGGGATTCTTTCTTAGGTTGTTGTTCATAATTAAATAAATCTAACTGAATTGCAGATTCTTCTTTGGATACCAACTGTTGTAACGTAACACCTAATAATCTAACTTTCTTATCCCAATTCCAGTGTCTACGATACAATTGACAAGCCTGATTATAGATCTCATCTGTAAGGTCTGTGGGCGTATTCAAAGTATGCGTTCGAGTGATTGTCTTCATATCAGGTGTACGTATCGTAAGCTGAACGCCACCCGCCATTAATTGCTGTCGTCTCAATCTACGCGCCACTTGATCACTTAAATTAAGGAGTACCCGATGAACATCTTCCTTCACACAGATATCTGCAGGAAGTGTAGTGGTATGTCCAATCGATTTACTCTGTTCCCGAACTTCTATTACAGGCGAATGATCTATCCCATTCGAAGCTTGTTTCATCCATAACCCTAGAACACCAAAGTTGTGAGTTAATACGATTTCGTCCGTTTGTGCTAACTGACCAATCGTGTGTATATTCAATTTGCGTAATTTATCTGCTGTCTTCTCTCCAATACCAAACAGTTCAACACAAGACTTATTCCAAAGGACTTGTGCCACATCCCGAATACGTAGAATCGTTATTCCGTTAGGCTTTTTCATATCGGAAGCCATTTTGGCTAATAATTTATTAGGTGCGATACCAATAGAACATGGTAGTGAGAGTTCTTTATATACTCTTGTCTGGATTTGTGTGGCAATCTCCAATGGCGTACCGAATTGCTTGGAGCCTGTAATATCCAGATAACATTCATCGATCGATGTTGCCTCCATAATAGGTGTATAATCATAAGCAATCTTCATGAAAGCGTTGGAATATTTGCGATAAGCATGAAAATTCGGAGCAATCACAATCAGACTGGGACACTTCTTCAACGCTTGATATACTTGCATCCCTGTTGATATCCCTAATCGCCTTGCAGCATATGAACAAGTAACAATAATACCTTTACGAAGTTCGACACTTCCAGCAACAGCGGTCGGCTTATCCCGATATTGATCTGGATCTTCCGCTTCATGTACAGAGCAATAAAATGCATTCATATCGACATGAAGGATAACTCTGCCATGAATCGGATAATATTCATCGATGGATCTCATGACAATACCCCTTCTTCATTTATATTAGTGGCTGTAGTGTCAGCATACCCCCCTCTTTCTTATAGGTCAAGATATCTGTCTAATAAAGAAAATTCGATTCTTTGTTACATTCACGCGTAGAAGTGTTATAATTATGAACTATAAAAACCTTAATACAGACTTCCAAAGGAGGGCTACCATGTCTGCATCTATTTCTATATTTGATACAACGTTAAGAGACGGTACACAAGGTGAAGGAGTCAGTTTGTCGGCCGATGACAAATTAAAAATTGCCAAAAAGCTAGATGAGCTTGGTGTTCATTATATTGAAGGTGGCATTCCGGGAAGCAATAATAAGGACATTGAATTCTTCAAAAGAGTACAGCAACTCGGACTTCGCGCAAAAATCACTGCATTCGGAAGTACAAGACGTAAGAATACCGAAGCATCCCAAGATCGTAATCTTCAATTGATTATCGAGTCTGGTGCACAAGCGGCAACCTTGGTTGGTAAGTCATGGGATTTCCACGTTAGTACTGCGCTTCAAACAACATTGGAAGAGAATTTAGCTATGATTTACGATTCTATCTTATTGTTGAAGACTAATGGACTCGAAGTCATCTTTGATGCCGAACATTTCTTCGATGGATATAAGAACAACCCAGAGTATGCTATATCTGTCCTTCAAAAAGCACTGGAAGCCGGAGCAGACTGGTTAACCATGTGTGATACAAATGGTGGAACTTTACCACACGAAATCTACAGTATTGTTACCGCCGTTGCTACATATTTACCACAAGCCAACTTAGGAATTCATACGCATAACGACTGTGAATTGGCTGTCGCTAATACATTAAGCGCAATCCAAGCTGGAGCAAGACAAGTCCAAGGCACTATAAATGGATATGGAGAACGATGCGGTAATGCTAACTTATGTTCAATCATCCCTACGCTTCAACTCAAGATGGGATATACATGTATCGAAGCAGAATCTTTGAAACAACTATCGAATACAGCTCGCTATGTTAGTGAGATTGCTAACGTCCATTTACCTACGAATCAACCTTATGTAGGTAATGCTTCTTTTGCTCATAAAGGTGGAATTCATGTCTCTGCCATATTAAGAGATTCACGTACATACGAGCATATCTCACCAGAACTTGTTGGTAATAAGCAACGAATTCTTGTCTCTGAACTAGCAGGTCAAAGCAATATTCTGTCCAAAGCACAGGAAATGGGCATTGAATTCGACCCTACGCATACACAATCTCGTAAAGTGATCGATAAAATCAAGGACCTAGAGCACCAAGGTTATCAATTCGAAGCAGCGGATGCTTCGTTGGAGCTCTTGTTGCGTGAAGCGAACGGACAAATATCTGAATTATTCACTTTTGAATCTTTCAAAATGCTTGTGGAGAAGATTGCTGGGAAACCAGTTGTTTCTGAAGCGTTTGTAAAATTAAAGATTAATGGTCAAAGTCTGTATACGGCTGCCGAAGGAAATGGCCCCGTAAATGCACTTGATAATGCCTTACGAAAAGCACTGGTACAATTCTTTCCAGAACTACAAGAAATGCATCTATCAGACTACAAAGTTCGTGTACTAGACGAGAAGGATGCTACTGCCGCTAGGGTTCGGGTTCTTATTGAGTCGAAGAATATGGATAGCACATGGAATACGGTCGGTGTATCTGGTAATGTCATTGAAGCGAGTTGGGAAGCTTTAGTCGATAGTATTCGTTATGCACTCCTAGGACAGTCAGAACAGGGTGATACCATCCCACATCATCCAGAACAACAAGGTCTAATCAATCATTAGTGAGTAGCTTAATCATCATATAAAAGTCCAACAACGCAAAAGAGTGATTCTCCATTATTGGGAGCATCACTCTTTTGCTATAAATTATTACTGTTATGAGAAGATCTAATTAATCGTTTAACTTTGTCTTCCAATTCTTTCGCTGAGACGGTTCCCAGAATAATCTCCTGTATCACACCGTGCCTATCAATTAACACATTCGTTGGAAAGGCCATTCCTTCGTACTGATCAAATATCGTTGCCTCAGGATCTAATAATACTGGGAATTGCAGATGATAATCCAGAACGAATTTCTTAGCATTCTTCATGTTATCGAAGCTTGTTACGTTCACACCATAGATAATAAGATCTTCTGCATATTGGTCAGCTATTCTCACTAAATCAGGTGCCTCCAGTTTACATGGATCACACCAAGAAGCCCAGAAATTCACAATAATGGCTTTGTCTTGCTTGCCACCCACATGGTATTCCTTGCCATCTAATCCAGTAGCTGTGAAGGAAGGTGCTAAAAGACCTGCCTTAGGACCAGACTTTGTAGGTAGTGATTCATCCATTTGAAAAACAGTCTCAACCCTCGGACCTGTATTCTGTTGTATAACGATTGCGACCAGAATTAATGCGACAATCCCGACCATGATGTTACGTCTCATGAATGTTGACTTCCTTTTCTAAAAAGTGATTACTTCTTATTCTACCCTCTTTCTGCAATAACTTACAGCATGAATCCTCAATCTATGAACGACTTAGATAGGCATAAAGATCACTTAATGTATCTACCCGACGTTTGGATATAATAGAAAGATAAGATGCCCACAACTCGGCTGTCATGTAAGCATCTTCTAATGCATGGTGTCTCCCCTTAATAGGAATGTGTTGATCTATTAATAATTCATCAAGACCGTAGCTTGATCGATTTGGTTCAAGCCATCTGGCTATCATCATTGTGTCAACGACACGATGACCCAATTGAGTCTTTGATGTTCTCCATAAAGCGGCATTCAAAAAGGATTTATCATGTCCGCTACCGTGGGCTACTAAGACCCTTCCCCCTACAAAAGACATGAATTCATGCAATACCGTCATCAGTGGCGGTGCTGTCTCCATCATTTCCTGGGTAATCCCCGTCAATTCAGTAATACGACTTGAGAGTTGTTTACCACAATCAACCAATGAATAGAACATTTCTTCTTTTCTCATTTCAAGCCCTGTCATTCTCACAGCACCAAAAGATAGAATTTCATCTCCATGTTGATGGCTAAATCCTGTAGTCTCCAGATCGAATACTACCGTCTCAAGCTTAGATAAAGGAATGTTTAGTATCCCGGGTTGTCGCTGCTCCTTCATTAACGAGCGAATAAAGGCCATTTTATGAGCCGTAGGGTCTCCCATGACAGAAGCTATAGCAGAGGTCAATCCACCTTGCCGTAGTATACTCCAGAAGCCATCGCTATCTTTTACAACATCTTTCATATCCTTCGCCACCCAGCGTACCTTAATAAGCGTTGTAAATCCCTATGAGTCTTTCTAACAACACCTAATGCGGCACGAAGTTCTTCTGAAACCATCTTTCTTTTTAACGCTTCCTGTGAAATATAATGGCTACCTGAGAATAATCCTTCTGTTTGTGTGCAGGAAGTTGACACCCTCAATTGGACTGCAGTCTCAAAAGCGTGTTGACAATTCACAAGCGAATGATTATTCGGGTTTAACCTAATTAATTGTTCTAACCTTCTTTGTGTCATCGTCTCTTTCACACCGGAGCGTATGGCCATACATCTTATAAAGTTAACCAACGGAATATAAACACCATATTTAACATCGAATTCACCTGTATGCTCTCCAAATCGTTCCGTAACAACTTGACCTAGTATATTTAGGGTTGCCTTGTGTCTAACGGTATTACGTAATACTGCATATTGAAGTGCTGCATTGTTGTCAAAAGAGCTATAGAAAGCATCGTTAAGTTCATCCGTTAAATCTTCATCTCCTGAAATATGACGCATATCCATGGCTGTGATTAAATAACGAATCGGCTCCCAACTCAACTCATTTCTCCACTCAGATAAAGTTGATTTCCAACTAGCTAGTGTTTGACGCCACCTGGGCTCTTCGCACATCACTTTACCCAGACATTTCTCATAACCTAAATAGGCTAGTCTATTACACAATATTATTGAAAATTGTTCAAAATAAAGCTCCTTACCTTCATTTAACTCATCACTAATGATAAGTCCATTATCTTGATCACTCCACATGGTAGACTCCAATCGTCCAGCGCTTCCAAACACAACAAATGAATATCGAACAGGAGGAAGGCCGCGACCCTCCTCCACCATCTCTTGTTCACAAAGTTCAACTGCTCTTCTGAATATCAAATCATGCATATGATTGACAAGTGATATCCATTCAAAAATAGGAATCATACGTTTTAATTGTAATAACTCTTGCTGCGTAGCAATCCTGTTCTCTCTTAGTTCTGCCCATGTACTCGTATTTATAATATCATCTAATTCCATCGATATCCGCCAACAGCTTCATTTGTTCAGGATAGCCGTACGTACCATGCTCACTAATGTCTAATCCCATCATCTCTTCTTCTTCCGTAACCCGAAGTCCCATAACTACCTTCATAGTACCCAGAATAATGAGTGAGATAACCAATACAAATCCAAATGTACCAACAACACCTAGAATCTGTACCCCTAATTGATAGAATCCACCACCATAGAACAACCCGGCTTGACCTATACCGATCAAATTCACAAGTTCTGGTGTAGCGAATAACCCTGTAGATATCGCTCCCCAGACACCTGCTATACCATGAACAGATACGGCGTAGATGGGATCATCTAATCCTGCACGCTCTAACCATTGTCCAGCTATGAATGCTATTACACCTGCAATTGCACCTATCACAATGGCAGCCCATGGTTCAACAAAAGCACATGAGCCAGTGATTGCTACTAACGCAGCGAGCACACCATTCAACATACTTGGAATATCCCCTTTACCTAACTTTATCCAAGTAATAGCTAATGCAGCTAATCCACCACCCGCTGCTGCAATATTCGTAGTTAATGATACATATCCGAAGAATCCACCCAGACCTGTTAAAGTACTTCCTGGATTAAATCCAAACCAACCTATTAACAAGATAATGACACCGAGCACGGTATAGACTTGATTGTGTCCTGGAATCACATTGGGTTTGCCATCCTTATTATATTTACCTAAACGTGGTTTTAATAGATATGTTGCTACAAAGGCTGCTGTAGCCCCAGTTAAGTGAACAACCGTTGATCCTGCATAATCTTGCATACCTAACTTTGCCAACCAACCACCTCCCCAGACCCAATGAGCAACAATCGGATAGATGATGATCATGAACAACGTCCCAAATATAATGTATACACTTAATTTCGCACGTTCAGCCATTCCTCCAGAAGCAATAGCCAATGCAATTGCGGCAAATGACATTTGGAATAAGAACTTAATCGTTAAGGGAATATCCGAACTGGCTAAGGAATCAAATGATCCAGCCATACGATCACCGCTCAAGAAAAATCCTGTGAGACCTATCATGCCATTCCCATTACCAAATCCTATACCAAAACCAACTGCCCAAAAGACGATCACTGAAATTCCCAAAGTAAGTACAGTCTTTCCTGCAACATGACCCGCATTTTTCATACGAACAGATCCTGCTTCGAGTAGCACAAAACCTGCTTGCATGAAGAATACGAGCATAATCGCTAAGTAGACGAACACCGAGTTAATTCCAGATTGTAACTCTGCATTGGTTGCCACGCCATCTGCCAATACACTTATCGGAAAAATCAACAATAAGATTATACCAATGCCAATACTAAGCCACTTCTTCTTCATTCTCTCCATCCCCTTTGCGTCATATATAATGACATTCTTTATTGTATCTAGTGCCATTATAAGCAAATCCAGTGAAATGGGATAATTCAAATTACATAAGCTTTCGATAAAAAAATGTTATGAGCCACCATTTACCTGCTTGAAAGTGAAACGTTTGACTGTATGGTTGTTCTTCAAGTATCATATTTTAAATAAGCATATGATTGAGGTGATTGAACATCGGAGATATTATATTGTACCGTATTGGAGAATTAGCTAAATTGGCAGGGATCAGCGAAAGAACAATCGATTACTATACCAAATTAGGTTTGATTACACCCGAAAGACGAACACAGAAGAACTATCGTCTTTACAGTAATGAAACCTCTGATCGGTTGGTACGTATTATTGATTTAAAGAAAGAGAAATATACTTTAGAGGAAATCAAAGAAAAGTTAGATAAATGGCATATGATTAGCGAGGAAACACAAGTATCAGAGAAGCTAACTTACCTAGAGCTACATTTGCTACAATTAGAGAAAGAAGTCAGAGAACTTAGCCCTCTCATTGAACAAATGAAACCCGTGCAAGTTAAACGCGTGCTAACACAATTGCTACCGCAGGGAGCGGCATGTATGGAAGCTCTGAAGATATTACTCGATCATGGACCATTGATGTAACTTCATCTAGTCCCCTCATAAAGTAACACCATCATTCAGGAGGTTAATCAATGAATTCTAATTCCATGTTCATTCTAATTATTGTCGCATTCTTATTCTCATTGTGGGCACAATCGCGTGTTAAAGGAACTTTCAATAAATGGGCTAAGGTACCCATTCATAACGGTTTAACAGGCTATGAAGCCGCTAGACGTATGCTGGATGCTAATGATCTACAACATATCCCCATCGAACCTGTGAAAGGCACATTAACAGATCATTATGATCCTATCCACAAGGTCGTGCGTTTGTCAGAACCCGTATATTACGAGAATTCCATCTCTGCTGTGTCTGTTGCCTGCCATGAGATTGGTCATGCCATACAACACAAAGAGCACTATCCTATGCTTGTTCTGCGCCATCGGATGTTCCCAGTTGTTAATTTCGCTTCGCGGATAGCACCTTTCTTATTAATTGCGGGATTCTTGTTCGCAGCAACTAATCTGATCGGACTAGGAATTATCTTCTTCTCTGCGGCTGTAGCATTTCAACTCGTTACATTACCTGTTGAATTCAATGCTAGTAGTCGTGCTCGTACTGTGATGATTGAACAAGGTTTTATTTCGAACGATGAAGAACGAGGTGTAGCCAAAGTTCTTAACGCTGCCGCACTCACTTACGTAGCTGCTGCATTAATATCTATTCTTGAGCTAATTCGTTATGTTATGATCTTCAATAGTAATCGCGACTAGACCAGAAGAGAACAAGAACCCTCCAATTAACTAATTGGGGGGTTCTTGTTCTCTTCTGGGATGCAGTTAAAATATTCAAGCAAGAAGTTCCGGAATGCTTGTGCAACTAACGGCAACTTCTCATCTGATCTATGGATGAGTCCAATCGTACGTGTTATTGTCGGTTCAGTTACTCTAACTCGTGCCGGTTGAAGTGGATTACTATTGAAGAAGGCCATTTCAGGTAAAAGACTCACGCCCATACCCGCACCAACTAATCCACGAATGGTGTCCGTCTCTTCTCCCTCAAAAGCAATCTCAGGCGAGAATCCAGCTTTATGACAGGCTTCAATGACAATAGGACGAAGTGAATATCCTTTACTAAATAAGATAAATTTATCTTCTTTTAATTGATTTAATGTAATTGATTCTTGATCAGCCAACGCATGATTAGATGGTAGGATGGCAAATAATTCTTCCGTTAAAAGAACATCCCCCTTCACAAAATCGTGCTCCTCTGGGAATGGTGAAATAAATGCTAGATCGACTTCTGCTGAGATTACATCCTTAATCAGGGAAGGATACATCCCTTGCTTAAAGCGAAATCTCACATTGGGATATCTCTTTCTGAATTCAGCCACAACGCTTGGAATCAGATTAATACCTAGACTATGCGGAAATCCAAGACGTATTTCACCACGTTCAGGATCTAGAAACTCATGCACTTCTGCAACTGCCTTTTCGAGATCCTTCATTAGAACTTCCACTCTTTTACAGAACAAGTGACCGACAG
The DNA here is from genome assembly GCF_054373195.1 of Paenibacillus sp. CMAA1364. Lineage (NCBI taxonomy): Bacteria > Bacillati > Bacillota > Bacilli > Caryophanales > Paenibacillaceae > Paenibacillus > Paenibacillus sp. CMAA1364. The sequence continues at coordinate 17,985 of NZ_JBITNB010000026.1, read as the reverse complement.
GAGTTAATTGAAGATTCCTCCCCTTTTGCATGAATAAATCTACACCTAATTCTTGTTCCAGTTGATGAATCTGCCTACTCACCGCAGACTGTGCTACATGAAGTTCTTCAGCCGCTTGCGTTACATGCTCTTTCTGTGCAACTTTCATGAAATAGTGCAACTGCCTCAGTTCCACGTAAGTGATCGCTCCAATCTAAAGTATATAATTTTGTTGTCTTATCGTCTTTTTATAAGTCTAATGATCAGTCCATATACAAAGAATCCGCCTAGAACGCCACCAACGTGAGCTATCAGGTTTACATTCGGAATAACAAATGAGTAAATCATACCAATCCCTAGCATAGCATACAAAGTCTTACGAGAAGCTTCATCAATTATTTTACGTTGAAGTAACGCGATATAGAGGAAAGCTCCATATACCCCGTAAATGGCACCAGAAGCCCCAACTGAGATAATATTCTCACCAATCTGGGTATTGTATGCTGTGGAAAGAATATTAGCCAACACACCACTTAATAGATACAACATTGAATATCTCCACCAACCCATAAGACGTTCAAGTGGTGGCGCAAAGACCAATAGTGCGAAGCAATTAAACAATAAATGATCAAATCCATAATGAAGAAACATGGCTGCGACATATCTCCAGCTTTCTCCACCATTGACTAGTCCACCAAATCGATACAATGTTTCGATATTCGTTGATCCACCATTTAATGATAATACTAAGAACATAATAATATTAGCTAATAATAAAAGAGTTGTCACAGGGTAGAATTTAATATAACTCTTCCAATTCTCATATCGTATGAATATCATCTTAGCCATCCTTTCGTTATACTCATTTATACTTCACAATTGGAAATAAACGTTCAACTGCATTATACTTAGACTTGAAGTTCGTACTTAAACCAATTATTCAAGGAGGAATGTCATAATGCCACAAGATCGTACAGGTATAGCTACTCTTAAAGGTAACCCCATTACATTGGTAGGTCCAGAATTAAAAGCAGGTGACCAAGCCCCTGACTTCACGGTAAGTAAGAACTTACTAGAAAATGTATCATTAAAGGATTACGCAGGTAAAATCAAGTTAATCAGTGTCGTGCCATCTCTTGATACAGGAGTATGTGACGCACAGACTCGACGTTTCAATGTAGAGGCAGATCAACTCGGACAAGACGTTGTTATATTAACCATCAGTATGGATCTACCCTTCGCCCAAGAACGTTGGTGTGGTGCAGCAGGTGTCGACAGTGTCGTGACACTTTCAGACTACAAAACAGCATCATTCGGTGAAGCTTACGGTGTATTGATCAAGGAATTAAGATTAGATATGCGCTCCATCTTTGTTATTGACAAGAATGACACCATCGCATACGTGGAATACTTGAAAGAAATGACCGAACATCCTAATTATGAAAATGCTATAGCTGCAGTTAAAAACTTAATATAAGTCAAACTAAAAAAAGCGAGAGAAAGAGATTATCTTTCTCTCGCTTTTTGAATACAGCCTTGTCCGTAATGAATGGAAATATAAATGATTCATTTTTTAAGACGTTACTTTATATTTAGCTAATTTCTTATCAATAATTGATAATAAATGAATAATATAACGATAATTAGCTCCTAAATCTCCGAATGAACCTCTTGAAGCCGAATATATGTCTACTGCACTACGGACTGGGCTGATAGATAAAACAGATACGGTAATATCCACTGTGCGCCCCATAGCACTTCTCTTTTCTAGAATAATCTCCCCAACAGTGGGTACTTCATGTAAAACTTTATATCCTGGAATTTTCTTTAGCGTGGAAGTGACTTCCTCCCAAGTTTTATCTTTCGATAGATTATAATAACGCGTTTTCATTTTCGGATCTTTGACTCGATCGCCCGTTCCTTCTTGACTCCGTACGATCCCCGTTAAAACTCTCTTTAAGGACAAGATCGTTCCCCCTTTATATTATCCATCAACACATACCTATTAGTGTAACATTGAACTGTTCAGAACAAAAGAGGTACGAGCCTAATTTATCATATTAGTGAACAAAAAAAAGCATTCCCATATCGTTATAATAACGATATGGGAATACAGATATTGATAAATTACATTCATTATAAAAAGAGAATCCCGCTTATGCCGTCCGACCAAATAGTCTTCTGAACCTGCAGTAGCAGGTGGGTGATTTCAGAAATGCTTTTGAAGTCCCCATGTCATATAGACAGGGCGTTTCAGCTACGTTCCTTATTAATCTCCCTAGACATCATCATTGGTTCAAAATAACGATCAGCCGTGGCGTACATCGCAGGATGTGTTTTTATTATAAGCTTAAACACTTTAAAAGTAAACTGAAATAAAGAGACTATTTAACGGTATTTTCTTCCTGTTTCTCTTCTTCAAGAAGCCTCAACCGCTCTGCCTGTTCCTGCATTTTAAGATAAGAACTATAGAAGTTAAAGAATGACCAAAATGCAATTAATGTAACAACAAAGAAGAAAATAATCACCGGATATAGCGAGGCAGCATACAACAACACTCCGCAACCTAACACCGTTGATATCATTCGAAATGGTCGAATTACAGTTAGAAGGATAGCATTCTTAATAATCTTAAAGATACCTAAATGATAATGTACCACCATCGAGAAGAAGTTAAACATGGATACGAATAAAATAAGGAGTAATAAAAGCATAACACCACCTACTAGTTGTAGGTTACTCATGGTCATATATACTTTAAAATCAACCCACATAATAACAAATAATAATGTGTAGAATATTCCACCAATCATACTTTGTTTGTAATTTTCCTTATATCCCGTGAAAAAGGTTCGAAATACTGGAACATCTACATCACCCATAACCCATTTACGAACGACTGTAAATAATGCCGAGATAGCTGGGAATAATAAGAATGGTGCCAAAATACCCAAAACCCAATTCAATAACAATTGTTCGTCTACTGCATCTGGTGTTTGTAACAGTAAATACTTAAGCATCAATACAAATACAAATGGTAATGAACAGATTAGCCATAATACGTTACTGTAAGCTATCCGTGTAATCCATTCTGTTAATCTGTAGAGCCCCCCCATTGCACCTTTGAATTCCAATAGTACTCCTCCTCTGTCATTAAGCCTGTACATAATAATATAACGCATTTCACACTGACAAAGCCAGTGCCTATTTTCAAGCTTCTAGGTAGGTGTCTAAACACGCTTTAAGATATAGCATAGTGTATAAGGTAATCTAAGTAATTCACAAATTAAAGGAGGTCTTTTACAATGTCAATGCCTGTAGGAATGGGAGGATTTACTTCAACTAGTGCAATCCTTGTATTGTTCATATTATTAGTTATTATCACACGTGCCTTCATTATTTAATTATTCATTATAACGAAATTAACATGAGTAAAGGCGGAGTGTAATTACACTCCGCCTTTGGTAACTCATGAGATGAGCTGATATTTCTTATTCGAATGAACTGTCAGGACGCTTAGCTGGGCGACTGCTACTTGTGCTACTACTGCTAGGACGAGGTCTACTCGTACGTGTTGCAGAATCACGAGAAGCTCCACCGTCTTTATTGTAGCTACTCTTACCAGCGTAACCACCACGACTACCTCCACCATTGCTATCACGACGATTATTGCTGCTACCAGCGCTTGAACCGCCACTACGAGATCCATAACTACCTGTTGATGGCTTGCGGCCATTACGAATATCTGGCTTACGACGTTTCGCACGCATTGGATCTTCTGGAGTCAAGTGAATGTCTGAATCCTTCTTCTCACCAGTAAGCAACTTCATAGCTGCTGTAAGCAATTGAACGGAATCATATTGCTCCAACAATTGAATAGCCATACCTTTATATTCGTTCAAATCGCCATTCTCTAACGTCTCAAGCAATCTTTCTGCTGTAACACGTTGTTTACCTTCAACAGCCTCAGCCATTGTAGGAAGCGGTTTACGAGCAATACGGTGACGTGTCACACGCTCTATAAAGTGGAAATGATCCATTTCACGTGGCGTAACGAAAGACAATGCACTTCCTTCTTTACCCGCACGACCTGTACGACCAATACGGTGTACATAGCTCTCAGGATCTTGAGGAAGATCGAAGTTAATAACATGTGTAACACCTGACACATCTAATCCGCGGGCTGCAACGTCTGTTGCAACAAGTACATCTATACTTCCGTCACGGAATTTACGCATAACTGCATCACGTTGATTCTGAGACAAATCACCATGCAATCCGTCAGCTGAATAGCCACGTTTTTGCAACGCTTCAGACAATTCATCAACACGACGCTTGGTACGACCAAATACAATCGCAAGTTCAGGAGAATCCATGTCAATAATACGACTAAGTGCTTCGAATTTCTGACGTTCTGGAAGTTCAATGTAAGACTGAGCGATTAGAGGTCCACTATCCATTTGCTTAGGAATAACAGAGATGTGCTCCGGGTTGTTTAAGAACTGTTGAGCAAGCTTCTGAATGTTCGCAGGCATAGTAGCAGAGAACAAAAGCGTTTGGCGTTCTGCTGGAACTAGCTTTAGAATAGATTGAATATCGTCCATGAAACCCATATCCAACATTTCATCTGCTTCATCAAGTACTACAGTCTGAACATCATTCAAGCGAATTGTTTTACGATTGATATGATCCAATAGACGTCCAGGTGTACCAATAATAATCTGTGGCTTATTCTTAAGAGAACGAATCTGACGGCTTATATCTTGACCACCGTAAATAGCTAATGAACGAATACCTTTGAAGCGAGCAAGTTTACCAATTTCTTCTGATACTTGAATCGCTAACTCCCGTGTAGGCGCCATGATTAGAGCCATAATTCTCTCTTCGGATTTACTGATCTTAGCAATCAATGGAATACCGAAAGCTGCTGTTTTACCCGTACCTGTTTGTGCTTGACCAATTAAATCTCTACCTGCCATAGCGAGTGGAATAGCTTGGTCTTGAATGGGTGTAGATTCTTCAAATCCAAGGTCCGTGATTGCTTGGAGGATTTGGGGCTCCAAGTTAAATTCTGCAAATGTTTTCAAATAATTTCATACTCCTTCTATAGAGTGGACATTCCACATCTTCTAAAGTGGACATTCCACATTCTTGTCTGTATTCTTAAGTAGCGGCATACAGTTATAGGATAGCCATACATGCCACAAAATATTGCTTCAACATAAGGTTCATTCACTAGTCGTGATATTTGTAATTCTATATGACTAATGGGTTATTATTTTGCCGAAAAACCGAAAATAACACTATTGTACAACCCTACTCAAGAACATCCAATACATTATATCACAAACAGAGTGGCTATTACTACTAAAGTGGTAAGTTTATATTTTTTTGTGATTAGAACAACGTTAAAGGTGGTTTTATTTCGTGTTAAATAAATGTTGGTCGTCATTTGTAGTTATTCTGGGTGCAGCTATTATTGCATGCGGATTCAACCTATTTCTGGTTCCACATCAACTACTCAGTGGAGGTGTTTCTGGCGTATCATTGCTCATCAGTTATTTCAGTGATTTCGGCGTCAGTACCATGTATCTCCTCATTAATATTCCATTATTGATTATCGGTTGGTTTAAGCTTGGCAAAAAGTTCATTAGCTACAGTATCCTTTCCGTTGTTGCCACAACATGGTTCATTGCGGTTATCCCCGTCAATCAGGTTGCCACGGATATATTGATTGCTAGTGTGTTCGGAGGCGTATTGGTAGGAATAGGTGCCGGTATATCGTTTCGTGTTGGCGGTTCATCCGGAGGATTTGATATTATTGGATCCATCATTACACGCTATCACGATTTTCCTGTCGGCACTATCCTAGTAGGTATGAATGCCGTGGTTATTCTGCTTGCAGGGTACTTTAATGAGAATTGGAATATTGCTCTGGCTTCTATGGCATCTATTTATATAACGGGGAAAGTATTGGATGTTATTCATATCAGTCATATCAAAGTAACCGTATATATTATTACGAACCAAACGGAAGAGTTACTCTCTAAATTACTCGTCATTCAACGGGGGGTTACCAAGATCAAGACAGAAGGCGCTTATTCACACGTACCAAAGGATATGCTCATGACAGTCACAACACGCTATGAACTAGCTGAACTAAAAAGTATTATTAAACAAACGGACCCACTTGCATTTGTAAATATTGTTGAGACGGTTGGTGTCATGGGTTCATTTCGTAGAAGATAATTCCACATTTGAATCCGTGTCTTCTCCTTCATTATATGATATAGTTAATCATAAGCAGTTCATCATTGATTCACCATAATATAGACTATCTTCCTGAATGCTAAGGCACTGAAGACTTTTCTAATTCGCTACTGTAGTCATTGTACGGGTGAAGAATTCGAAAGAGGAAGGGTGATATTTATGGATATGGAATCCGTTAAACTGTCCCACATCGTTATGCGTTGGTATCCTAATATGATGCCATTCCTTAAACAAGATGAACTCGATCTACTGATCATGCTTAGAGATGGCTTTAACATTCTTGAACCACTTGATGCGATGGAGATTATCCAAGTCAGTATTTGTGAACATCAGAATTCAGCACGTATTCATTAATAATAAGCAACTATGATTATCATGCCGTCGTCTCCTCCTTATGGGCGGAGATGACGGTATTTTTATGTGTAGACACATAAAAATAATCTGGATTGATCGAACTCAAAATACGTCAATATGTTACAAAGCTGTTATATCAACTTAATATTGTTTATATATAATAAATACACATTGTACCTCAAGGGAGAGAAAAACATGAATATCATCTGGGCATTATTACTAATCGCTTTAGGAAGTAGTACGGGAGGTCAGGTTGACGACAACAGCACATTAAGCATTTTGAATACAGCTATTCATTCATCTATTAACGCATTACAGCAAGATAGCGAAACAGCTACTGGCAATCAACCTAATGATCCATCTATAAAAGTTGATCCACAGCCAGATGCCCCTATTGTTAAAGGCATATATGTGACAGCACATAGTGCAGGCGGCTCTCGAATGACAGAACTTCTTGATCTTACGGACTCATCAGAACTGAATGGTATGGTTATTGATATTAAGGACGACGCTGGCTACATCACATACAAAACAGAAAATCCAGCTCTTCAAAAAGATGGAAACCTCAAGCCATACATTAAAGATATTCATTTACTTATGGAAAGGTTAGAAAAACATAAGGTGTACCCTATTGCACGTATCGTTGTCTTCAAAGATACATTCCTTGCTATGAAGCAACCCGAACTATCTTTTGTTAACAAGGATGGAACGCTCTGGAAAAATGGGAATGGGGATGGCTTCGTCAATCCATACAGCAAGGAAGTCTGGGATTACAATATTGAAATTGCCAAAGAAGCCGCTAAGCTTGGCTTCAAAGAAATCCAATTTGATTATGTTCGTTTCCCAGAAGGTTTTGATAAGCGAGCTGACATCTTGAAATATATCAAGAGCGACTCCTCAAGAGTAGATGTTGTATCTGACTTTGTACAATATGCACGCAAGGAACTAGCTCCACTTGGAATACGTATATCTGTCGATATCTTTGGATATGCCGCATCTGTTCCAGCAGCTGAAGGCATTGGACAAGATATGGTCAAAATTTCTGACAATGTAGATGTTATAGCACCTATGGTATACCCAAGTCATTACTCCACTGGATGGTATGGAGCGACCAATCCCGACAAAGAGCCGTATAACGTCATCAAAGGTTCTATGGTAGATACGCATAAGAAATTAGAATCACTAGTCGATCGCAAACCGATTATACGTCCTTGGATTCAAGATTTCACTGCAAGTTGGCTTGGTAGTGGACACTATACAAAGTACGGCAAGAAAGAGGTAGAAGAACAGATACGGGCCCTGAAAGATATGGGTGTGGATGAGTATCTTCTATGGAATGCTAATAATCGTTATAGTAAAGGTGTCGTTTATAAATAACTTTTACTATAGGTTGAAAAGAAGGTAAACATGAAACAATCCACCACCTTACGAGGTAAGTTCAAACAGTTTATAGCGATATTACTTCCTATTCTTATTACTCAAATATCATTATCGGCTATTACTTTTTTTGATACGAATATGTCAGGCAAATCAAGTTCTATCGATCTAGCTGGTGTTGCTGTTGGTTCAAGTCTCTGGGTCCCTATTCAAGTGGGGATCACAGGGATTCTAATCGGACTTACCCCTATTGTATCCCAGTTGATAGGAAATAATCATAAACATACAATTTCATATCATGTTGTGCAAGCACTTTGGCTCTCCATCATTCTCGCACTACTAGTCATCCTAATAGGAGCCTTTACCATCACTCCTATATTGGATCTTATGAGCTTGGAGAACAGTGTACAGCAAATAGCTCATCAATTCTTACTCGGAATATCCATAGGGATACTCCCTTTATTCGGCTACACCGTTCTACGTAGTCTTATTGATGCGCTTGGTGAAACACGTATCTCGATGATCATCACGCTTATTGCACTACCTATCAATATTAGCCTTAATTATTTATTAATATTCGGTAAATGGGGTTTCCCACGCTTAGGTGGTGCTGGAGCAGGGATCGCTTCCGGAATAACCTACTGGTGCATTTTCTTCATCGCGGTTTATTTCATTCAACATAAGCCATCATTGGCCGTTCTAGGGATATTCCGTAAATATCACAAGATCTCTTTATCGAGCTTTAAGTCCATACTAACCATAGGTATTCCAATTGGGTTCTCTATCTTCTTAGAAACGGCTGTATTCGCCGCCGTGACATTGTTAATGACACCATTCAGTACAGCCACAATTGCCGCACATCAGGCTGCTCTTAATTTTGCTACAACGTTATATATGATCCCATTAAGTATTTGTATGAGTCTAACAATACTAGTCGGATTTGAAAGAGGTGCTGGTCGAAATAAAGATGCGAAGCAATACGCTGGTCTTGGGATCAGCTTTGCCGTTGCCTTGTCTCTACTTACCGCTATTTTTCTTATATTTGCAAGCAGACAAATAGCACTGCTCTATTCAAATGAAATCGCAATTATTGAACTTATTCAACATTTCCTTATGTATGCTATTTTCTTTCAGATATCGGATGCCATTGCTACACCAACTCAAGGCGTACTTCGAGGATACAAAGATGTGAATGCTTCATTTGTTATTGTATTTATTTCCTTTTGGGTGATTGGACTTCCTGGTGGATATGCTCTTGCCCACTTTACTTCATTGGGAGCAGATGGGTATTGGATTGGATTAATAGCTGGATTAGCCATTGGAGCCTTGTTATTACTTATCCGTCTACTGCGTATCCAGCGGATGATAGAAGCTAAATAAATATATGAACAAAAGGGGTTGTCTCATCAGCTATTCTACAATAGCCGTTAAGACAACCCCTATTTTCGTGTACCATTATTATTGTGATAGACGCGCTGCTAATTCATACAATTCCATATTGAATTCTTTTTTACTATTCACAACTGTATCAATATCCGTTAGAACCAACTCATTCTTAATGATACCGCAGGCTTTATCTGATTCACCCTTAATTAGCATTCTTACAGCGAAATCACCAAGTCGACTCGCAAGATTTCGGTCTGCTGGTGTCGGTGTACCACCACGCTGAATGTGTCCTAATACAGTTACGCGCGGCTCTAGTGTTGGACAACGATTCGTTAATTGCTTCGCTACATCTTCTCCAGTGCCTGCGCCTTCAGCAACAACTACGATACTATGACGTTTGCCATGCACGAAGTTCTGCTCCATGCGATCAGCTATTTCATTCATATCAAAATTCACCTCGGGGACAATAATAGTCTCTGCACCTGATGCTAGTCCTGCATGTAATGCAATATCTCCACAGTGTCTACCCATTACTTCTACAATGGATGAACGCTCGTGTGATGACATCGTATCTCTAAGCTTGTTAATCGCATCCACCACAATACTTACAGCGGTATCAAACCCGATGGTGAAATCTGTATAGGAAATGTCATTATCAATCGTACCTGGTAATGCCATTGTATTAATACCTAACTTACTTAGTTTATTAGCACCATGATATGATCCGTCACCACCAATAACGACTAGACTATCAATGCCGTGCTTTCTTAATATTTCTGCACCTTTTTGTTGACCTTCTAACGTTTTGAACTCTATACAACGAGCAGATTGAAGCACGGTTCCACCACGTTGAATGATATCTCCAACACTTCGTAAATCCATTGAGAATATATCATCATTTAGAAGTCCTTGGTACCCTCTTTGAATACCGTACACTTCCAATCCATAATACAAACCACTGCGCACTACTGCTCGAACTGCTGCATTCATACCTTGAGAATCTCCACCACTTGTTAGTATTGCTATTTTTTTGACTGACATGATATCTCTCCTCCTATTTTTCACTTATACAGGTACTTACGAATCCAACGACTATTTATGAAAAAGAAGATCCGTGTTAGTGGACTTCCTCTCATTAATTGCTTCGAAGCCTTAACGACTTCTTGTTGCTCACTAACTTTGGGATCGGATAAATATATAGCCAATAGTCCCTCAATGATCATTCTATGAAAGCTTGGTGATGGTATCCTCATTGTATCTTTTCTAGCAGCATCAACAAACATTGTGATTCGTTGCAACATATCTTTAGAATCGGTGTAATAATTGCAAAAGTTAAGATCTCCACCAATACGATCTTCTTCCTGATCAATCAAATAGTCCAACAAAATGTGCAAACAGCATATATGCGGAAAGTACGAGTTATGAATAGATACAGCTTCTTCTTCAGACATTTCATCACTAGATGCCGCAAGAAACAACATAAATACACCTAACGTCGAACCCGTTGCTGCAGCAAATTCTTGCCATTCTAATTGTGGGGCTTTGTGTTTATGCAATGACCACCAGTTCAGAAGAGCTTCTTCTCTGCGATCTGGAGCAATATGCTTGTATACCTGCAAATCAATATACAGACTTACCAGATCTCTTATGTATGGCTGTGCTACATCATAACTAGGAAGCATTACAATACAACTCTGACAACTTTTCACTAATTCTAAAAGATAACCACCATCATCAACCTCTTGGTGCATAGCATAATAATCACATAATTGTGCAGTAGGATCAACGGCATCTAGCATAGACTGATGAAGTAATCTGAAATCCTCTGGATCCATAGACGTACTTCGGTCACATAAATTATCTAGATAGTCACTAATCGTCTGATAAGAAACAATTAAACGTATTAATATATTTCTATAAGGCGAATCAATGGCTGCATATACAGCACCACCTTGACAATGGAATTGTTTCGTATCCATACTGTCAAGTGCCTGATTCCGTAATTCTTGATCTGGTATTGCAAGTGCACGTTGACGCCAACTTGCTAGTTCTGTACGAACCGCTGGAAGAATATGCTTATATACCATGGACATCAGACGAACGGGGTGACCTGGAACTTGAGAAAGGTTTTGCTTAAGTTTGCTCAATGACGGTGCCTCCACAATGCTCTCTTCTTATCATCCTAACCAAATTACTGTTATTATAATATGTACCCCCATATAGTACAAATAAATGATGTCACATTCTTTCGGATTTTCTAAAAATAAAACGAATGTTGTCTAATTTAATCTACGGTTGAATACATTCGTTATCACAAATATCCTTATGTTAGTATAACATCAAAATGCACTGGCTCATGATTGAATCAAGAGCCAGTGCATTGAGCATTGTCATCAACCTATTAGTGACCCATCCGTTCCATTTCATCATCACTAATCTCAAAATTAGTATAAACATCTTGAACATCATCATTATCTTCAAAGGAATCCATCATACGCAACAGTTTCTCAGCATTCTCACCCTCAACATCTACCGTGTTCTGAGGAATCCATCTGACTTCAGAGCTACTAAAATCAAGTTTTTCTTCCAGTTGCTTTTTGATCGCTTCGAATTCATGTGGATGAGTGATCACCTCGTAACTATCATCGTTCGTAATAACATCCTCTGCGCCAGCCTCGATCGCTTGAAGCATCAATGTATCTTCATCTAAATCTTCATATTTCTCACGATCTATGACCAGCAATCCCTTTTGATCAAACATATAGGCAACACATCCAGACTCGCCCATGTTCCCACCTAGCTTATTAAATATAGATCTTACATCCGCAGCTGTGCGATTACGGTTATCTGTTAGACATTTCACCATAATAGCCACACCACCAGGACCATAACCCTCATAATATATTTCATCATAATCTACATTGTCATTATTACCGGATGCCTTCTTAATCGCACGTTCAATGTTATCTACAGGCATACTAATCTGCCTTGCATTGGCGATTGCCGTCTTTAGACCGAAATTAGCATCCGGATTAGACCCACCTTTGCGAGCTTGTACATAGATTTCACGGGCAAGCTTTACGAATTTATTGTTTTTAGCCTGATCTGCTTTCCCTTTACGATCTTTAAATAACTTAAACTTCATAACGAGCGCTCCCTATAAAATTGATTATTTCATAGCTACTATTGTAGCATTCTATCGTTGATTCGGTCAAAGGAATGTCAGCCCCATTTTTAGACTACATGAACTTTATTCTACGTTTTTATTTGCTTTTATAAGCGTGTGTGCGTTATCATTTTATCAAAAGAGCAAACGGAGAAATGTGACTATGATAAAAAAACATGAAATATACAAAAAAGACAACTTTAATATGATGACCATAGAGGTTCAAGGTAAATATCTTGTACTTCGTGAAATTTCAGACCAATGGGGTGAAGAAACTCAGACCTTTCTTAGTCGACCTGCATTAATGCACTGGGCTAATAATCGTTTCCCCAAAGAAGAGTACCTTGATAATGAAGATGAATGGCGCGCTATCATAGCTGCCTTTAAAGGAGTTTAATTTCCAATGGATTCAAACAGTACACTAATCTTTATCATTTGTGCTTTTGCTCTAGGTGTCGCCCTAATCATGGGTAAAAATTCAGTTCCACCTTCATTTAGGCGCTGGATGGCACTTACTGCTATTATCATGATTCTTACTTCCTTTGTATTAATCTTATTTAGCTTTATAACGATGGGTTTTTAAACAGATCTTGATGTCGTGTTAATATGTTGTCCTCCTGGATATACTATGGGCTGATTGTATATTCAGAAGGAGGCATATCGCTTATCATATCAACTAGAACTGTATCGCTCATTCTTGGCATAAGTATATTATGTACTCCCTCAATTTCAGAAGCTTCATCACTTCAACAACCCCAGCCTTTAATCTCAAATCACGTAAGGAGGATTCCCATGGAACAACTAATGAAACGCTCGGAAGTATCTAGTGATCATCAATGGAACCTACAAGATTTGTTTGCAGATCAATCCAGTTGGGATAAGACATATGCTGAAGTTCAGAAGGAACTCAGCACAGTTAGCAAGTTAGAAGGCAAACTTAATTCTGCTCAATCCGTGAAACAATGCTTCACATTGGAAGACGACATCTCTAATCAGGTTGAACGTCTATTCGTATATGCTCACATGCACCATGATGAAGATACCACTAATCCTACATATCAAGCACTGACTCAAAAGGCCAAGAAATTAAGTGTAGATGCTAATGAGGCCCTCTCATTTGTAACACCGGAGATCTTATCTCTACCGGATGCTACATTAGATCAATTTATCGCAGATTCAGAGTTATCAGACTTCAAGTTCACGTTACAAGAAATGAAGCGCGAGAAGGCGCATGTTCTGACGAAGGCAGAAGAAGCCCTTTTAGCTCAAGTAGGCAACTTGTCCCAAGCACCTCAAACGATCTTTGGTATGATTAACAATGCCGACATGAAATTCCCAAAAGTGAAAGACGAGCACGGTAAGGAAGTTGAACTAACTCACGGCAGTTATATTCAGTTTCTTGAGAGTCCTGACCGCGAAGTCCGCAGTCGAGCTTTCAAAGCGATATACGAAACATATGGTAAACAGAAGAATACGATTGCCGCAACGTTAAGTGCAAATGTTAACAAGAATGTATTTTATTCACGCGTTCGCAAATACCCTTCTGTCCTTGAGATGTCCCTGTATGGTGACAATATTTCGAAAGAAGTCTATACCAATCTAATCGATACCATTCATGAGAGCCTACCTCTGCTTCACCGCTACATGAAACTTCGCAAGAAGCTACTTGGCGTTGATGAATTGCACATGTATGATCTCTTTGCACCCCTTGTAGATGAATATAAAATGGATATCACATATGAGGAAGCAAAGAAAACGATTAAAGAAGGTTTAAAACCTCTAGGCGATGATTATTTAAATGCATTGCAGACTGGTTATGACCAAGGTTGGATTGATATTTACGAGAATGAAAGTAAAAGAACTGGCGCATACAGCTGGGGAGCTTATGGTACACACCCTTATGTCCTCTTAAATCATAAGGATAATCTAAATAGTATGTTTACATTAGCCCATGAAATGGGTCACGCATTACATTCACACTATTCTGATCAAGCATTGAAATATCGTGATGCACAATACACCATTTTCCTTGCCGAAGTTGCTTCCACGACGAATGAAGCTTTGTTAATGGATTACTTATTGAATAAATCAACGGACCCCAAAGAGAAAATGTATTTACTTACTTATTATGCGGACCAATTCCGAACAACGGTGTTCAGACAGACTATGTTTGCAGAATTTGAGAAAATCATTCATGAGTATGCTGAACAAGGTGAATCGCTTACTCCTCAAGCACTATCGGATATCTATTATGAATTAAATCTCAAGTACCATGGTCCTGATATGGCTGTTGACAAAGAGATTGAGATGGAATGGGCACGCATTCCACACTTCTATAACAGTTTCTACGTTTATAAATATGCAACAGGCTTCTCGGCTGCAACAAGCTTCTCCAAGCAAATCTTAGATGAAGGTAAACCCGCTGTTGATCGTTATCTTGGGTTCCTTAAGAGCGGTGGAAGTGACTATTCCATTAATATTCTAAGTAAAGCTGGCGTAGATATGTCTTCCCCACAGCCAATTCGTGATGCGATGAGCGTATTCGAAGAATTAATTACACAAATGGAGCAATTAACGAAGTAAATTGCGTGTTTTATAAGAATCCCTTGTCCATTTGGTCAAGGGATTTTATAATGTGATTAAAGAACCGCTTCCAAAGGTGACTTTATATTATAACCCATCCCTTGAAAGGAGTTGTCGATATGAAAATGCAATGGTCTTTGATCGCTGGGCTTGTATTCGCCCTACTTACCGCTTTCTTTGCTGTCATTAATGTGAATCCAGTTCGTGTAAACTTCTTTTTTAATGAGGTCAACATCCCTCTTATTCTGTTGATATTAGGATGTACATTGATTGGAGGAATCATCGTTGGTTCCTATGGCATTTATAGACAATATAAACTACAAAGAGAAATAAAACGCCTATCTAATCAACTGGATATCGTCATGAAAGAGACTGGTTATGTCATCCCAATCGAGACGATTCCAACACACACCACAGAGAATAACAAGGAGGAAGACTCGATTGTCCATTCAACCCAATGAGACTTATATTCTAAGTTTTCTACACACACTATTACAAATACCCAGCCCTAGTGGATTTACGACAGATATCATGAAATGGATCGAGGAGGAAGCTAGCGCGCTTGACGTTCCTCTAACACGCAATCATAAGGGCGGTGCCATCCTGACTATACAAGGTCATGATAATAGCCGTACAGTGGGGCTGAGTGCTCATGTGGACACGTTAGGTGCAATGGTGCGTGCGATAAGACCCGACGGCACAATTCGAATGACGTTAGTTGGTGGTTTTATGATGCAGGCTATTGAGAACGAATATTGCACCATTCATACACGAAATGGTAAGAAGTACACAGGAACCATTCTAAGTACACATCCATCTGTTCATGTCTACAACGATGCACGTGATTTCAAACGTCTTGAAGAACATATGGAAGTACGCATTGATGAGCTTGTTCAGTCCAAAGAAGACGTCCTGAAATTAGGAATTTCGGTTGGGGATTTCATTTCTTTTGACCCCAGAGTTGTTCTGACAGATAGTGGATATATAAAATCTCGTCATCTGGATGATAAAGCCAGTGTTGCTGCATTATTCGGACTACTTGAATCTATGAAGCGCGAGAGTTGGAAGCCACGAAATACGCTTAAGATTCTGATCTCTAATTATGAAGAGGTAGGCCATGGTGCATCCTCCATCCCTGAAGATATCGAGGAATTAATTGCCGTAGATATGGGTTGTATTGGTGATGACCTTAGTTGCACGGAAATGGACGTATCTATTTGTGCGAAGGACTCATCTGGTCCATACGATTATGATATGACCAATCTTCTTATTTCTTTGGCAGAATCAGAGAATATTCCTTATGCCATCGATATCTATCCTTTTTATGGGTCAGATGCGTCTGCGGCTCTAAGAGGTGGAAACAATATTCGTGCGGCACTGATTGGTCCGGGTGTCCATGCTTCTCATGCTATGGAACGCACGCATAAGCAGGCTATTCTTAACACAACGAAGTTGCTTGGCGCATACTTACAGCAATAACGTAATTCATGAACATACAATAATGGGGCTGATCCATAAGTCATGAAAATGGCTAGGAGCACCCCATTTGTTTTTTGTGAGAGAATAGTTAGTTATCTGAGAGGACGCTCCGCGAACGGATCGTTTCTCCAGTCGCTGTGGTCTCCAAATTTCTAAATTGAAACCGCTAGGGGGTGAAATTCGGAGACCAAGGCGACCGCTAGCGCTTTTACGAAATCGTTCCGTCCTCTGCACTACTTTAAGCATATTTTTGCAACTTTTCAACCGAAAACAACACAAAAAAATCGCTCTTTTTGGCAAAATGAATGTCACTTTAGGAGTTGATTTGCACCTATTTTAAATGTTATTTTGCACAGACCCAAATAAGAAAGAGATGGCAATCGCACCCGTTTGTGAAAAGTTTCATTTCAATTTTTTTTTCAAATATAGCCTAGTTTCATCTTGACCTACTAGAACCCAACCTTGTTTGTTGTAAAATAATACATTTTCAGTGAATAGAACATGAGTGGCCAATTTTATCTCTGAATATCCTTTATTTATAGTCTCTTGTTCTGCGAAGTTTAGCAAAAACTTCCCTAACCCTTTAGCTTGAAATTCAGGATCTATAGCAATATTAGCAAGTGATGCATAATCCTCTTTAAACATCAATACTAATCCAGCGATTATTTGATTATTAAACTCCACAACCCAAACCGGAAAAGAAGAAATTTCATCTTTATAATTTACTTTCATTGGAGGTAGATCTTTAATATTTATCCTATCCGAATACTTTGAATAGGCTGAGTGCATGCATTTTTGAAGCTCAGCAGCATCTTTTAAATCTGCTTTTCTTACATTCCAACTAATCATTCTTAAAACTCTCCTTCGAAGTACTCAATTTATAAAATAGCTAAATTTTTACTATTCAACACATACATTCAATAAACCTGGGTCCGTTTAAGGCACAATCCTTCTTCAGCAACTGACCCCTGATTGTGAAAGTTCTCATTTCAAATACATATTCATATATACCTTAGTTTCATCTTGACCTACGAGAACCTATTCCAATTTATTGTGAAATGATATATTAATCATAATTTTAGTTTTCTCGACATGTTCAATTATGTTGGCTTATTTGGACACTTTTATATTTCTTCATAATTTAGTATAAAAGATCTTCTACATTATTTATCGTTAAAACTTCGGGGTATAATAGGCATATGACATATTAATTCGGAAAATATTAATTCTTTCTTAGGCTAGTATTTTGTAGCATAAAGTAATCAGAGATTGAGTTTTATAAAGCTATACCAATACTCAGCTCAATACTATTTGGTATGTTCCCAGTCTACAACTAGAGTGTGTAAAATAGATTGTGTAAACTCCCAAATCTATTAAAATAGATATATAGG